>NZ_JBFAGV010000015.1:0-152558 GCF_040653855.1 Streptomyces sp. NPDC050856 | reverse complement strand
GGGGGGCGGCCCCGGCGGGGGTCTCGGCCGGCCCCCCCGGCGGGTCGGCGGGCCCCCCCCCCCCCGCCCCCCCGGGGGGGCCCCCCCCCGCCGGGGGGCCGCCCCCCACCGCTGCGCGTACCGGCGTCCGGTACCCGCCGCCGGTCAGGCGCCGGCGCCGACCTGGCCGAGCTGGCCGCCGACGGGCAGGCCGCCCAGCAGGCCGCCCAGCATGGAGGGGTCGACCGGGACGCCGGGCAGCGACGCGCCCTGGGTGACGGCTCCGACCAGCCCCTGGCCGGTGCCCAGCGCCTCGGAGGCCCCGCCGGGGGCCTGGGTGAGGGCGCTCTGCGCGACGGGGAGCGCGCTCTTGGCGACGGCCTCCACGACGGCGCCGGTCGGTACGACGCCGACGGCGGATGCGCTGCCGGCGGCGGTAGCGGCGAAGGCGGCACCGAGCGCGGCGACACCGAGGGTCTTGGCAGCGGACTGCTTCATCGAATTTCGTCCTCGCGGGAAAATCGGGGAGATGAGCGGCTCTGCAACTTAGCCAGCCCTCCGGGCGCCCCGCAAACACCCGCAACGGCCGGGTCGTGGGAATTCCCGGCCGCTCCCCTCGTGTCCGTTCAGCCCGTCCGAGGTGCAGAACCACTGGTGGTGGCCGTCTGCCTGAACAGCCATTCGGACTTCAACTCGGCATATCCGGGCTTGATCACGTCATTGATCATCGCGAGTCGTTCATCGAAAGGGATGAACGCTGATTTCATCGCATTGACTGTGAACCACTGCATGTCGTCGAGCGTGTAGCCGAACGTCCCGGTCAGCAGCTCGAATTCCCGGCTCATACTGGTGCCCGACATCAGCCGGTTGTCGGTGTTGACCGTCGCCCGGAAGTGCAGTCTGCGCAGCAGCCCGATGGGGTGCTCCGCGTACGAGGAGGCGGCACCGGTCTGGAGGTTGGACGTCGGGCAGAGCTCCAGCGGGATGCGCTTGTCGCGCACGTAGGCGGCCAGCCGCCCGAGCTTGACCTGGCCGGACTCCGCGACCTCGATGTCGTCGATGATGCGGACCCCGTGGCCGAGCCGGTCGGCGCCGCACCACTGCAGGGCCTGCCAGATCGACGGCAGGCCGAAGGCCTCGCCGGCGTGGATGGTGAAGTGGTTGTTCTCCCGCTTGAGGTACTCGAAGGCGTCCAGGTGCCGGGTGGGCGGGAAGCCCGCCTCGGCGCCCGCGATGTCGAAGCCCACCACACCGACGTCGCGGTAGCGGTTGGCGAGTTCGGCGATCTCCAGGGCGCGGGCGGCGTGCCGCATCGCGGTGAGCAGCGCGCCGACCCGGATGCGGTGCCCGTTCTCCCGGGCGCGCCGCTCGCCCAGGCGGAAGCCCTCGTTGACGGCTTCGACGACCTCTTCGAGCGTGAGACCGGCTTCCAGGTGCTGCTCGGGGGCGTAGCGCACCTCGGCGTACACCACCCCGTCCTCGGCGAGGTCCTCGGCGCACTCGGCGGCGACGCGGACGAGGGCGTCGCGGCTCTGCATGACGGCGCAGGTGTGCGCGAAGGTCTCGAGATAGCGTTCCAGGGAGCCGGAATCGGCGGCTTCCCGGAACCAGACGCCGAGTTTGTCGGGCTCGTGCTCGGGAAGGGCACGGTAGTTCGCCGCACGGGCGAGATCGATGACCGTGCCGGGGCGCAGTCCACCGTCGAGGTGATCGTGGAGCAGCACCTTGGGGGCGCGGCGGATCTGGTCCGTGGTGGGAATGTCGGGGGTCTGGCTCGTCATTCGCGAACTCTAGCCCCTACGCGCGTAGAAGACCTGGCCCACGACTGTCGATACGCAACGGTGACCACGCGTACGGGTGGCGTACACCTCGGCTTCTGAGACTGTTCTGCCATGGCACACCACGCACACGCACTCGTAGGCACGGGAGCCGCGCGGGCGCCCCGGCTCGGCCGGGCCGTCACGGCCGCCGGCGCGGCGTCGGCGGTCGGCGCCGTGGTGCTGCTCCTGCCGGACGGGGCCCCCGAGTCGGGCCGCCGAGCGTCGCCGCTGGCCCACGCGGCGGCCCTGCCGCTGGCGCGCCGGCTGGTCCGGGCCGGGCGGGACGAGGGGCTGGTGGCGCACGTGGTGCGCTACCGCGGACGCGGCTGGAACGGCAACGACGCCCAGCTCGCCACCGACGCGGCGTGGGCGGCCTCCGAGGTGGTGCGCCGCTACGGCGACGTCCCCATCTGCCTGGCCGGGCACGGCATGGGCGGGCGTGCGGCCCTGCGCGCGGCCGGCCACACGGCGGTCAACTCCGTGCTGGCGCTGGCGCCGTGGCTGCCCGAGCACGACGTGGCGGCGGCGCCGGAGCCGGTACGGCAGCTGACGGGGCGCCACGTGCTGATCGCGCACGGCACGAACGACGCGCGTACGGACCCGGAGCTGTCCTACCGGCTCGCGGAGCGCGCGAAGAAGGTGAACCGCCACACCTGCCGGTTCGAGGTCCACTCGGACGGCCACGCGCTGCGCCAGCACCACGAGGAGGTCCAGGCGCTGGCGGCGGACTTCGTCCTGGGCGCGCTGCTGGGGCGCCCGTTCTCGCGGCCGGTCGCCGACGCCCTGGCGGCCCCGCCGCCGCTGGGGCTGCGCATGCCGCTGGCCGGGGGCTTCGGGCGCGCGCTGCGGCGGTAGGGGTCCTCGCGCCGGGCCCCTCCCGGCGGACCGGGCGGGCCGGGCCGCGCGGCTACTCCGGTTCGGTGAGCAGCTTTCCCCGGCGCGACAGGAGGAACTTCTTGAACGCCGCCACCGGCGGCGTGTCCCGGTGCCCCTCCAGCCAGGCCACGCCGATCTCGCGGACCGCGCGCGGGGCGGTGACCGTGAGCTCGACGACACCGGGCCGGGCCACGGCCGGCGGGGGCAGGAGGGCGACACCCAGGCCGGCCGCCACCAGGCCGCGCAGGGTCTCGGCCTCCTCGCCCTCGAAGGCGATGCGCGGGGTGAAGCCGGCCTCGGCGCACAGCGCGTCGGTGATGCGGCGCAGGCCGTAGCCGGGTTCCAGGGTGACGAACGTTTCGTCGGCCGCCTCGGCGAGACGGACCCGTTTGCGGGTGGCCAGCCGGTGGTCGTCCGGCACGACCAGCCGCAGGCGCTGCTCGTCCAGGCGGCGGGCGGTCAGGTCGGGGGCGTCGGGGACCGGTGAGGTCAGGCACAGGTCGAGGTCGCCGGCGCGGAGGCGCTCGATCATGGCCTCGCCGTAGTTCTGCACCAGGGTGAAGCGGACCTTGGGGTGGTCGACGCGGAAGGCCCGGATCAGGCCGGGGACGGTCTCGGAGCCCATGGTGTGCAGGAAGCCGAAGGCGACCCGGCCGGCGGCGGGGTCGGCGTCCGCGCGGACCGTCTCGGCGGCCCGCTCGACCTCGGCGAGGGCGCGTTCGGTGGAGGCGAGGAAGGTGTGGCCGGCCGGGGTGAGCGAGAGGGTGCGGCCCTTGCGGGCGAACAGCGCCACCCCGAGGTCCCGTTCGAGGCGGACCATGGCGCGCGAGAGGGTCGACTGCGGCACGCCCAGGTCGTGCGCGGCCCGGGTGACGTGCTCGTGGCGGGCGACCGCGGCGAAGTGGGCGAGGCGCGGCGAGAGCAGCAGCCGCATGTCGTGTTCGTTACTGTTCGGTGACAGCCACTCGCGTGAGCTGGGATCATGCGCCATGGGAACGATTAAAGCCGTTCCATGCATTGGACGCATGAAGTGGGGGTGCCTACGGTCGACATATGCCTCCTGCCAGTACCAAGGCGTCCACCGCTCCCGGTGTGGACGCCGACACGCGTCTTGCCCCCCGCCGTCCCGGTTACCGCCGGATGAGCTTCGCCCTCTTCGCCGCCGGGGTCGCCACCTTCGCCCTCCTCTACTCGACGCAGGCCCTGCTGCCCGCCGTGTCCGCCGGTTTCGGCGTGAGCGCGTCGGCGGCCAGCTGGACGGTGTCCGCCGCGACCGGCGCGCTCGCCCTGTGCGTCCTGCCGCTGAGCGCGCTGTCCGAGCGGTTCGGGCGGCGCGGGATGATGACCGCGTCCCTGGCGGTCGCCGTCGCCGTGGGCCTGCTGGTGCCGTTCGCGCCGAGCCTGGAGTGGCTGGTGGCGCTGCGCGCCGTGCAGGGCGCGGCCCTGGCGGGGCTGCCGGCCTCGGCCATGGCCTACCTGGCGGAGGAGGTGCGCCCCCGCGCGCTGGTCGGCGCGATCGGGCTGTTCGTCGCGGGCAACAGCATCGGCGGGATGAGCGGCCGGATCGTCACCGGCTGGGTGGCCCAGCTCTGGGGCTGGCGGGCGGCGCTCGGCGCGGTCGGGGTGATGGCCCTGGTGTGCGCGGTGGTGTTCCGGCTGATGCTGCCCAGGGCGCGGCACTTCACCGCCGGGTCGCTGAACCCCAGGGCGCTGGGCAGGACGGTGCGCACGCATCTGTCCGACCCGTTGCTGCTGCGGCTGTACGCGATCGGCGCGCTGTTCATGACGGTCTTCGGCGCGGTGTACACGGTGATCGGCTACCGGCTGGCCGAGGCGCCGTTCTCCCTGCCGCAGGGTGTGATCGGCTCCGTGTTCCTGGTCTACCTGGTCGGGACGGTCTCGTCGGCGGCGGCCGGCAGGCTGGTCGGCCGGCTGGGCCGGCGCGGGGCGCTGTACCTGGCGGTGACCACGACGGCGGCCGGACTGCTGCTGTCGCTCGCGGACGCGCTCGCCGCCGTCCTGCTCGGGCTGGTGCTGATCACGGCCGGGTTCTTCGCCGGGCACGCGGTCGCCTCGTCGTCGGTGAGCCGTACCGCGAAGGCGGGCCGGGCGCAGGCGTCGGCCCTCTACCAGTCGGCGTACTACCTGGGCAGCAGCGTCGGCGGCACCCTCGGCGCGGTCGCCTTCCACGCCGGCGGCTGGACGGGCACGGTGCTGCTGGGGCTGGTCGCCGTCCTCGGAGTCGTCTCGCTGACGCTGTACGGGACGCACAGCGCCCGGGTGCGGGAACGCCGGTCCGGGGAAACGTACAACCACTCCGTTCCCCCGAGCGTCCAACGGGCATAAGGAAAACAGGATTCGAGGGGGCGTCGATGGGTGGGGTACGCAAACGGGCCGGAGTGGTACTCGGACTGACCGGGCTGGTGGTGCCGCTGGCGGTCGCGCTGGGCAGCACGCCGGCGCAGGCGGCCGAGTCGTGCACGTCGGGCACGGGCCCGCACCAGAAGCAGGTGGAGAAGTTCCTGGGGCGGCCGGTGGACGGCAGGCAGTCGCCGGCCGACTGCCGGGCCGTCCGGGGTTTCCAGCGCACGCACGGCATCACGCCGACGGCCGGGTACGCCGGGCCGCTGACCTGGCGGACGATGAACACCATGCTGGCCCAGCGCGCGGCCGGCCGGACGCCGAACAAGGCCGGCCTGTGCCCGACCAACAAGGGCCGCATCGCGTGCGTGGACCTGACGCGGCAGCTGACCTGGATCCAGGACGGCGCCAAGCTGAAGTACGGCCCCGTGCCGGTGCGCACCGGGCGGGACGGCGCCGAGACCCGCACCGGCGCCCGGAAGATATACCACCGCAACGTCAAGCACTGGTCGACGCTCTACAAGGTGTGGATGCCGTACGCCCAGTTCTTCGACGGCGGGCAGGCGTTCCACTCGGTCACCAAGTCGATGTGGAACCCGCCGGGTTCGGCCGGCTGCGTCAACATGCGCGAGGCGGACGCCAAGGCGTACTGGAACATGCTGCGCAACGGCGACGACGTGTTCGTCTACGGGCGCAAGCCGGGAACCTGACCCGCGCTGTCGGTCCCCTGCGGTAGCTTCCGTCCGGGAGTGGACGGAAGCTGCAGGGGTGGACGCGATGAGTGATGTGGCGAGCCTGGAGGAGTACCGGACCGAGCTGACCGGTTACTGCTACCGCATGCTCGGATCGGCCTTCGAGGCGGAGGACGCCGTCCAGGACACCATGGTCCGGGCCTGGCGCGGCTTCGACACCTTCGAGGGCCGCTCCAGCCTGCGCTCCTGGCTGTACCGCATCGCGACGAACGTGTGCCTGGACGCGCTGAACGCGGGCAACCGACGGGCCCGCCCGATGGACCTGACGGCGCCCACGCCGGTGGCCCGGGCCCGGCTCACCGCCCGGCCGGAGGTCACCTGGCTGGAGCCGGTGCCGGACGCCCGGGTGCTGCCGGCGGTCGCCGACCCGGCCGAGACGGCGGTGGCGCGGGAGACCGTGCGCCTGGCGTTCGTCGCGGCGTTGCAGCACCTGCCGCCCAAGCAGCGGGTGGTGCTGATCCTGCGCGAGGTGCTGGCGTGGAAGGCCAGCGAGGTGGCCGAACTGCTGGGCACCACGGTCGCGTCGGTGAACAGCGCCCTCCAGCGGGCGCGGGCCACACTCGCCGACTCGGAACCGGCCAGGACCGACACGGCCGACCCGCTGGACGAGGAGCAGCGCAGGCTGCTGGAGCGGTACGTGGCGGCGTTCGAGGGCTACGACATGACGGCCCTGACCGCGCTGCTGCACGAGGACGCCACCCTGTCGATGCCGCCCTACGACCTGTGGCTGCGCGGCCACGACGACATCGTGGGCTGGATGCTGGGCGTCGGCGAGGTGTGCCGCGGCTCGCGGCTGGTGCCGGTGGTGGCCAACGGCACCCCGGCGTTCGCCCACTACCACCCGGATCCGGAGGGCGGGTTCAGCCCGTGGGCCCTCATGGTCGTCGAGATCGTGGACGGCAAGGTCTCGGGGATCACCTCGTTCCTGGACGTCAAGCGCTGGTTCCCGCTGTTCGACCTCCCGGACCGGCCGGCGGGCTGACGTCACGGAGCCGGCCGGTCAGCCCCACCAGCTCCAGCAGCGCCCGCAGCTGCCGCCCGGTGCCCCGGAGCGCCAGCCGGTGGCCGGCTCCGCGGGCGGTGAGCAGCAGCCGGGCCAGGACGTCGACGACGGCCAGGTCCGGCCGGACGACGCCGGTGACGTCGCACACCACCTCACCGCCCCGGGCCCGGCCGTCGAGGCGCGCGGCCAGCTCGGCGCAGAGGCGCGGCGCGTCGGCCGGCGACACCGGTCCGGTCACGGTGAGGACGATCGGGTCCATGGCATCCACAGGGGGCAGACCACGGCCGGGGCCGGAACTCATCGGTGTACGCGGACGGGACCGGTGGCTTCCACCGGTCCCGTCCCGTGGCGCGAGTCTCAGGCGATGCGCTCCAGGACCACCGGGGAGGCCTGGTACGCCGTGCCCGCCGGGGCGATGTCGTACGCGCCCTCCAGCGACTCCAGCGCGTAGGCGAACCTCTCCGGGGTGTCCGTGTGCAGGGTCAGCAGCGGCTGACCCGCGGTGACCGTCTCGCCGGGCTTGGCGTGGAGCTCGACGCCCGCGCCCGCCTGCACCGGGTCCTCCTTGCGGGCACGGCCCGCGCCCAGGCGCCAGGCGGCGACGCCCACACCGTAGGCGTCGAGGCGGGTCAGCACGCCGGAGGCGGGTGCGGTGACCACGTGGCGCTCGCGGGCGACCGGGAGGGCCGCGTCCGGGTCGCCGCCCTGGGCGGCGATCATCCGGCGCCACACGTCCATCGCGGAGCCGTCGGCGAGGGCCTTGGCCGGGTCGGCGTCCTTGACGCCGGCCGCGTCGAGCATCTCGCGGGCGAGCGCGACGGTGAGCTCGACGACATCGGCCGGGCCGCCGCCGGCGAGCACCTCGACGGACTCGCGGACCTCCAGCGCGTTGCCCGCGGTCAGTCCGAGCGGGGTCGACATGTCGGTCAGCAGCGCCACGGTCCGCACCCCGCTGTCGGTGCCGAGGGCCACCATCGTGGAGGCCAGCTCGCGGGCGTCCTCGATGTTCTTCATGAAGGCGCCGGAGCCGACCTTCACGTCGAGGACCAGCGAGCCGGTGCCCTCGGCGATCTTCTTGGACATGATCGAGGAGGCGATCAGCGGGATGGCCTCGACCGTGCCGGTGACGTCGCGCAGCGCGTACAGCTTCTTGTCGGCGGGGGCCAGCCCGTCGCCGGCCGCGCAGATGACCGCGCCGGTGGTGTCCAGGACGTGCAGCATCTCCTCGTTGGACAGCAGGGCCCGCCAGCCGGGGACGGACTCCAGCTTGTCCAGCGTGCCGCCGGTGTGGCCCAGGCCCCGGCCGGAGAGCTGCGGCACGGCCGCGCCGCACGCGGCGACCAGCGGGGCCAGCGGGAGGGTGATCTTGTCGCCGACACCGCCGGTGGAGTGCTTGTCGGCGGTCGGGCGGGAGAGCGAGGAGAAGTCCATCCGCTCACCGGAGGCGATCATCGCGGCGGTCCAGCGGGCGATCTCCGTACGGTTCATGCCGTTCAGCAGGATCGCCATCGCCAGCGCCGACATCTGCTCGTCGGCGACCTCGCCGCGCGTGTACGCGTCGATGACCCAGTCGATCTGCGCGGGGCTCAGCTCGCCGCCGTCCCGCTTGGTGCGGATGACGGAAATCGCGTCCATGGCCTTGGGGTTCCTTCCAGAGTGAGGCGACCCCTCCGCCCGTGCGCCGGGCGGAAGGGTCGTCCGTTGTGTTACGCGAGGTGCTGCGGGCCGAACGCCTGCGGGAGCATCTCGGCGAGGGTGAGCACCCCTTGAGGGGTTTCCAGCAGCAGTTCGTCGCCGCCGAACTCGTACAGCAGCTGCCGGCACCGGCCGCACGGCACCAGGACCTCGCCGCGGCCGTCCACGCACACGAAGTGCGTCAGCCGGCCGCCGCCGGTCGCCTGGAGCTGGGAGACCAGCCCGCACTCGGCGCACAGGCCGATGCCGTACGAGGCGTTCTCCACGTTGCAGCCGGTGACCAGGCGTCCGTCGTCGACCCGCGCGGCCGCGCCGACCGGGTAGCCCGAGTACGGCGCGTACGCGTGGGACATGGCGTCCCGGGCGGCGGTCCGCAGGGCCTCCCAGTCGGCGGCGGCCGTCACTTGCCCTGGCCCTTCCGGTAGCGCATGCCGTCCGCCTTGGGCATCCGCAGCCGCTGCGCCGACAGCGACAGCACCAGCAGCGTCACCACGTACGGCGTGGCGCTGACGAACTCGGTCGGGACGGTGTCCGTACCGAGGTACCAGACCAGGACCCCGGCCGCGACGACCGCGCTGATGGCGGCCGTGAGGTAGCTCTTGCGGTACGCCTTCCAGCCGGCGAGCCCGGCCAGCACCACCAGCAGCACCAGCAGCAGCGCGTGCACCGACTCGCCGCCGGCCCGCAGCTGCAGCGCGTCGGCGAAGCCGAACAGGCCCGCGCCCATGGCCAGTCCGCCCGGCCGCCAGTTGCCGAAGATCATCGCCGCGAGGCCGATGAAGCCACGGCCGCCGGTCTGGCCCTCGTTGTAGATGTGCGAGGTGACCAGCGACAGGAACGCGCCGCCCAGTCCGGCCATGCCGCCCGAGACGACCACGGCGATGTACTTGTACTTGTAGACGTTGACGCCCAGCGACTCGGCGGCGATCGGGTTCTCGCCGCAGGAGCGCAGCCGCAGCCCGAACGAGGTCTTCCACAGGCCCCAGAAGGTGGCGGCGAACAGCAGCACGGCGACGATCGTCAGCAGCGAGACGTTGGTGACCAGGCCACCGAGGATGCCCGCGAGGTCGGAGACGAAGAACCAGTGGTGGGTCTCGACCGAGTGCAGGGCGTCGGAGAGGCCCGGCACGGTCACCGAGGTGATGTCCTCGGCGGGCGGGGACTGCTTGGGGCTGCCGCCCCGCTCCGCCGCCTCACCGGTGTTGAACCACAGCTTGGCGAAGTAGGTGGTGACACCGAGCGCCAGGATGTTGATCGCGATACCGGAGATGATGTGGTCGACGCCGAAGGAGACGGTGGCGATCGCGTGCAGCAGACCGCCGAACATGCCGCCCAGCACACCGGCGAGGACGCCGAGCCAGGGGTTGGTCTGCCAGCCGGCCCAGGCACCGAAGAAGGTGCCGAGGATCATCATGCCTTCCAGGCCGATGTTGACCACGCCGGCGCGCTCGGCCCACAGGCCGCCCAGACCGGCCAGGCCGATCGGTACGGCCATGGACAGCGCGGCGCTGATCTGGCCGGCTGAGGTGATGTCCTGCGCGCCGGTGACGGCCCGCACCGCGGACAGCACCAGGAGGGCGCCCGCGACGATCAGCAGGACGACGGGGAGGGAGAGGCGGGTGCGGCCGCCCTTGCCGCCGGTCACCTTGGGGGCGGCGGGCGGCGGGGTGGAAGTCGCCGTGGCGGTCACGCCGACACCTCCTGCGAGTCGTTGGAACGGGCCTGGGCGGCGAGCTTCTCGCCGACCTGCCGCTGCTGGCGCTTGACGCCGTAGCGGCGTACGACTTCGTAGGCGATGACGACGCACAGGACGATCACGCCCTGGATGACGCCGACGATCTCCTTGTCGTACCCCTCGAATTCGAGCTTGCCGGTGCCGCGCTCCAGGAAGCCCCACAGGATCGCGCCGAGCGCGATGCCGAGCGGGTGGTTGCGGCCGAGCAGGGCGATGGCGATACCGGTGAAGCCGATACCGGTGGGGAAGTCGCCGCTGTACTCGTAGCTGGCGTTGAGCAGGGTCGGCATGCCGATCAGGCCGGCCATGGCGCCGGAGATCAGCATCGACGTGACGACCATCTTCTTCACGTCCACGCCGCTCGCCTCGGCGGCCGTGCCGGACTGCCCGACCGTGCGCAGGTCGAAGCCGAACCGGGTGCGGGAGAGCACGAACCAGTAGCCGACACCGGCGATCACCGCGATCACCAGGAAGCCCCAGATGGGATCGGGCTGGGTCGGGAAGTCGAAGAAGCGCGAGGACTCCGGCAGCGGGGTGGTGGACACCTTGGTGCCGGCCTCGTCCAGGTGGCCCAGGCGACCCGGCTGGAGGAGGTAGCCGATGATCGCGGTGGCGATCATGTTCAGCATGATCGTGGCGACGACCTCGCTGACGCCCCGGGTGACCTTGAGGACACCCGCGATGCCCGCCCACATGGCGCCGACGATCATCGCGGTGAGGATGATCAGCGGGATCTGGAGGAACCCGGGCAGGGTGAGCGCGCCGCCGAGCGCGGCGGCGAAGAACGCGGCGAGGCGGTACTGGCCGTCGACACCGATGTTGAACAGGTTCATGCGGAAGCCGATGGCCACCGCGAGACCGGCCAGGTAGTACGTCGTCGCCTTGTTGATGATGTAGACCTGGCTGTCCGACTTGACGCCGTAGTCGAACATGATCCCGAAGGCGCTGAACGGCTCCTTGCCGGTGGCGACCAGCACCAGGGCGGTGACCAGGAACGCGGCGACGACCGCGAGCAGCGGTGCCGCGATCCCCAGGAGCAGCCGCTCCTTGTCGATCTTCTTCATCGGGCCTCGTCCTCCGGGGCGCTGTCGTCAGCCTCTCCGGGCTCTTGCGTGTGCTCGAGGTGGCCGGTGGCGGCACCGGTCATGGCCGAACCCAGCTCCTCGGGGGTGATGGTGGCCGGGTCGGCGTCCGCGACCAGCCGGCCCCGGTACATCACCCGCAGGCTGTCGGAGAGCCCGATCAGCTCGTCCAGGTCGGCGGAGATCAGCAGCACCGCCAAGCCCTCGCGGCGGGCCTCGCGGATCTGGTCCCAGATCTGCGCCTGCGCGCCGACGTCCACACCCCGGGTGGGGTGCGCGGCGATCAGCAGCTTGGGGTCGTGGCTCATCTCACGGCCGACGATCAGCTTCTGCTGGTTGCCGCCGGACAGGGAGGCCGCGGTGACGTCGATACCGGGGGTGCGGACGTCGTACTCGCGCACGATCCGCTCGGTGTCGGCGCGGGCGGCCTTCAGGTCGAGGACGGCGCCCTTGGAGTTGGGCCGCTCGGTGACGTGGCCCAGGATGCGGTTCTCCCAGAGCGGCGCCTCCAGCAGCAGGCCGTGCCGGTGGCGGTCCTCCGGCACGCAGCCGATGCCGCTCTCGCGGCGCCTGCGGGTGGGCATCTGGGAGATGTCCTCGCCGTCCAGGGTGATCACCCCCCGGTCCGGCCGGCGCATGCCCATGACGGCGTCGACCAGTTCGGACTGGCCGTTGCCCTCGACACCGGCGATGCCGAGCACCTCGCCCTTGTGGATGGTGAGCGTGATGCCGTCCAGAACGGCCCTGACCACGCCGTCCGGGTCGGTGGCGCTCAGCGACAGGTCCTCGACCCGCAGCATCGGCACATCGGTGACGGTGGACTCGCGGGTCTCCGGCGAGGGCAGCTCGGTGCCGACCATCAGCTCGGCGAGCTGCTTGGGGGTGGTGCGGCGCGGGTCGGCGGTGCCGACCGTGGTGCCGCGCCGGATGACGGTGATGTCGTCCGCGACGGACAGCACCTCGCCGAGCTTGTGCGAGATGAAGATGACGGTGAGGCCCTCGGCCTTGAGCTCGCGCAGGTTGTCGAAGAGCGCGTCGACCTCCTGCGGGACGAGCACGGCGGTCGGCTCGTCCAGGATGAGCGTACGGGCGCCGCGGTAGAGGACCTTGAGGATCTCCACGCGCTGACGGTCGGCCACACCGAGGTCCTCGACCAGGACGTCGGGGCGGATGTTGAGACCGTAGGCGCCGGAGATCTCCATGATCCTGGCGCGGGCCCGGTCGCCGATGCCGTGCAGCTTCTCGGAGCCGAGGACGACGTTCTCCAGGACGGTGAGGTTGTCCGCGAGCATGAAGTGCTGGTGGACCATGCCGATGCCGCGGGCGATGGCGTCACCGGGGTTGCTGAACGTCACCTGCTCGCCGTCCACCGCGATGGTGCCCTCGTCCGGCTTCTGCATGCCGTACAGGATCTTCATCAGGGTGGACTTGCCCGCACCGTTCTCACCGACGAGGGCGTGCACGGTGCCGCGGCGCACGGTGATGTCGATGTCGTGGTTGGCCACGACACCGGGGAAGCGCTTGGTGATGCCCCGGATCTCTACGGCGTTGGGGCTACTGCTGGGGGGACTGCTGGAGGCTTTGATGGCGCACTCTCCTAGGCAGGGAGCGGAGGAGGCAGAGGCAGGTGTGGTGGCGAAAACTACCGCGTTCGGCGGGCGCTACGCGCGTAGCGTCGTCCCATTGCCGAACGGACCGCCCGTGGACGTGAGTCGGGGCCCGGCGAGCCGGCCGAAGCCGCTCGCCGGGCCCCGCGACACAGCGTGTCAGAGAGTGGTCCTGACCTTGATCGTGCCGTCGGTGATCTTCTTCTTGGCCTCGTCGAGCTTGGCCTGGACGTCCTTGAGGTGGCCGCCCGTGGTGGTCAGCGAGACACCGTCCTCGGCGAGCGAGTAGGCGTGCGTACCGGTCAGGGGCTTGCCGTCCTTGACGGACTTCGCCAGCTCGAAGACGCCGGTGTCGACGTTCTTGACGACCGAGGTCATGATCGAGGAGGCGTACTTGGACAGGGCCGGGTCCTTGGCCTGGTCCGAGTCGACGCCGATCGCCCAGGTGCCCTTCTTGGCGGCGACGGCCTCGATGGCGCCGGCGCCGGAGCCGCCGGCGGCGGCGAAGACGACGTCGATGCCCTTGTCGAGCATGCCCTTGGCGGCGGCCTTGCCCTTGTCGGGGGAGCCGAAGCCGGACAGGTCGGACCCGGTCGACAGGTACTGGATCTGGACGGAGGCCTTGGGGTCGGTCTCCTTGACGCCCTGCTGGAAGCCGGCGGCGAACTTCTTGATCAGCGGGAGGTCGACACCGCCGATGAAGCCGATCTTGCCGTCCTTCGACTTCAGCGCGGCGGCCACACCGGCGAGGTAGGAACCCTGCTCCTCGGTGAAGACGATCGAGTCGACGTTCTTGTGCTGGGAGACGGAGTCGATGAGGCCGAAGGTGGTCTTCGGGAACTTGGCGGCGACCTTGTCGATCGCGTCCTTGTAGGCGAAGCCGACACCGACGACCGGGTTGTAACCGCCCTCGGCGAGCGAGGCCAGGCGCTGCTCGCGGTCGGCCGGGGTCTCACCGGCCTTGGCGGTCAGCTCCTTGGTGGCGGCGCCCAGCTCGGACTTGGCGCGGTCCAGGCCGCGGGCGGCGGAGTCGTTGAACGAGTTGTCGCCACGGCCACCGACGTCGTACGCCATGCCGATCCGGAGCTCACCCTTGCCGGAGCCCGAAGACTCGGTGGACGACTCGCCGCAGGCGGTGGCAGTGAGAGCGAGGGCCGCGGTCGCGACGGACGCGGCGGCGATCTTGGATACCCGGCGCAAGAGGAGGGTCCCTTCGAGACTGACCGAAAGCGCCTCTTCCGGCGCTGGTTTCGCGGCGATCGTAACGCGCGTAGATGTCAGTTAAAGCCCTGTTCATCAGTCGTTATCGGATCGTCGCGTACCAGCCGGAGCGCGGGCGCTGCGTGGCATGGGCGTCACGAAGCGTACGCGTTCGGGCCGGGCCCGCGGCGGGCGACGCGCACGGTTCCGGCCACCGGGCGCGACCCGTACGGCCGGGTGTGCGACCGGCGGGACGAACGCGGCGCCGGCCGGACGGACCAGGTGGTCCGTCCGGCCGGCGCCCCGCTTGTCAGGTGCGGCGACCCCTCGGGTCACGTCAGGTGCGGCGGCTCCAGCAGCGCCGAGCGGGGAGCCTCCGCCCCGTCGTGGGCGCCCTCCGGCCGGGCGGGCTCGCGCAGGGATGCGTCCCGGGCGGGCTCGCGCAGGGAGGCGTCCATCAGGGCGGCGGCCGTGAAGAGCTCCACGCCCACCTGGATCGCCGACTCGTCCACGTCGAAGTCGCCCCGGTGCAGGTCGCGCTTGACCGGGTCGCCGGGGCGGCGGACCCCCAGCCGGGCCATCGCGCCCGGCACGTGCTCCAGGTACCAGGAGAAGTCCTCGCCGCCCAGGCTCTGCTCGGTGTCCTCGATGGCGTGGACGCCCCGGCGCTCGGCCATCGCGCCGTGCAGCAGCTCGGTGACGGCCGCGTCGTTGACCACCGGGGGGACGCCCCGGACGTACTCGATCTGGGACTTGGCGCCGTGCAGCGTGGCCACCTCGTCGATGGCCGCGTACACCTGGTCGGGGGCGTCGCGCCAGGCCGCCAGGTCCAGGCAGCGGATGGTGCCGCCGAGCTCGGCGTGCTGCGGGATGACGTTGGGGGCGTGCCCGGCCTCGATGCGGCCCCAGGTCAGGACCAGCCCGGAGCGGGCGTCGACCCGCCGGGCCAGCAGCGCGGGCACGTCGGTGGCCACCCGGGCGACGGCGGTGACCAGGTCGGTGGTCAGGTGCGGGCGGGCGGTGTGGCCGCCGGGCCCGTCGAGGGTGACCTCCATCCGGTCGCAGGCGGAGGTGATCGGCCCGGTGCGCAGGCCGATCCGGCCGGCGTCCACGCGCGGGTCGCAGTGCACCGCGATGATCCTCCCGACACCCTCCAGCACTCCGGCCTCGATGGCGTCGACGGCGCCGCCGGGCAGCACCTCCTCGGCGGGCTGGAAGATCAGCCGCACGGCGTTGGGCAGCAGGCCCCGCCGTTCGAGGTCGGCGAGGACCAGTCCCGCGCCCAGGGCACAGGTGGTGTGCACGTCGTGTCCGCAGGCGTGCGCCCGGTCGGGCACCGTCGAGCGGTACGGGACGTCCGTCTTGGTGTCCGGGATGGGCAGCGCGTCGATGTCGGCGCGGATGGCCAGCATGGGCCGTACCCCGTCCCAGCCGCCGATGTCGCAGATGAGCCCCGTGCCACCGGGCAGCACCCGGGGGCGCAGCCCGGCCGCCTCCAGGCGGGTCCTGAGCGCGGCGGTGGTACGAAACTCCTGGTGACCGAGCTCGGGGTGCATGTGGAGGTCCCGGCGGAACGCGATCAGCTCGGCGCGCAGCGACTCGGGCAGCGTACCGAGGAGGGGAGTTTCGCCGGGAACGTCGGTTTCGGGGTCGCGGGACATCAACTTGTTCACCCCTGAAAGGGTAGGCGCGTTTCACCCTCAACTAACGTGTGATCTACAAAACTTCAGCCCCATAGGGGAAAGAAACCGCCGCGCGCCGGGCTTGAACGCGGGTTGAAGTGGGTAACTTCACGTGATTGTCACCTGGCCATGGGCCTGGCGTACCGATCGCGTGACGGCCGTCAGCCGGGCGCGAGTCACCGGGAACCGAGGGCGCCCCGCGGGCGCGGAACGCCCTCCTCGCCCTCTCAGCCCACCCCTTTCCGGCCATCGGCGGCCGATCCGGCCACGGGCGGGCGACCGGAGCGGCGCTCGGGTCCGCCGTGATCCGGGTGATCGGCGTGACTGGCGTGACGCTCGGGCCCTACGTGACTGGCGTGACCGGCGTGACGCTCGGGCCCTACGTGACCGGGGGACCGGCGTGATCGGCTCCTGGAGTTCGGTCACCCACCGCGTACGGTCCTCGGGGCACTCCCGGTACACCTCGCGGGCGTGGCCGGCGGAACGGTGGCCGCCCTCGTCGATCCAGGCGGCGAGCGTCTGGACGGCGGGCAGCACCTGGTCCATGGGGCCCCGGTGGACGACGGTGGCCGCCCGCTCGATGCCCGGGAGCTCCACGAACCGCACGCCCGGCGCGCCGCCGGCTCCCGCCGGGACGGTCGTCCCGGCGTGGACGACGACGGAGCCGTCACCCGCCGGGGCGTCCTCGTAGTGGGCGACGGCCGGGCCCGACGGACGGATCCCGGCGGCCTCCAGCCGGGCGCACAGCTCCTCGTACAGCGGTGCGATCACCGCGCCGATGTCGGCCGGGCCGAGGCGCGGCGGTGCCGGTCAGCTCGGCCGGCCGCACCGCCGGCACGCTCCTGAGCACGACGTCCTGCGTGGACATGTGTCCCTCGCTCTCGATGACGCGGAGCCTCGCCCGGACCCGTGCCGGCCGGTCCGCCGCCTCGGCCATGGCCGTCTCCAGCTCGGCCTGGCGCAGCCGGAGCATCCCGCGCAGCTCCTCGGGCCCGACCCGCCGGTCGAGGACCGTCCGCACCTGGTCGAGGGTGAATCCGAGCTCCTTGAGCGCGATGATCCGGTTGAGCCGTGCGAGTTGAGCGGCCTGGTAGTGCCTGGTAGTGGCGGTAGCCGCTGGACGGGTCGACGCGGGCGGGGCGCGGCAGTCCGACGGCGTCGTAGTGGCGCGGCATGCGGACCGACACCCGGCCGTGTCGGGCGAAGTCTCCCATGGTGAACATGACGACTCCTACGACACGGCCTCACACGGCGTCAGGGTCAAGCGGCGGTCACCACGGCCGCGGCGGTCGCGGCGGTCAGAAGGCGTCCGTGGGGACGTAGGTGCCCCAGACCTCCCGCAGGGCGTTGCAGACCTCGCCGACGGTGGCGCGGGCGCGCAGGGCGTCCTTCATGGGGTACAGGACGTTGTCGGTGCCCTCGGCGGCCTTCTTCAGCTCCGCCAGCGCCGAGTCGACGGCGCTCTGGTCGCGCTCGGCGCGCAGGGCGGCCAGCCGTTCGGCCTGCTGCTGCTCGATCGCCGGGTCCACGCGCAGCGGCTCGTACGGCTCCTCCTCCTCCAGGGTGTAGCGGTTGACGCCGACCACGACCCGCTCGCCGGAGTCGGTCTCCTGGGCGATGCGGTAGGCCGACCGCTCGATCTCGTTCTTCTGGAAGCCGCGCTCGATGGCCGCCACCGCGCCGCCGAGGTCCTCCACCTTGGTCATCAGCTCCAGCGCGGCGGCCTCCACGTCGTCGGTCATCCGCTCGACGACGTACGAGCCGGCGAACGGGTCGACGGTGGCGGTGACGTCGGTCTCGTAGGCCAGGACCTGCTGGGTGCGCAGGGCCAGGCGGGCGGACTTGTCCGTGGGGAGGGCGATGGCCTCGTCGAAGGAGTTGGTGTGCAGCGACTGCGTACCGCCCAGCACGGCCGCCAGGCCCTGCACGGCCACGCGCACCAGGTTGACCTCGGGCTGCTGGGCGGTCAGCTGCACCCCGGCGGTCTGGGTGTGGAACCGGAGCATCAGCGACTTGGGGTTCTTCGCCCCGAACTCCTCACGCATCACCCGGGCCCAGATGCGGCGGGCGGCGCGGAACTTCGCCACCTCCTCCAGGATGGTGGTGCGGGCGACGAAGAAGAACGACAGGCGCGGGGCGAAGTCGTCCACGTCCATCCCGGCCGCGACGGCGGTGCGGACGTACTCGATGCCGTCGGCCAGGGTGAAGGCGATCTCCTGCGCGGGCGACGCCCCGGCCTCGGCCATGTGGTAACCGGAGATCGAGATGGTGTTCCACTTGGGGATCTCGGCCTTGCAGTACTTGAAGATGTCCGCGATCAGGCGCAGCGACGGCTTGGGCGGGAAGATGTACGTCCCGCGGGCGATGTACTCCTTGAGCACGTCGTTCTGGATGGTGCCGGTCAGCTTGTCCGCCGGGACGCCCTGCTCCTCACCGACGAGTTGGTAGAGCAGGAGCAGCAGCGCGGCCGGGGCGTTGATGGTCATCGAGGTGGAGACCTTGTCCAGCGGGATGCCGCCGAACAGCACCCGCATGTCGTCGATCGAGTCGATCGCGACACCCACCTTGCCGACCTCGCCGTGCGCGATGGCCGCGTCGCTGTCGTGGCCCATCTGGGTGGGCAGGTCGAAGGCGACCGACAGGCCCATCGTGCCGTTCGCGATGAGCTGCTTGTACCGGGCGTTGGACTCCACGGCCGTGCCGAAACCGGCGTACTGCCGCATCGTCCACGGCCTGCCGGTGTACATCGACGGGTACACACCGCGCGTGAAGGGGTACGAGCCCGGCTCGCCCAGCTTCTCCGCCGGGTCCCAATCCGCCAGGGCGTCCGGTCCGTACACCGGCTCGATAGGCAGTCCCGACTCCGACTCGCGCGCCATGTGCTGTGCCTTCCGATAGACCTACTCGCTGGTACCGACCCTCGCGACGGACTGTAGCGGCGGCCGTGCGGCCGGTGGAGAGCCGCACGCTGGGACCTTCCTCACAGCATGCGTCGTGGTGCGGAACCAAGCACGCCTGGGAAGCATCTCCGGGTACAGCACATCCGTCCCGGGGGGTCCGATGCACCGCATGTCCGTCGTACGAAGAGCACTGCCGGCCGTCGCCGCCGTCGCGCTGGCCACCGGCTGCACGGCCCACGCCGTGGGCGCCGGCGCGCCAACGCGCGCGGCGGGCCCGTCGGCGTCCGCCGACGCCGAGCCGTCCGCCTCGGCGACGGCGGATCCGGCGGCCCCGGCGACCGGGTCCGCGTCGCCCTCCGCCGCGGAATCCGCCCCGGATCCCGCGGCGGATCCCGAGTCCGCGTCCGCGTCCGTTTCCGAGTCGGCTTTCCCGTCGGACTCCGCTCCGGCGCCGGGTGCGAAGGCGCTGATGGCGGAGGGCACGGAGAGCGAGCAGGTGCGCGAGTTGCAGGCACGGCTGCGGCAGCTCGGCCACTTCCACCGCGGCCCGACGGCCTTCTACGGCTCGATGACCGCGAAGGCCGTCTCCGCCTTCCAGCGCAAGCACGCCCTGCCCGTCACCGGCGAGGTGGACGGGCCGACCTGGCGGAAGCTGACCGCGGTGACGCGCACTCCGACCGCGGGTGAGCTGCGTCCGCCGACCAGCAACGAGCTCGACAAGCCCGACCCGCGCTGTATGACGGGCCGGGTGCTGTGCGTCAGCAAGGAGAGCCGGACCCTCGCCTGGATGATCGACGGCAAGGTGGTCTCGGCGATGGACGTCCGCTTCGGCTCGGAGAACACCCCGACCCGCGAGGGCACCTTCAAGGTGGACCGCAAGGAACGGGAGTGGGAGTCGACGATCTACCACACGCCCATGCCGTACGCGATGTTCTTCAGCGGTGGCCAGGCGGTGCACTACTCGTCGGACTTCGCGGCCCGCGGCTACGCCGGCGCCTCGCACGGCTGCGTCAACGTCCGGGACAAGGGGAGGATCGCGGCGCTCTTCGACCAGGTGAGGACCGGCGACAAGGTCGTCGTCCACTGGTAGGCGCGGCGGCGGAGGAGAGTGGCGCGGGCGGGACCGGGGGAACGTGTCCCGCCCGCGCCAGATGCGCTGAGCCGTAGGTACGGGGGGAACCCCGGCTCTTCGCGCTGCCGATGACCAGTCGGCTCACTCAGTACTGCGTCACCGGTCGAAAAAACGTCACACCTCTGCGGAAGAATTTTTCGCAGCGCGGATCGGACGGGTCAGCGGACCAGCCCGGCGGGCGCCACCGAGGCGGGCGCGGCGGGCCGGATCGCGGTCCGGGAGACGGCCGGGGCCGCGCCGTGCGGGACGACCCGGCCGGCCGTGCCGTTGCCCTTGGCGCCCTGCTCCTTGCCGCCGGTGACCTGGCCGGCCGCGCCCTTGCCGCCCGCGCCCCGGTCACCGGTGCCGTTGCCGCCGGTGCCCTTGCCGCCGCCGGATCCGCCGGTGCCCGGTCCCCCGGCCGCGCCGCCGGCCCCGGTGGCATCGCCGGCGCCCCCGGGCTGCGGCAGCCCGGCGCCGGCCAGCAGCTTGTCGCAGAACCGCTTCACCTTGTCGCCGCCCCTGGCCGCCGACTCCAGCCGCCGCCTGCGGTCGCCCTCGATGGTGCCCTCGCGGTGGTCGGAGCAGGCCTGGACGGCCCACGTGTACCAGGTGGCCTGGTCGTCCCGGTCCTCGTCCCCGCCGCCACCCGCGCCGGTGCCACCGCCACCCGCTCCCGCGGAAACGTTGTCACCGCCCGCGCCGGGCCGCGCCGGCTCCGGGGTACCCGGGCCGAAGGTGCCGCCGTCCGGGCCGGAACCGGGGCGCGACGGCGCCGACGGCGGCGTACCGCCGGGACCGGCGGGCGTGCCGGAGCGGGCCGGACCGCCCGGCGTGGCGGAACGGTGCCCGCCGTTCGGCTCGCGCGAGACCAGCGGCCCCGGGGTGACGTCACCCGAGGCGGTGGCCGTGGGCTGGGGTTCCGGGTCGCCACCGAAGGCCGGCAGCACGCCCGTGCCGGCGGCGACGGCCACACCGCCGACCGCGAGTCCGGCGAGCGAGACGGCCAGGCCCCAGCGCGCGGGCCGGGCCCACCGCACCTGGCGGGGGCGCGGCTTGATGCGTACCGCCCCGAGGTCGGCGCCGGAGGTCGCCACCGCGGGCCGTGCCCCGCTCCCGCCGGCCCGGGCGTCCCTGGTGCCACGCGCCTCGCGCGCCTCCCGGAAGGCCGTCAGGGCCGCTTCCTCACCGGGCAGCTCGCCGCCCGTGAGGGGGTGGGGCGCGCGTACCGCCTCCAGCGCCTCCGTGAGGCGCCGGGCCTGCTCCCGCGCATGATCGTCGGCCGCGTCGACCGGTTCACCGCGCAGCAGTCGCTCCGCCGCGTCCTGGTCGAGCCATTCGTCCCGCTCGTCGGCCATCACATGTCCTTCTGCGTCCGCGAGCGCCAATGCGTCACACCGCTCGGGGCCGCGGAGGCCTCCCTCGGCGTGGGCTGCGGCGGTACGGCGCCCAGCGCTCCCGCCATCGTCGCATCCTCCGTACCCAGCAGCTCCGCGAGCTTCTTGAGCCCGCGGTGCGCGGCCGTGCGGACGGCTCCGGGCCGCTTGCCGAGCGTCTTGGCGGCGCTCTTGGCGTCCAGTCCGACGACGACCCGCAGGATGACGGCCTCGGCCTGGTCCTGCGGCAGCTGGGCGATCAGGTGCATGGTGCGGCCGGTGGCCAGGGCCTCCATGGCCTGGTCCGCGGTGTCGGACTCGGCCGGTTTGTCGGTGAGCTCGCTCTCGTCGCCGCCCACGGCGGGCCGCCGGCCCCGCATCCGCAGGTGGTCGAGGGCGCGATTGCGGGCGATCCGGGCCGCCCAGCCCCGGAAGCGGTCGGCGTCGCCGCTGAACCGGTCCAGGTCCCTCGCTATCTGGAGCCAGGACTCGGAGGCGACGTCCTCGGCCTCGGCCTCGCCGACCAGCGTGCGTATGTAGCCGAGGAGCCGCGGATGCACGGCGCGGTACACAGTTCGGAACGCGTTCTCGTCCCCGCCCTGCGCCGCGACCACCGCGGCGGTCAGCTCCGCGTCGTCCCCCAGCACTCCCACAACCTGTTCGTCATCGCGGCTGGTCATCGCCGCCGCGCCGCCCGGCGCGAAGCAGCACGCTACGTCCTCTTCCGGTGCCGCGTCCACGCTTTGTACAACCTGCAACATCACACTGACACAGCGAGGTGTGACAGAAAACGCACCCTCGGCGCTGATAGGAGTACGGGGCCGTCCTGCGGACCCGTGGACGACGGCCGGGGCCTCTCCTGTGGGGGGTGGCGGCCCCGGTCGTCCTCCTTCCGCCGCGGCTGCCGCCGTCACGGCCCGCCGCCCTTCGCGTCCGCTCCGGCGCCCGCGCGTCCGCCGTCCCGTCCTCGGGCGTCGTTCGCCGGCCGGCCGGAATCCCCGGTGGCCGTACCGGCGCCGCCCGTGCCACCGGCACCTTCCGCACCCCCCGTACCGGTACCGGCTCCGCTGCCACCCGCCGCGCCCGCGCCCGTATCGGTGCCCGCACCGCCCTGCCGCGTACCCGCTGCCGCGCCGGCGGCGTCCTCTCCCTCGCCGGGCCGTGGCAGCTCCGCCGACGGCCGGTGCGCGGGCGCGCCGGATCCACCCGGTTTCCCGGCCGGCCCGCCGGGCCCGGGCGCGCTCGCCCGGTCCGCCGGGTCCGGCAGGTCCGCGGGAACCGCCGTGGGGCCGGGCTCCGGCTCGGCGCGGGGGGTCGCCCGGGGCGGGTGCGGCGCCGGACCGGGCGCCGCCGGGGCCCCGGGGCCGGGTGTCACCCCGCCGTCGCGGCCGTCGCCGCCGAACGGCGACCCGATCGCCCCGGTGCCGGCCGCCACGGCGACGCCGCCCAGCAGAGCGGTCGCCGCCAGTCCGAGGGCCGCGGCCCGTGCCGGCCGCCCGCGCCGCGCGGGGCCCGGCCGCCAGTCGTCGCGCCGCCGGCTCTTCCGCAGCGCGTGGGCGCCCTGGTCGCGCGCCGCCCGGAAGGCCGCGACCGCCCGTTCCTCGCCCGCCGGGTCGGCGGTCTCCTCGCCGCGCACGACGGCGGCCAGCAGTGCCGCCGTGTCCAGCGGCTCTCGCGGTTCCCGTCTCATCCCCTCGCTCCGCCCTGCGCCAGTAGCCGGGCGAGTCGCTTCAGCCCCCGGTGGGCGGCCCTGCGGACCGCTCCGGGCCGTTTGCCCAGCACCCGCGCGGTCGCGGGCGCGTCGAGCCCCACGACCACCCGCAGCAGCACCACCTCGGCCTGCTCGCGCGGCAGCAAGCGGATCAGGGCCAGGGCCTGCTCGGCCGACAGGGACTCCAGCGCCGCGACGGCGGTGTCCTCGCCGCCCGGCACGTCCAGTACGTCGTGTTCGATGTGCGCGCCACGGGGGCCCCGCCGCCGCTCGCGCAGGTGGTCCAGCGCCCGGTGCCGGGCGATGGCCGCGGTCCACCCGCGGAACCCGGCGCCGTCACCGCGGAACCGCCCCAGGTCGCGGGCGATCTCCAGCCACGCGCCGGCGGCCACGTCCTCGGCGTCCTCCCCGACCAGGCCGCGCAGGTATCCCAGCAGCCCCGGGTGGACCAGCCGGTACGCCCTGGCGAAGGCGTCCTCGTCCCCGCGCTGGGCACGCTCGACGGCAGCGCCGAGCTCCGCGTCGTACGCGCCCACACTTCCCTCTTCGTGCCGCCGGCTGTCGCCCCCTCCTCCCTCTGCGTGCGGGCGCCGGTAAATGTCACAGCGGCGGGGCACCGCCGGCGCCGCCGCGCGGGGTCACCCGCGGCGTCCGTGGCCGGAGTCGCGGGGCGGTTGCCGGGTCGTTCGTACGGGCATCCGCCCGGCCGCGCGCCTCCAGCGACCGGTGGGCCCGCACGCCGGCCGGCGACGGCCAGGGCGGCTGGGCGCCGCAGGCGTGCGGCAGCGGCCGGGACAACGGGGAGGGCGGGCCGCCGCCCGCCGCGGTCCGGCGGTCGCCGGTGCGGCTGGCCGGGCGGCAGTCCCGTCCCGCCGTGGGGGGCCGAGCCCCCGGTCCGCGTCCGGCGTCCGCCGGGGTGAGCGGCCGGATCGCCCCGCCGCGCCGGTGCCGCGCCGGACGGCGGTGCGGGCAGGGCGGGCAGTACGGGCGGTGCGGGCGGTGCGGGCAGTACGGGCAGTACGGGCGGTGCGGGCAGTGCGGCCGTCCGGCGGAGGGGAGCGGTACCAGCCGGCGCCGTGGCCGGCCCCGAGAATGTTCGGCCACGGCGCCGCCGGGTCCGGCCGCGGGTGCGGCGGGACCGGACACCTCGCGTCCAGCCGCCCGGCCGGCGGTCGACCTCCGCCGTCCGGGGGACTCCCGGCAGGCGTGAACGGCGGTGGAGCGGTCAGATGTCCTTGCGACGAATGATCAGGCGCAGTTCGCGAGGATCCGAGGGAGAGACCGGACATGTCCCAGATCGAGCCCGAGCCGCTCAATCCCATCAGTGTCGCCTGGAACACCGTGGCGAGCTACGCGTCCTACGAGGAGGCCCAGGCCGCGGTCGACCGGCTCTCCGACGAGCACTTCCCCGTCGAGAACATCGACATCATCGGCTCCGACCTGCGCCTGGTCGAGCATGTCACCGGACGGCTCACCAAGGGCCGGGCCGCGGCCGCCGGAGCCGCCAGCGGCGCCTGGTTCGGCCTCCTGGTCGGCCTGCTCGTCGGCATGTTCACCCCGGGGCCGGCCTGGCTCGGGCTGATCCTGGGCGGTGTCCTCATCGGCGCCGTGTGGGGCGCGGTCTTCGGCTTCGTGGGGCACGCGGCGACCGGCGGCCGGCGGGACTTCTCGTCCACGCGCAGCCTGGTCGCCTCCACGTACGACGTCATCGCCCGCGGTGGCCACGCCGACCGGGCCCGCGCCATCCTCCAGCAGCCCGCGGGCACGCCGCCGGTCCAGTAGCCGGCCGCGTGCCGCGGTGCCGTGCCGCCGCCCGTCACGCGCACGGCTCCCCGGAGGCCCGGCCGGGAGGGCCGCGCCGCCGGCCCCGGCCGCGCTCCGGTGCGGCCCGCCCGCGATCAGGCTCCGCGCGCCCGACGTGAGACCACCGCCAGCAGCACCCGCCGACCCTGGGCCGAGACGTCCCGCACCGGCCGCAGCCCGCCGGGCGCCCCGTCGGCGAGCAGGTCGAGCACCCGTGCCTGGCGCCGCCGCTCACCGCTCAGCAACGCCTGGCCGCCGAGCCTCTCGTGCAGGTCCAGGGCGGTGCGCGAGCACTCCTCCGCCCAGCCGCGCAGCGCCGCCGCGTCCCACGAGGAGGGGGCCCCGGCCAGCATCCGCCGCACCTGCCCCGCCTCCTCCGGCACGGGGCCGCCGCCCGGTTCCAGCGCCGCTCGGGCACCGGCCAGCCGGCCGGCCCAGTCGGTCCCCTCCTCGGCGAGCCCGCACCACAACGGGTGCAGGACGTCCTCACCGGGCGGGTCCAGCAGGGGCAGGCAGCGGTCGAGGCAGGCCAGCGCGGCGGCGGCGAGCCCCCGGGCGTCGGCCCGCGCGAGCAGGTCTTCCAGGCTTGGGCTCATGGACGTCTCCCGTCGCTGACGCGGTACGTCCCTTACTGCGCCAGGTGGCCGGAAACCGTCACTGGTACGGCTTGTTCCCGTCGTCGCGCCCTCGCGCCGCCGACCGGGTGGCAGGTGCGGGCCCCGTCACGCGGCCGGCCGGCGGACCCTGCCCGCCCCGCCCGGCCTACTCGTCCTCGTCGTTCTCGCGGGCGGAGGCCTGCCCGGACCGGCTCGGGGTGAGCGAGTCGGCCGCCTCACCGTCGTGCTCGGTCGCCGCGCCGTCGTCGAGGCGCAGTTCGGCCTCCTCGAACTCGTCCAGCAGCTCCTCCCGGGCCGTGCTCGGTCGCGCTCCGGTCCCGTCCTCACGCCTGTCGGTCGTCATACCCGCTCCTTCCTAGCCGTTCAGCCTGTCCGCCAGCGCGGTGAACCCCGACCAGCTCATGGCCGGCTTGCCCGGGTGCCACAGCTTCTGGGACAGGGCGTTCAACGGCATACGGATGCCCCGGGCCACCTGTTCGGATGTCTGGGCACCGGCCAGGTCGCACCAGACGGCGAAACTGGCCCCCTGGATCTGGTCCGCGTACCGCTCGGGGACCGGCCGGGTGCCGCGCACCACCAGCGGGGTCCACTCCTGGTAGATGCGGCGGCCGGTGGGATAGGTGAACCGGTTGGGCTCACCGAGCACGTAGTAGAGGTACTCG
Source organism: Streptomyces sp. NPDC050856 (assembly GCF_040653855.1). Taxonomy (NCBI): domain Bacteria; kingdom Bacillati; phylum Actinomycetota; class Actinomycetes; order Kitasatosporales; family Streptomycetaceae; genus Streptomyces; species Streptomyces sp. NPDC050856. The sequence continues at coordinate 126,586 of NZ_JBFAGV010000015.1, read as the reverse complement.
TCGTTGTAGTTGACCATCTTGCGGCCCCCGGCCAGGTACTCCTCCGGTGGCCGCGCCCCGATCTCCTTGCCCGTCCAGTACGCGACCTCGATGTCCTTGGCGACGCTCACCACACCGCCCCGGAAGAACCCGTCGTTCCACGCCTTGAGCCGCTTGCCGGTGGGCCGCACCACCGCCGCGCGGTCGTTCAGCCAACTGGTCGCCAGGTCCTGGACGCGGGCACCGGGGCCGTGCTTGCGACGCGCCTCGGCCGCCAGCCCCGGGTAGGACGCCTCGGGGTCGCGGGCCATCAGCGCCTGGTACTCGTCGGCGCCCAGGTGCCAGTACGAGCCGGGGAAGAGGCCCGCGTACTCGCGCAGCAGGTCGTCGACGATCCGCGCCGCCCGCGGGTCGGCGATGTCGACCGCGCCGCGCGCCACCCGGCCCTGGGCGTTGGTCAGCCGGAGCGAGGGATGGGCGGCGATCACCGCCCCCAGGTGCCCCGGCGAGTCGATCTCCGGGACGACCTGGATGTGCAGGCTCCGCGCCAGCGCGACGACGCGCCGCACCTCGTCCTTGGTGAGGTGCTGCCGCGAGACCACCTCGGGGTGGGAGGACGACTCGATGCGGAACGCCTGGTCGTCGGAGAAGTGCAGCCCGAGCTGGTTGAGCTTGAGGTCGGCCATCTCGCGCAGCCGTGCCTCGATCCACGCCGCGTCGAAGTGCTTGCGGGCGATGTCGAGCATCAGCCCGCGCTGGGGCTTGGCCGGCCGGTCCCGGACGACGCCCTCGGGCACCGCCCCACCCGAGCGCAGCGCCTGTTTGACCGTGCGGGTGCCGTAGAAGACACCCGCCTGGTCGGGGCCGGATATCCGTACCCGGTTGTCCCGCACGGTGAGGTGGTAGGACTCGGCGCCACCCGCCTGGGCGCTGTCCAGCGCCAGTTCCACATCGCCCGGGCGGGCCGCGGCCTCGCCCCGGTAGCCGGTCCTCAGCTCCCTGGCGAGCAGCCGGGCCTCGTCGGCCAGGGCCGCGCTGCCCTTGGCGAGGACGACCGCGCTGGTGCTGCCGGGCCGCCAGCCCGGACCCCGGGCTGGTTCGTGCTCGCGGACGGCCGGGATGGTGCGGGGCGCGGCGGAGAGCGGGTGACTCCGGGTCGGCGTGGGGGTGGGCGTGGGCGTCGCGGTGGGCGTGGGCGTCGGGGCCCGGTACCCCTCCGTCGCCGGTGCGCTGCCGGCGGGGGCGCCGGCGCCGTTGGTGCAGCCGACGGCGGTGGCGGACAGCGCCATCACCGCCGCGAGCAGGGCTCTGCTGGTATGCCGGATCACGCGCTCAACCTCCTCCGCAGCCCCGAGTACGTCCTTCACCTGTACTGAAACTCTCTCTTCCGGGTGAACTTCCCGCATCTCTGGTACAGCACCCACTCACCGGGGGTGACAAAATGCCCCTCACCTCCCCTCTTTCCTCACGACTTCTCCGCCGTCCCGTGTCCCTCGCCGGGGAACCCGCGCTGCCCAGCGCGTCACCGGGCGCTCGCCGCCGCCGGCGGCGCCCCGCGAACCGCCGGGCCGCCCGGCTCGGCCCGGTGCCGCCGCCGGTGGGCCGGGCGGTGGCCGCCCACCGCCCGTGCCCCACGGGGTCGCGCCGCCGGCCGGCGCCGACGGGGCCGGCCACGACCTGTCCCTCGCCGAGCCGGACGAGGCGCCGGGGGGCGGGACGTTCCCCGAGCCGCCGCCCGGGACGCCGCCGGCCGCCCGCTTCGCGCTCAGCGCCGCCCCCCAGGCCGGAGAGTCCCCCGGCGCGCCTCCCGCCCCGTGATCCGCCGGGGCGGCCACCGGCCCCGCGGGCGCCTCCATCAGGTGCCGGCGGACGCCCACCGCCGGACGGACGGCGGGCCGGGCGCGGAGCGGGCCCCCGCCGCCGACGGGCCGCGGCGACTCGCCCGCGCCCGGCTGGCCCGACTTATGGCGGAATGGAGTGGAATGTCGCACCGAGGGGTAGGCCGTACGTGCTCGTTTGATTGCCTGTTTGATCACACCTGCCGACCCCGCGCGAGGGAACCGACATCTCGTCGCTACGATGACCGGGGCCGGTGGACCGTACCCGGCCGGGTCCGACCGACAGAGAAGCCGGCCGACCCCAAATCCGCTCCCGGAGGGTTTTTCCGTGCCGGCTGGAACGCTGTACCGCGGCCGGGAAGGCATGTGGTCGTGGGTGGCTCATCGAGTCACCGGCGTCCTCATCTTCTTCTTCCTGTTCGTACACGTACTGGACACTGCCCTCGTCCGTGTCTCCCCCGAGGCGTACGACGAGGTCGTCGCCACCTACAAGACGCCGCTGGTCGCACTGCTGGAATACGGCCTCGTCGCGGCCATCCTCTTCCACGCGCTCAACGGCCTTCGAGTGATCGCCGTGGACTTCTGGTCCAAGGGCACCCGCTACCAGAAGCACATGCTCTGGACCGTGATGGCGGTCTGGTTCGTGCTGATGGTGGGCGCGCTGTACCCCGTCCTCGGCCACGCCGTACGTGAAGTGTTCGGGAGCTGACGCCAGAGATGTCCACTGACACCACCACTTCCGCGATCGGTCCCGTCGAGGGCGGCGAGCCCGTGCGTCTCTACGACGTCGACAACCCCGCCCCCCTCATCGAGCCGCCCCGCAAGCGGACCAAGCGGACCCCCAGGTCGTCCCGCGGCAACTTCGAGATGGCCGCGTGGCTCTTCATGCGCCTGTCCGGTGTGGTCCTCGTCGTCCTCGTCATCGGCCACCTGCTGATCCAGCTCGTGCTGGACGGCGGCGTCTCCAAGATCGGCTTCGCCTTCGTGGCGGGCCGCTGGGCGTCCCCGTTCTGGCAGGTCTGGGACCTGCTGATGCTGTGGCTGGCGATGCTGCACGGCGCCAACGGCCTGCGTACCGTCATCAACGACTACGCCGAGCGGCCGAACACGCGCCTGTGGCTCAAGGGCCTGCTGTACACCGCCACGGTGTTCACCATCCTTCTGGGCACGCTGGTGATCTTCACCTTCGACCCGAACATCCGCTAAAGCCGGGGCTGACGAGACCAATGAAGATCCACAAGTACGACACCGTCATCGTCGGCGCCGGTGGCGCGGGCATGCGCGCGGCCATCGAGGCCACCAAGCGCAGCCGTACCGCCGTGCTGACGAAGCTCTACCCGACCCGCTCCCACACGGGCGCCGCGCAGGGCGGCATGGCCGCGGCGCTGGCCAACGTGGAGGAGGACAACTGGGAGTGGCACACCTTCGACACGGTCAAGGGCGGTGACTACCTGGTCGACCAGGACGCCGCCGAGATCCTGGCGAAGGAGGCCATCGACGCCGTCCTCGACCTGGAGAAGATGGGCCTGCCGTTCAACCGGACCCCGGACGGCACCATCGACCAGCGCCGCTTCGGCGGCCACTCCCGCAACCACGGCGAGGCGCCGGTGCGCCGGTCCTGCTACGCCGCGGACCGCACCGGCCACATGATCCTCCAGACGCTGTACCAGAACTGCGTCAAGGAGGGCGTGGAGTTCTTCAACGAGTTCTACGTCCTGGACCAGCTCATCACCGAGGTCGACGGCGTCCGCAAGTCGGCCGGTGTGGTCGCCTTCGAGCTGGCCACCGGTGAGATCCACGTCTTCCAGGCGAAGGCCGTGATCTACGCGTCCGGCGGCACCGGCAAGTTCTTCAAGGTGACCTCCAACGCGCACACCCTGACGGGTGACGGCCAGGCCGCCTGCTACCGGCGCGGCCTGCCGCTGGAGGACATGGAGTTCTTCCAGTTCCACCCGACGGGCATCTGGCGCATGGGCATCCTGCTGACGGAGGGCGCCCGCGGTGAGGGCGGCATCCTCCGCAACAAGGACGGCGAGCGCTTCATGGAGAAGTACGCGCCGGTCATGAAGGACCTCGCCTCGCGCGACGTCGTCTCCCGCTCCATCTACACGGAGATCCGCGAGGGCCGCGGCTGCGGTCCCGAGGGGGACCACGTCTACCTGGACCTGACCCACCTGCCGCCGGAGCAGCTCGACGCCAAGCTCCCGGACATCACCGAGTTCGCGCGTACGTACCTGGGCATCGAGCCCTACACGGACCCGATCCCGATCCAGCCCACCGCGCACTACGCCATGGGCGGCATCCCGACCAACGTCATGGGTGAGGTCCTCGCGGACAACACCACGGTCGTCCCGGGCCTGTACGCCGCCGGTGAGGTCGCCTGCGTCTCGGTGCACGGCGCCAACCGCCTGGGCACCAACTCGCTGCTGGACATCAACGTCTTCGGCAAGCGGGCCGGTATCGCCGCCGCCGAGTACTCGGCCACCAACGACTACGTCGAGCTGCCGGACGACCCCGAGGCGTTCGTCCGCGAGCAGGTCGAGCGGCTGACGAGCTCCACCGGCACCGAGCGGGTCTCGGTGCTCCGCCGTGAGCTGCAGGAGACGATGGACGCCAACGTGATGGTGTTCCGCACCGAGCAGACGATCAAGACCGCGGTGGAGAAGATCGCGGAGCTGCGCGAGCGGTACCTGAACGTGTCCATCCAGGACAAGGGCAAGCGGTTCAACACGGACCTGCTGGAGGCCATCGAGCTGGGCAACCTGCTCGACCTGGCCGAGGTCATGGCCGTCTCGGCGCTGGCCCGCAAGGAGTCCCGGGGCGGTCACTACCGCGAGGACTACCCCAACCGCGACGACGTCAACTTCATGCGCCACACCATGGCGTACCGCGAGGTCGGCGCCGACGGCACCGAGACCGTCCGTCTCGACTACAAGCCGGTCGTCCAGACCCGCTACCAGCCGATGGAGCGTAAGTACTGATGGCTACCCCCGTACTGGAAAAGGCCGAGGCGGGCTTCGCCGACTCGCCGTACATCACGGTCACCCTCCGGATCCGCCGCTTCAACCCGGAGATCTCCGACGAGGCGCAGTGGCAGGACTTCCAGATCGAGATCGATCCCAAGGAGCGGGTGCTCGACGCCCTCCACAAGATCAAGTGGGACGTCGACGGCTCGCTGACCTTCCGCCGCTCCTGCGCGCACGGCATCTGCGGTTCGGACGCCATGCGGATCAACGGCAAGAACAGGCTCGCCTGCAAGACGCTGATCAAGGACATCAACCCCGAGAAGCCCATCACGGTCGAGGCCATCAAGGGCCTGACGGTCCTCAAGGACCTGGTCGTGGACATGGAGCCGTTCTTCCAGGCGTACCGCGACGTGATGCCCTTCCTCATCACCAAGGGCAACGAGCCGACGCGGGAGCGGCTGCAGTCGGCCGAGGACCGCGAGCGGTTCGACGACACCACCAAGTGCATCCTGTGCGCCGCGTGCACCTCGTCCTGCCCGGTGTTCTGGAACGACGGGCAGTACTTCGGCCCGGCGGCCATCGTCAACGCGCACCGCTTCATCTTCGACTCGCGTGACGAGGCCGGGGAGCAGCGGCTGGAGATCCTCAACGACAAGGACGGCGTGTGGCGCTGCCGCACCACGTTCAACTGCACCGAGGCCTGCCCGCGCGGCATCGAGATCACCAAGGCGATCCAGGAAGTCAAGCGCGCCCTGATCACGCGCCGCTACTGAACCTCCCGCGCTCGCCGCTGACGCACCGTCCGAAGGCCCGTTTCTGTACGCTCACCCGTACAGGAACGGGCCTTTGGCCATCGTGCGCAGCAGTGAGGACGGGGACATGAGCGAGCCGAATCCGTACGCGGACGGGGAGTACCAGTGGGGTCCGGCTCAGCCTCCGGGGGCTCCCGGGGCTCCGGGCTACGGGTACCCGGCGGCAGGGCCCGGGTACGGCTACCCGCCGGAGTACCCCGTGATGCCCTACGGCGGCGGGGGGGCGCCGTTGGTGTCGATCGGTGACATCACCGTGCTGTCGGACTCCATCGTGACGCCGTCGGGAACCATGCCGCTCAAGGGCGCCGTGTGGAACGCCACCGACATGTCGCGTACGGAGGAGAAGATCCCCACGCACGCCATCGTGCTGGCGGTGGTCTTCGCCGTCTTCTGCTTGCTGGGGCTGCTGTTCCTGTTGATGAAGGAGAAGACGACGACCGGGTTCATCCAGGTCACCGTCACCAGCGGCGGCCGTCACCACTCGACCATGATCCCGGCGACCGGGCCCCAGACGTTCCCGATGGTGATGGGCCAGCTCAACTACGCGCGCTCGCTGAGCGCGTAGCGGAGAGCCCCGGCGGCCGCCCCCGGCGGGGTGGGCGGAGGGACGGGGCGACTCGGGTCGAGGCGGCCGGCTCCGGGTCAACGGTGGCGCGGCGAATCCCGTCCTTCCAGCGGTTTGGCCGAACTACGCATGGACCACGTGTGTGTGCGGGGCATGTAGTGGAGATCGGCACGTCCCATTCCGCGCCGATCCTTCGCCTGTGAGGCCACCATGACGGAAGCCGTCGCGTTCCCCCAGGACCGCACCTGCCCCTACCACCCGCCCACCGCGTACGAGCCGCTGCGCCAGGACCGGCCGCTGTCCCGCGTCACCCTGTGGGACGGCCGCTCGGTGTGGGTCGTCACCGGGCACGCGGTCGCCCGCCGGCTCCTGTCCGACCAGCGGCTGTCGACGGACACCACCAACGAGGCGTTCCCCTTCCCCACCCAGCGGTTCGCCGAGGTGCGGCCACGCCGCCGGGTGGCCCTCCTGGGCGTGGACGACCCCGAGCACAACGCGCAGCGGCGGATGCTCATCCCCAGCTTCAGCCTCAAGCGGATCGCCGACCTGCGGCCCCGGATCCAGCGGACCGTGGACGAGCTGCTGGACGCGATGATCGCCCAGGGGCCGCCCGCCGAGCTGGTGAACGACTTCGCCCTGCCGGTGCCGTCCATCGTGATCTGCGACCTGCTCGGGGTGCCCTACACCGACCATGACTTCTTCGAGGAGCAGTCGCGCCGGCTGCTGCGCGGGCCCGCCGCGGCCGACTCCCAGGACGCCCGCGACCAGTTGGAGGGGTACTTCGGCGAACTGGTTGAGCGCAAACAGGACAAGCCCGGGGACGGTCTGCTGGACGAGCTGATCGCCCGCCGGCTGGCGGAGGGCCGGCTCGACCGGCAGGAACTGGTCGAGCTGGCCACCATCCTGCTCGTGGCGGGCCACGAGACCACGGCCAACATGATCTCGCTGGGCACCTTCACCCTGCTCCAGCACCCCGAACGGCTCGCCGAGCTGAGAGCCGAGCCGGCGCTGATGGGGGCCGCGGTGGAGGAGCTGCTGCGGTTCCTGTCGATCGCCGACGGGATGCTGCGGGTCGCGCTGGCGGACATCGAGGTGGCGGGCGAGGTGATCCGCCGGGACGAGGGCGTCGTCTTCTCCACGTCGGTCATCAACCGCGACGCGGGCTACTTCACCGAGCCGGATGTGCTCGACTGGCACCGCTCGATGCGCCATCATGTCGCCTTCGGTTTCGGTATCCACCAGTGCCTGGGGCAGAACCTGGCGCGGGCGGAGATGGAGATCGCCCTGGCCACGCTCTTCGCCCGGCTGCCGGGGCTGCGGCTCGCCGCGCCCGCCGAGGAGATCCCGTTCAAGCCGGGCGACACGATCCAGGGGATGCTCGAACTCCCCGTGACCTGGTGAGGGGACCGCCGAACATGCGGATCTCGATCGACAAGGACCTGTGCATCGGCGCGGGGCAGTGCGCGCTGACCGAGCCGGGGGTGTTCACCCAGGACGACGACGGCTTCGGCGCGCTGCTGGCCGGCCGGGAGGACGGCGCGGGCAGCCCGCTGGTACGGGAGGCGGCCCGCGCCTGCCCGGTGCAGGCGATCTCGGTGCGGGAGAGCTGACGGGTTCGGGCCGTGTCGTCACCGTGCCGTCCGCCCGCCCGTCCGCCCCTCGCCACCCGGGCCGCCCCGCCCGGGGGCGACGCTACGGTGCGGGCACTCTCCTCAGCGCCCGTCCGAGGAATCCGGTCAGCGGTGCGGTGACCCCCGACGGGCGTTCCAGGCCCGGCAGATGACCGGCCCAGTCCAGTTCCACGTGGCGGGCGTCCGGAAGCCGGGCGGCCAGGCGGGCGGCGGCCTCCCGGAAGTCCGGCAGGTCGCGCGCGCCGGAGACGGCGAGGCAGGGTGCCCGGACGGCGGCGAGGTCCAGCGGGCCCGGAGTGCAGGAGTACGACCACGGGCCCGTCGCCGGGCACGTCATGAGAGAGCGTCACCCGGCCGACGGTAGGCCCGGCGGGCCCCGGCCGCCTCACCTTTTCCCGGCGGCGGGTGCCAGGGGGGCCGCGTCCCCCGATTAGGCTCGGGCAGCGTGAAGGACGACGTCAAGGCCGGCGGTGTGCGGCCCAAGAGCGAGCAGACCCGCACCCTCATCCTGGAAACCGCTCTCCGGCTCTTCCAGGAGCGCGGTTACGACCGGACGACGATGCGGGCCATCGCCCAGGAGGCGGGCGTCTCCGTCGGCAACGCGTACTACTACTTCTCCTCCAAGGAGCACCTGGTCCAGGGCTTCTACGACCGGATCGCCGCCGAGCACGAGGCGGCGGTCCGGCCCGTGCTGGCGGGCGGCCCCGACCTCGCCGCGCGGATCCGGGGCACCCTGCTGACCTGGCTGGACGTGGCGGAGCCGTACCACCGCTTCGCGGCCCAGTTCTTCAAGAACGCCGCCGATCCCGAGAGTCCGCTCAGCCCCTTCTCCCCCGAGTCGGTGGCGGCGCGCGAGGCCGCCGTCTCCGTGCACGAGCGGGTGCTCTCCGGCTCGGACACCAAAACCGCCCCCGAACTGCGGGAGCTGCTACCGCATCTGATGTGGCTGATGCAGATGGGTCTGGTGCTGTTCTGGGTGTACGACCGCTCGGAGGGCGCCGAGCGCAGCCGCCGCCTGGTCGAGCGGACGGCGCCCATCGCGGCGCGGGCCGTCGCGCTGTCCCGTTACCGGGTGCTCAGGCCCTTGGTGCGGCAGGTGCACGAGGTGCTGGCGGAGTTCCTGCCCGGCGCGGTGGCGGCGAAGGCGCCGAGGCCGGAGGCGGAAGGGGCGGAAGCGGAGGCCCCGAAGACGGAGGGGCGGCCCGCTACGCCTGCCGGGAGGCCAGCTCCACGACCGTGATGTCCGACGGCGCGCCCACCCGGACCGGCGGCCCCCAGGCGCCCGCGCCCCGCGACACGTAGAGCTGGGTGTCCCCGTACCGTTCGAGTCCGGCGACGGTCGGGTTGGCGAGCTCCGCGAGGTGATTGCCGGGCCAGAGCTGGCCGCCGTGCGTGTGGCCGGAGAGCTGGAGGTCCACCCCGTGCCGTACGGCGTCGTGGACGACGACCGGCTGGTGGGCCAGCAGCACGGCGGCCCGTGCCCGGTCCCGGTCGCCGAGCGCGGCCACGAAGTCCGGGCCGTCGCCCTCGCTCCGCCCGGCCACGTCGTTGACGCCTGCCAGGTCGAATCCGGCCATCTCGACGCGCTGGTTGCGCAGCGGGCGCAGGCCCAGCTCGGAGACGTGCTCGACCCACTGCTCGGCACCGGAGAAGTACTCGTGGTTGCCGGTCACGAAGAACGTCCCGTGCCGGGCCCGCAACCGGGCGAGCGGCTCGGCCGCCCGACCCAGGTTCTCGACGGTGCCGTCGACGAGGTCACCGACGACGGCCACCAGATCCGGCTGGGTGGCGTTGATGGTGTCCACGATGCGCTGCGTGTGGGCGCGCCCGAGGATGGGTCCGATGTGGATGTCGCTGACGACCGCGATCCGGTACCCGTGCGCGCCCCGCGCCAGCTTGGCGAGCGGCACGGTGACCCGCTTGACCCGGGGCCCGCGCAGGACGCCGTGCGCCCCGTACCCGACGGTGCCCACGGCAGCGGCGGCGGCCGCCCCGCCGACGACCCGCGAGACGAACAGCCGGCGGGAGACCTGGCCGGCGGCCGTGCCGAAGGACGATCCGCACGGCGCGTCGGACGGCACTTCGGAGGCTCCGGAGGCGGCGTCGGCCGGCCCGGGCCCGTCGGGTACGGGAGCGCCCGGTGCCGATCCGCCGGACGCGCCACGGCCGGGCGCGGGGGCGGCCGGTACCGGAGTGGGGGCCGCCGGGGCCGTGGGCGCCGGAGCGGGACGCCGCCCGGCCCCGGACGTCACCGCGCCGTCCTCCCCACGGGCGGGCACCGCTCGGGTTGCAGCCGGGCCGGCGGGCCCCGCACCCGCGCCCCCGTCCGCCGTCGCCTCCCGCCGGTCGACCGGTCGGCGGACCGGCCGGCGGAGCAGCAGGGGGCGTATCGCCTCGCCGGCCACCAGGGCCAGCACCAGGTACAGCAGCAGAGCCAGCCAGAGGAATCCCGGCCAGGCCAGGGTCTGCTGGAGCCAGAACGGCGCGCCCGCCCGGCCGGCCGTCAGCGCGCCGAGCGACAGCAGGGGCAGTACGATCATCGCCACCGTGCCCGCCCGTCGCGCCGGCCCGCCGGGGACGGTCACATCGCGCACCAGTCGTCGCCAGACGTACCAGTGCACCGCCGTCAGCAGGGCGACGATCATGATGATCACGAGCAGAGCGACGACCACGGCCCGGTGCCCCTTATCCCCGGGATCCGCGTTCGCGGCGCAGGGCGCGCACGCCACGCAACCCGATGACGCCCACCACCGTCCCCAAGACAAAGGACGTAATGGCGAGCAGCAGATGGACCCAGAAGTACCCGGTCGGGTCGCCCGCGTCGTCGAAGGCGAGACCGCTCGCGTCGTTCCACAGGTTCTTGACAAAGGTGATCCAGATGAACCAGCTCCACACCCCGAAAGCGAGCAGGAACCAGGAGGCGGGGCGGCTGAGCTTCATGGCTTCAGTATCGCCGCCGCCCCCGGGGCGGCTCGCGCGGGGTGGGATGACGGCTTCGCCGGACGGCCCCTGTACTTTCTCGACCGTGTCTGCTCTGAGAAGGACCGCGTTGACGGTCGCTGCTGCCGCGTTGTTGCCGGTCTTCGCCTCCTCCCCCGCGCTGGCGGACACCAAGGAGGACAAGCAGCCGCAGCCGCCGGCCGTGATGTCGGCGGTCGGCGGTCGCCAGCTCGCGAAGCCGGGCACCCAGGTGAACCTGGCGCCCGGGGTGCCGGTCCTGCCCAAGCAGGTGTCGGGCCGGTCCTGGATCGTCGCGGACGCGGAGAGCGGCGCGGTCCTGGCCTCGCACAACGCGCACTGGCGGCTTCCCCCGGCCTCCACCCTGAAGATGCTCTTCGCCGACACGGTGCTGCCCAAGCTGCCCAGGACGCAGTCGCACCTGGTCACCCGGGAGGAGCTGGCGCGCGTCGGGGAGGGCTCCAGCCTGGTGGGGCTGAAGGAGAAGCAGACCTACACCGTCCACGACCTGTGGCTGGGTGTCTTCCTGCGCTCCGGCAACGACGCCGTGCACGTGCTGTCGGAGATCAACGGCGGCGTCGGCAAGACGGTCCGGGAGATGAACGAGCGCGCCGCCGAGCTCCAGGCGCTCGACACCCACGTCGTCTCGCCGGACGGCTACGACGCCGTGGGACAGGTCTCCTCCGCGTACGACCTGACGCTGATCGCCCGCAGCGGGATGCAGAACAAGGACTTCCGGGAGTACTGCGCGACCCCGCGCGCGAAGTTCCCCGGCGAGCTCAAGCCCGGCAAGAAGCGCGAGACGTTCGAGATCCAGAACACCAACCGGCTGCTGACCGGCGACTACGGGATACCGCCGTACAAGGGCATCGCGGGCGTGAAGAACGGCAGCACCACGCACGCCGGCGCCACCTTCACCGGCATCGCCGAGCGGGGCGGCAAGGTGCTGCTGGTCACGGTCATGAACCCGTCGGCCAAGGAGGGCCACGCCGTCTACAAGGAGGCGGCGCGGCTGCTGGACTGGGGCTTCGCGGCGGCCGGGAAGGTCAGGCCGATCGGCGAGCTGGTGCCGCCGAGGTCGGTGCGGACCGGGACGGACACCCCCGGCGGCCTGGACGGGCGGTCGGGCGGCGGCCTGGACTCGCCCGCCGACACGGCCAGGGCGGCGGTCGCCGGGCACGGCGGTGTCGGTACGGCGCTGGCGGTGGCCGGCGGGGCGGTGGTCCTGCTGTCGGGCGCGGTGTTCCTGGTCAACCGGCGCTGGCCGCTGCCGGTGCGCCGCCGGCCGCGTCCTTAGCCGTGCCGCCGTCCGCCTTGCTGGGCGTGGCCGTCCAGGCGGCGCAGAACAGCAGCAGCTTGGCGGTGAAGTTGATCCACAGCAGCAGGGCCACGGGCACTCCGAACGCGCCGTACATGGACTTCGCGGCCACGCCCCTCATGTAGCCGCCGAGCAGCAGCTTCAGCAGCTCGAAGCCGACCGCCCCGATCAGCGCCGCCACGACCAGGCGGCGGCGCTGCGGTTCGACGCCGGGCAGCAGCGTCAGCAGGTAGAGCAGGAGCAGGAAGTCGGCGAGGACGGCGACCGCGAGGGCGGCGACCTGGAGCAGGACTCCCCCGGCGCCGCCCTTGGAGATGCCGAGCTCGGCGGCGCTCCAGCCGACGGCGGTGGAGCCCAGGGCCGAGGCGGCGAGCGAGGCCAGCGCGGTGGCGCCGAGGCCGAGCAGTACGAGGGTGTCCTTGCCCTTGCGGGCGAACAGGTTCTCCTCGTCGCCGTCGTCGCACTCCCAGACGGCGCGCAGGCAGTCGCGCATGGAGCCGACCCAGTTGATGCCGGTGAACAGCAGCACGCCACCGGCGACCAGCCCGACCGTGCCGGCGTTGGACACCAGGCCGTCGATGTCGAGCTGGTCGGAGATGCCGGGGACCTGGTCGCTGAGCGTGCGCTCGATGGTGCGGACCTGCTCCTCGCTGAGCAGCGCCGCGCCGACGACGGCGATGACGGTGATCAGCGGGAAGAGCGCGACGAAGCTCGTGAAGGTGATGGCGGCGGCCAGCCGCGTCCAGTGGACGTGGTCGAGGGTCTCGTACGAACGCCAGGCGTGGGTGCGCATGAGCCGGGCCGCCCATGGGCCGATGACGGGGAGCTTGGTCAGCCAGTCCATGCCGGTACGCCTACCCCCGGCCGGCGAACACGAGCGTACGGGTGCCCCAGAAGCGCAGGCAGGTGGCGAGCACCATGCCGACGCCGAGGCCGGAGACGGTGTCGGCGCGGGCGGAGGTCAGCCCGAGCCCGTAGTGCGACACGCCGAGGCACAGCAGCTGGACGGCGGCCCCGGCGAGGTTGACGGCGAAGAACACGCCGTACTCGCCGGCGCGTACGCTCCGGCGCCGATAGGTGCAGCGGGCGTTGCCGAGGTAGGCGACCGTGCAGCCGGCCAGGAAGGACAGCGCCTTGGCGGTCAGCGGGTCCAGGCCGAGCGGCCCGCGCAGCAGGAGGAAGAGGGCCAGGTCGGTGGCGTACGCGACCAGCCCGACGCCGAGGAAGCAGGCCAGTTCGCGTCCGGTGACGCTCACAGGTCGGCGACCGCCATCCCGTACATCGACGCCCACACGAGCCCGATGACGGTCAGGGCGCGGTCGCGCAGGACGACGTCCTCGGGAGCGCCGGCGGTGCCCCGGTCGGCGAAGACGGCGTACCGCAGGACGGCCAGGATGAAGGCGATCATGGAGAGCTGGCGCCAGGGCAGCAGGGAGCCGTTGGCGGTGCCGCCGCTCTCCAGGGCCCACAGGCAGTAGCCCAGTACGGCCGCCCCGGCGGCCAGCTGCCAGACGAAGCGCAGGTATCCGGTGGTGTACTCGGTGAGCAGGGCCCGGGTGGCGCCGTCGCGGCCGGCCATCTGCACGGCTTCCGAGTACCGCTTGGCGGAGACCATGAACAGGGCGCCGAAGCCGGTGGTGATGAGGAACCAGCGCGACAGCGGGATGTCGAGCGCGACCCCGCCGACCATCGCCCGCATCAGGAACCCGGTGGTGACGACGGCCAGGTCCACCACGAGGACGTGCTTGAGGCGCAGGCAGTAGGCGAACTGCATGACGAGGTAGGCGGCCAGCAGCGCGGCCGTCATGGCGTTGCACAGGACGGCCGCGCCCACCACGGCGGCCGGCGCCAGGGCGCATCCGGCCGCGTACGCCACCGGTACCGGCACGTCACCGGCGGCCACCGGACGGCGGCACTTGACGGGGTGGGCGCGGTCGGCGTCGGCGTCCCGCGCGTCGTTGACCAGGTAGACCGCCGCCGCGGCGGCGGTGAACAGCAGGAAGACCACGCCCAGGCGAAGGGCGCTGGGCCACGACACCAGCTCCCCGGCGGCGGCCGGCGCGGCGACGACGAGGACGTTCTTGACCCACTGGCGGGGCCGCGCGGCGCGCAGCAGCCCGAGCGGCACGCCCAGACCCGCCGGGCGCGGGGCTCCGGCCGCCGTCCGGGGCGGACGCGGGCCCCGGCCGAGGGGGGCGCGGAGCTCGGGCGGGGTGCGGAGCGCCCGGGCGGCCGGCGGCGCCGGCGGCGGGCCGGCGGCCCGGGGAGTGCGGGGGGCCAGCGGGCCGGCGGCGGACGGCGGGTGGGTGGGCAGCTCAGGCATGCGCCCCGGCCCCCCGCCGCGTCCAGCCGAGACCCAGCCGCGCCGTCACCGCGCCCAGCAGCGCGCCCGCCGCCACGTCCGTCGGGTAGTGCACGCCGACCACCACCCGGGAGAGGCACATGGCGGCGGCCAGCGGCCCCGCCACGCGCCCGCCCGCCGGGTGCAGCGCGCCGAAGGTGACCGCGGCGGCGACCGCCGATGCGGCGTGCGAGCTGGGGAAGGAGTGCCGTCCCGCGGTGCGCACCAGGGGCCTGGCCACCCCACCCGGCCGGGGTCTGCGCACCAGCCGTTTCAGCCCCATGCTGGTCAGATGGGCGGCGCCGATCACCGCCGTACCGCGCAGCCAGGCCCGGCGCCGGGGCCGGTCGGTCGCCGCCGCCGCGCACCCGGCCGCGAGCCACAGCGCGCCGTGTTCGCCGCCGTACGACAGCGCCCGGGCGGCCAGCGCGACGGGCCGGCGGCGCCCGTACCCGCGCACGGCGGCGAGCAGCCGGTGGTCGGCGCCCGCATGGCCGGCGTATCGCATCTGCACCACCCCTTTCAGGCACGACGACGTGCACCAGGGGCGACTCTCGCGCGCCGCGCCGCTGGTGGCGCGGCAATCTTTCATGACACTCGTTTAATCACCCATTTCGGCGAGTCAGCCCACAAACCCCGCAAATCAGCCATATACGGCGATACCTTCGCTCCCATGCCAGCAGCCGACCCCCCCACCGAGCCGGTGACCGGCTGGGGCCGGACCGCCCCCACCGCCGCCCGCGTCCTGCGCCCCCGCAGCCCCGGGGAGGTCGCCGCCGCGGTACGCGGCTGCGGCGCCCGGGGCGGCATCCCGCGCGGCCTCGGCCGGTCCTACGGCGACGCCGCGCAGAACGCGGGCGGCGCCGTGCTCGACATGACCGGCCTGGCCGGGATCCGCTCCATCGACGCCGAGGCGGGTGTCGTCGTCTGCGACGCCGGGGTGAGCCTGCACCGCCTGATGGAGGTGCTGCTGCCGCTGGGCTGGTTCGTCCCGGTCACCCCCGGCACCCGGTACGTCACCGTCGGCGGGGCGGTCGCCGCCGACATCCACGGCAAGAACCACCACGTCTCGGGGTCCTTCAGCCGCCATGTCACCGCCCTGGACCTGCTGACCGCCGACGGGGAGGTCCGTGCCGTCCCGGCCGGCAGCGACCTCTTCGACGCCACCACCGGCGGCATGGGCCTGACCGGGGTGATCCTCTCGGCCACCGTGCGGCTCCTGCCCGTCGAGACGTCGCTGATGAGCGTGGACACCGAACGCGCCACCGACCTGGACGACCTGCTGGCCCGGCTCACCACCACCGACCACCGCTACCGCTACTCCGTCGCCTGGGTCGACCTGCTCGCGCGCGGCGCCGCCACCGGCCGCGCGGTCCTCACGCGCGGCGACCACGCCCGATGCGAGGCGCTGCCGCGCCGGGCGCGCGGCGCGCCGCTGGCCTTCCGGCCCGGCCGGCTCCCCGCCGCCCCCGAGCTGCTGCCGGAGGGACTGCTCAACCGCGCCACCGTCGGCCTGTTCAACGCGCTGTGGTACCGCGCGGCCCCGCGCCGCCGCACCGACGAGCTCCAGAGGATCTCCACCTTCTTCCACCCCCTGGACGGTGTGCCGCACTGGAACCGCGTCTACGGGCGCGGCGGGTTCGTCCAGTACCAGTTCGCCGTCGGGTACGGCCAGGAGGAGACCCTGCGCCGGATCGTGCGCCGGATCGCCCGGCGCGGCTGCCCGTCGTTCCTCGCGGTGCTGAAGAGGTTCGGCGAGTCCGACCCCGGCTGGCTGTCGTTCCCGGTGCCCGGCTGGACGCTGGCGCTGGACATCCCGGCCCGGCTGCCGGGCCTGGGCGCGTTCCTCGACGAGCTGGACGAGGAGGTGGTCGCCGCCGGCGGCCGGGTCTACCTCGCCAAGGACTCCCGGCTGCGGCCGGAACTGCTGGACGCGATGTACCCGCGCCTGCCCGAGTTCCGCGCGCTGCGCGCCGCGCTGGACCCCGGCGGGGTCTTCACCTCCGACCTCGCCCGCCGCCTCGCCCTGTAAGGAGCACAGCAGTGAAGGACGCCTTCGGCACCCCGCAGTCCCTGCTCGTCCTGGGCGGTACGTCCGGGATCGCCCTGGCCACCGCCCGCCGGCTGGTCGCCCGCCGCACCCGTACGGTGTGGCTGGCCGGGCGCGCCTCGCCGGCGCTGGACGCGGCGGCCGACTCCCTGCGGGAGCTCGGCGGGCCGGGCACCACCGTCCGTACCGTGCCCTTCGACGCCCTGGACCCGGCCTCGCACGAGGAGACCCTGGCCAAGCTGTTCACCGACGGCGACATCGACATGGTGCTGCTGGCCTTCGGCGTCCTGGGCGACCAGGCCCACGACGAGGCCACCCCGTGCGCCGCCGTCCGGGTGGCCCAGACCAACTACACCGGCGCCGTATCGGCGGGCCTGGTCTGCGCGAACGCCCTGCGCACCCAGGGTCACGGCTCGCTGGTGGTGCTCTCGTCGGTGGCCGGGGAGCGGGTCCGCCGCGCCAACTTCGTGTACGGCTCCAGCAAGGCCGGCCTGGACGCCTTCGCCCAGGGGCTGGGCGACGCGCTGCACGGTTCGGGCGTCCACGTGATGGTCGTCCGGCCCGGGTTCGTGCGGACCGGGATGACCGCCGCTCTGCCGGAGGCGCCGCTGGCCACCACCCCCGAGGCGGTGGCCGAGGCGATCGAGCGGGGCCTGCGGCGGCGCGCGGAGGTGGTCTGGGTGCCGGGCGTGCTGCGTGTGGTGATGTCGGCGCTGCGCCATCTGCCGCGCCCGCTCTTCCGCCGCCTGCCGCTGTGAGCCGGCGATTGCGGGCCGGCGGCTGTGAGCCGACCGCGCGGCCGGCCGGCCGCACCGCCTCAGGTGCGGGTGGCGGCCGGTTCGTCCAGGGGTGAGCCCTGCGCGGGCACACCCGCCGCCGCCCGGCCGGCACCGAACTCGTACTCGTGCAGC
The DNA here is from genome assembly GCF_040653855.1 of Streptomyces sp. NPDC050856. NCBI lineage: Bacteria > Bacillati > Actinomycetota > Actinomycetes > Kitasatosporales > Streptomycetaceae > Streptomyces > Streptomyces sp. NPDC050856. The sequence continues at coordinate 109,217 of NZ_JBFAGV010000015.1, read as the reverse complement.
TGGCGCCAGACCCCGTCGGCGCCCTGCTCGTAGAGCGCGAACGAGGCGACGTCCCAGGCGGCCTCGAAGCCGGCCAGCTCCTCGTACGCCCGGTCCATCGCCTCCTCGGCGATGCCGTGCGCCACGGTCACATGGGGGTGGTACGGGAACTGGAGGTCGCGGGCGAGCGGGCCCCGCGGGTCACGGACCCGCTGCTGGAGCCAGGAGCAGGCCGCGGCGCCCTCCACCACCTGGACGAAGACCACCGGTGACAGCGGACGGAAGGTGCCCGTGCCGCTCAGCCGCATCGGGAAGCTCCGGCCGGCCGCGGCGACCTCGGCCAGGTACGCCCGGACCGCGGGCAGCCGGGCCGCCTCCACCTCGGTCGGCGGCAGGAGGGTGACGTGGGTGGGGATGCCGTGAGCGGCGGGATCCCCGAAGCCCGCGCGCCGCTCCTGGAGCAGGCTGCCGTAGGGCTCCGGGACCGCGATCGAAACGCCGAGCGTTACGGTCCCCACGTCGTTCTCCTCACTCCTCGTTCGTTCGGTCGGTCCGGTGGTCGGGCGCAGCGCCAGTGTGGCGGCTGCACCCCCCGTATGGCCAGGGCGCTCGGCAGGTGCGCGGCGTCAGTGCTTGGCGGGCAGGAAGCCCACCCTCTCGTACGTCCGCGCCAGGGTCTCGGCCGCGACTCCGCGCGCCTTCTCCGCGCCCTTGGCCAGGATGGAGTCCAGCGTCTCGGGGTCGTCCAGGTATTCCTGCGTACGGGTCCGGAAGGGGGTGACGAAGTCCACCATGACCTCGGCGAGGTCGGTCTTCAGCGCCCCGTACAGCTTGCCCTCGTAGTCCCGCTCCAGGTCGGCGACGGGCTTGCCGGTGAGGGTCGCCATGATGGACAGCAGGTTGCTGACGCCGGGCTTGTGCTCCGGGTCGAAGCGGATCACGGTGTCGGTGTCCGTGACGGCGCTCTTCACCTTCTTCGCGGTCGTCTTCGGCTCGTCCAGCAGGTTGATCAGCCCCTTCGGCGTGGACGCCGACTTGCTCATCTTGATCGCCGGGTCCTGGAGGTCGTAGATCTTCGCCGTTTCCTTCAGGATGTACGGCGCCGGGACCGTGAACGTCTCACCGAAGCGGGCGTTGAACCGCTCGGCGAGGTCGCGGGTGAGCTCGATGTGCTGGCGCTGGTCCTCGCCGACCGGGACCTGGTGGGCCTGGTAGAGCAGGATGTCGGCGACCTGGAGGATCGGGTACGTGAACAGGCCGACCGTGGCCCGGTCGGCGCCCTGCTTGGCGGACTTGTCCTTGAACTGGGTCATCCGGCTGGCCTCGCCGAAGCCGGTGAGGCAGTTCATCACCCAGCCGAGCTGGGCGTGCTCGGGGACGTGGCTCTGCACGAAGAGCGTGCACCGCTCCGGGTCGAGCCCCGCGGCGAGCAGCTGGGCCACGGCGAGCCGGGTGTTGGCGCGCAGCTCCGCCGGGTCCTGCGGCACCGTGATCGCGTGCAGGTCGACCACCATGTAGAAGGCGTCGTGGGTCTCCTGCAGGGCGACCCACTGCCGGACCGCGCCGAGGTAGTTGCCGAGGTGGAACGAGCCCGCGGTGGGCTGGATACCGGAGAGCACACGCGGGCGACGCTGCATGGCGGAGGCATTCCCCTCGGGGTGGTGGAGGGCGACGGGCGGGCGATCGGAGGCCATGCCCATCATTCTCTCAGGTACCGCGGACAGCTCCGGAACCGAGCGCCCCCATGGCGCAGCGCCGGCGGGAATGAGACGAGGAACACAGCCGGGGGGCCGCCGGCGGGCCCGCGGCCGGCGTCACCGCCCCGGTCACCGCCCCCGGATCGGAGGTTTCCCCGCCCGCGCCGCGAGCGACGATAGGAAGGGGCGCGACTCCCGCCCCCGGCCGCAGGACGAACGGAGATCCCGTGTCGAGAACGCAAGACGTGATCGCTTCCGCGGAGGCGCACAGCGCCCACAACTACCATCCGTTGCCCGTCGTGGTCGCCTCGGCGGACGGGGCGTGGATGACCGATGTCGAGGGGCGGCGCTACCTGGACATGCTCGCCGGCTACTCGGCGCTGAACTTCGGGCACGGCAACCGCCGGCTGATCGACGCCGCCAAGGCGCAGCTCGAACGGGTGACGCTGACCTCCCGCGCCTTCCACCACGACCGGTTCGCGGAGTTCTGCGACCGGCTCGCGGAGCTGTGCGGCATGGAGATGGTCCTGCCGATGAACACCGGGGCGGAGGCGGTGGAGACGGCCGTGAAGACCGCCCGCAAGTGGGGTTACCGCGTCAAGGGCGTGCCGGACGGCGCGGCGAGGATCATCGTGGCGGACGGCAACTTCCACGGCCGCACCACCACCGTCGTCAGCTTCTCCACCGACCCCGAGGCCCGCGACCACCACGGCCCCTACACACCGGGGTTCGACGTCGTCCCGTACGGGGACCTGGCCGCGCTCGAGGCGGCGATGACCGACGAGACGGTGGCCGTGCTGCTGGAGCCGATCCAGGGCGAGGCCGGGGTGCTGGTGCCGCCGGACGGGTATCTGGCCGGGGTCCGCGAACTGACCCGGCGGCGGGACGTGCTGTTCGTCGCGGACGAGATCCAGTCCGGTCTGGGCCGCACCGGCCGCACGTTCGCCTGCGAGCACGAGGGCGTGGTGCCGGACGTGTACGTCCTGGGCAAGGCGCTGGGCGGCGGCGTGGTGCCGGTGTCGGCGGTCGTGTCGAGCGCGGCGGTGCTCGGGGTGCACCGGCCGGGCGAGCACGGTTCGACGTTCGGCGGGAATCCGCTGGCGTGCGCGGTGGCGCTGGAGGTGATCGCCATGCTGCGCACCGGCGAGTACCAGCAGCGGGCGGCCGAGCTGGGCGACCACCTCCACCAGGAGCTGGGGCTGCTGGTGGGCGGCGGGACCGTGGACGCGGTGCGCGGCCGCGGCCTGTGGGCCGGGGTGGACGTCGCGCCGGGCCTGGGCAGCGGGCGGGAGATCTCGGAGCGGCTGATGGAGCGGGGGGTCCTGGTGAAGGACACCCACGGCTCCACCATCCGGATCGCCCCACCGCTGGTCATCAGCAAGGAGGACCTGGACTGGGGCCTGGAGCAGCTGCGCCAGGTGCTGGGGGCCGCCGTCAGAGGATGACGTGCGGCAGGAAGCGGGCGTACTCGTCCGTGACCAGCCCCGCCGACTCCCGGATGCCCAGCCCCGCCGCCTCGTCGCCGACGACCCAGGCTCCGAGCACCACGCGGTTGCCGTCGAAGGCGGGCAGCGGGGCCAGCTCCTGGTAGCAGCACGGCTCCTCCCGCACGACGGGGGCGGTCCCGGGCTCGTGGACGGTGACCCCGGCGCCCTCCCGGCCGAGCAGCGGTTTGGCGACGTAGCCGCGGGTGTCGGCCAGTTCGCGCGGGCCGTCGAGGTAGGCGGGCAGCAGGTTCGGGTGGCCGGGGTACAGCTCCCACAACACCGCCAGCAGCGCCTTGTTGGACAGCAGCATCTTCCACGCCGGCTCGATCCAGCAGGTGGTGCCGGTGCCGCCACCGTTGTCGAGGGTGTCCAGGACGTGCGGCCCGAACCGGTCGGTCGTCAGCCACTCCCACGGGTAGAGCTTGAAGCAGCTGCGGATGAAGCGCAGCCGGTCGTCGACGAAGCGCCCGGACAGCCGGTCCCAGCCGATCTGCTCCACCGACAGGGCCTCGGTGTCGAGCCCGGCCTGTTCGGCGGTCTCACGCAGGTAGGCGACCGTCATCAGGTCCTCGCCGAGCTCGTCGCCGTCGGAGTGGACGAAGTGCACCGGTCCCGGCGGCAGCAGCGGGGCCTGCCGCTTCCAGGCGTCGACCAGCCGCTCGTGGAGGGAGTTCCACTGGTCGGCGCCGGGGAAGCGCTCCTCCATCCAGAACCACTGGGGGCTGGCGGCCTCCACCAGTGAGGTCGGGGTGTCGGCGTTGTACTCCAGCATCTTGGCCGGGCCCGTGCCGTCGTAGCGCAGGTCGAAGCGGCCGTAGACGGTCGGCAGTTCGGCCCGGCGCCGCCACGACTCGGCGACCAGGGAGGCCAGCCGGGGGTCGGTGATGCCGAGGTCGGCGAAGCGGTCGTGCTCCACGATGTGCCCGGCGGCGGCCAGGCACATGGCGTGCAGCTCCTCCACGGCCTCCTCCAGCGCCTCGACCTCGGGCAGCGAGAAGACGTAGTAGGCGCTCTCGTCCCAGTACGGGCGCAGTGAGCCGTCCGGGTAACGGGTGAGCGGGTAGATGAGCCCCTGCTCCTCCACGGTCCGCTGCCAGCCGGGGCGGGGTTCGATGGTGTGACGTTTCATCGGCGGGCCCGGTCATCCGCCGCCGGAGCCGGAGCAGCCGAAACCGCCCCGGTCGACCGCGGCCTTGTCGAAGCTGCCGCCGCTGACCTTGCCGTCGCTGGACCGGCCCCCGTAGTAGTACGTCCCGCCGCCGCTGCCGCCCTTGCACTTGTAGCTGGGCAGCTCCTTGCGCGTCACCGGGTCGACGCAGCGCTTGTCGGGTTCCGAGCCGCAGGACGTGATCGTCGCCGCGAGCACCCCCATGCCGCCCAGCACCACCGTGCTCGACCTCAGCCTGCGCATCCGCCGTCCTCCCCGTCGTCACCAAGGCCCTCCGATGGACCTGAACCGTCGCACACATTAGATGGCCGCCCCGCGCCCCGGTGAGGCCGGTCCGGCCGGGCCGCCGCGCCCGGCCGGGCCAGCACCCGGCACAGCGCGTCCAGCGCGCCCGCCCACGCGCTGTCCGGCGGGGTGGCGTACCCGACCACCAGCGCGTCACCGCGCCCCGGCGCCACGTCCGGGTGGCGGTACCCGTCCAGGCCACCGAGGGCCAGGCCCTGCCGGGCGGCGGCCCGGACGACCGACCGCTCGGTGCCCGGCGGGAGTTCCAGTACGGCGTGCAGGCCCGCCGCGATGCCGCTCACCCGGACGTGCGGCGCCCGCGCGGCGAGCGCGGCCACCAACTGGTCGCGGCGCCGGCGATAGCGCAGCCGCATGCCCCGGACATGCCGGTCGTAGGCGCCGGAGGTGAGGAACTCGGCGAGCGTGAGCTGGTCCAGCGCGCTGCCGGTCCAGTCGGTGTCGCCCTTCGCCCGGGCCACCGGGCCCACCAGGTCCCCGGGCAGCACCATCCACCCCAGCCGCAGGCCGGGGATCAGGGACTTGCTGGCCGTGCCGAGGTGGACGACCCGCTCCGGGTCCAGGCCCTGGAGGGCGCCCACGGGCTGGCGGTCGTAGCGGAACTCCCCGTCGTAGTCGTCCTCCAGGACCAGCCCGCCGCGGCGCCGCGCCCAGTCCACGGCCGCGGCGCGCCGGTCGGGGTGGAGCGCGCCCCCGAGCGGGAACTGGTGGGCGGGCGTCAGCAGCACCGCGCCCTGGCGGTCCAGGTCGCCGGTGCGGGTGCCGTGCGCGTCGAAGGGCAGGGCGGGGGTGCGCAGGCCGGCCCGGCCGAGCAGCTCCCAGTGCCGGTCGAGGCCGTAGGAGTCGACGGCCACCTCGCGCGCCCCCCGCGCCCGCAGCACCTCGCCCAGCAGGGCCAGGCCGTGCACGAAGCCGGAGCAGATCACGATCCGGCCCGGGTCGGCGTACACGCCCCGGGCGCGGGCCAGGTACTCGGCCAGCGCGGTGCGCAGTTCCACCCGCCCGAGCGGGTCGCCGTAGCCGAACGCCTCGTGCGGTGCGGTGGTCAGGGCGCGCCGGGCCGCCTTGAGCCAGCCGGCCCTGGGGAAGGAGCCGAGGTCGGGGGCGCCCGGGTGGAGGCTGTGGACGGCCGTGCGCCGCGGCGCGGGGCCCGGGCCCTCGCGCGGGGCCGTCGGGCGCCGGCTCTCCTCCGGCGCGCGGTGCGGCGTGCCGGCCGGATCCGCCGGACCGGCCGCGCACCCCGGATCGCGCGGGTACACCTGATCGGGTGGGTACACCGGGTCGCGCGGGCGCACCCGCTCGGCCGGGTGCACCCGCTCGGCCGGACACGCCGTCCGGGCCGGGTCGCCCCGGTGCGGCCACGGCGCCCGCGCCGCCGGGGACCCGCGCGGGGTGGCGCGCCGGGCCACCCGGGTGCCCGAGCCCTGCCGGGCGGTGAGCCAGCCCTCGGCGACCAGTTCGGCGTACGCGTCGGCGACCGTGTTGCGGGCGATGCCCAGGTCGGCGGCGAGCGACCGGGAGGACGGCAGCCGGGTCCCGGGGTCCAGCCGCCCGGTGCGTACGGCCTCCCGCAGCGCCTCGGCCAGGCCCGCGCGCAGCCCGGGCCCGCGCAGCTCCAGATGCAGGTCGGCGCCGAAAGTGGCCCGGGTTTCCGTCACGGAAGTGGACCATACCTCTGCGCCACGGCGCGCGTACGGTCGTGGCCGTGACCACGAGGAACGACGACGAGAAGGTGCCGGAGCAGCCGCCCCGGCTCGCCTGGGCCAAGCACGTGCCCGAGGTCTACCGGACCATGATGCGGCTGGACGCGGTCGCCCGGGAGGGCCTGGACCCGGTGGTGACGGAGCTGGTGAAGATCCGCGCCTCGCAGCTCAACCAGTGCGCCTTCTGCCTGGACATGCACACCAAGGACGCCCTCGCGGCCGGTGAGACGGTGGACCGGATCGTCCAGCTCGGCGCTTGGCGCGGGTCGCGCCACTACTACACCGAGCGGGAGCTAGCCGCCCTGGAACTGACCGAGGCGATGACGCTGCTGACGGACGGTTTCGTGCCCGACGAGGTGTACGACCGGGCCGCCGCGCACTTCGACGCGCCGGAGCTGGCCCGGTTGATCTCGGCGATCACGGTCACCAACGCCTGGAACCGGGTGGCGGTCACCACCCGCGCGGTCCCGGGGCACTACAGCCCCGGCCGGTTCCAAAGCTGACGCCCCGCCGGCCGGTCCCCGGGTGACCGGCCGCCCCTTACCCCGGAGGCATTCCTGTGGAGCCCACCCCGGTGGAGACCTTCCGCGCGCTGCACCACGGGCGCGCGCCGGATGACCCCCTCGTGCTGCCCGGCCCCTGGGACGCCGCGAGCGCCCGGGTCTTCGCGGCGGCGGGCTTCCCGGCACTGGCCACGCCCAGCGCCGGCGTCGCGGCCTGTCTCGGGTACGAGGACGGGGCCACCCCCGCGGACGAGATGTTCGCGGCCGTGGCCCGTATCACCCGCTCGGTGTCCGTCCCGGTCTCGGCCGACGTCGAGGGCGGCTACCGGCTCGCGCCCGGTGAGCTGGTGGCGCGCGTCCTGGCGGCGGGCGCGGTCGGGGTGAACCTGGAGGACTCCGAGGACGGCGCCCTCAAGGACCCGTCGGCGCACGCCGACTGGCTGGCGAGGGTACGGGCGGAGGCGGGCGACCGGCTCTTCGTCAACGCCCGCGTCGACACCTTCCTGCACGACGGCGCCGACCCGGCGGACGCGATCGTCCGGGGCCGGCTGTACCGGGCGGCGGGCGCCGACTGCGTCTACCCCATCATGGCGCCGCCCGAGCACCTGCCGCGGCTGCGCGCCGAGATCGGCGCCCCGCTCAACGCGGTCGCCGTGCCCGGCGGCCCGGCCGTCGCCGAACTGGGCCGGCTGGGCGCCACAAGGGTCACCTTCGGACCGGGCCTGCTGCGCCGCGCGCTGGCCGCGGTGCGGGACATCGCCGACGAGGTGCGCTCCGGGTGACCCGGGCGCGGCCCCCGGCCCGGGCCGGGGGCCGGGCGGAGCGGCCGGGGGGACGAGGCCGTGTTCCGGGCCGGACCGCCCCGGTAGCGTGACGGGGGCTTCGCACACGCCGACGGCCCCCGCCACGAGAGGACTTCGCACATGCCCACCGAACGCGTCGGCCCGCCCCGCACCGGCGGCGAGCGCGAAACGCTGCGCGGCTTCCTGGACTTCCACCGCGCCACCCTCGCCATGAAGTGCGAGGGCCTCTCCGACGAGGAGTTGCGCCGCCGCGCGATGCCCCCGTCGACGCTGACCCTGCTCGGTCTGGTGCGCCACATGGCCGAAGTGGAACGCGCCTGGTTCCGCCGGACGATCGACGGCGAGGACGTGCCGCTGGTCTGGTCGCCGGACGGCGACTACCAGGCGGCCTACGACGCGAGTTCCGCCACCGGCCAGGAGGCGTTCGCCGCCTGGCGCGCGGAGGTCGAGCACTCCCGCCGCGTCGAGTCGGCGGCGCGGTCGCTCGACGTCACCGCCTACAGCGCCAGGTGGGGGGTGGAGGTATCGCTGCGCCATGTGATGCTGCACGTCATCCACGAGTACGCCCGCCACAACGGCCACGCCGACCTGTTGCGCGAGGGCGTCGACGGGACGACCGGGGTGTGAGGGACGGCCGCCCCACCGTATTGCAACGGGCGGTCCAAAACGGTTAGCGTACCGCCATGGCCCGACCGCGGACATTCGACGAGGAGCGGGCCCTGGAGGCGGCGATGCACGCCTTCTGGGCCAACGGCTACGACGCCACCTCGACCCAGGACCTGTGCGAGGCCACCGGACTGGGCCGCAGCAGCATCTACAACACCTTCATCAGCAAGCACGACCTCTTCAAGCGGTCACTGACCCGGTACGTCGACACCATGACCGGCACCCAGCTCGCCCTGCTGGAGGACGAGGAGCGTCCGGCGGTGGAGCGGCTGCGGGCCCTGCTCGCGCGGATCGTGGAGGACGAGTTCGCCGACCGCCCGCCGGACGGGTCCAGCCGGGGCTGTCTCACGGTCAACACCACCGTGGAGCTCGCCGGGCGCGACCCGGAGATCGCCGGCCTGCTGGAGCGGGATCTGGCCCGGCGGCTGGCCTCCCTGCGGACCGCGATCGAGGCCGCCCGCCGGGACGGCGACATCACCTCACCGCGTGACTCCGCGTCCCTGGCCCGCTTCGTCAACGCCGTGATCGGCGGGATGCGGGTGTCCGCCCAGGGCGGCGCCGACCGGGCCGCCCTGGAGGCCGTCGCCACGACCGCCATGGACGCGCTCACCGGCTGACCGGCCCCCGCGCCCGGAACGGGCCACGGCCGGCTTCGGCCTGCCCCAATTCTGTACTGATCAATCTAAAACGGGAGACCAGCTCGCGATGCCCCTTGCCGTGTATCTCCTGGCCCTTGGTGTCTTCGCCATGGTGACCAGTGAATTCGCCGTCGCCGGACTCATGCCGCAGATGGCCGCCGGACTGGACGCCACCATTCCGCAGATCGGTTACCTCATCACGGCGTACGCCGTCGCCATGACCCTGGGCGGGCCGGTGCTGGCCGCCGCACTGGCGAAGGTCCGCCCCAAGCCCGCGCTGATGGCGGTCTTCGCGGTCTTCCTCGCCGGGAACGTCCTGGCCGCCGCCGCGCCGGACTACCCCGTCATGGTCGTCGCCCGCGTGGTGACCGGCGTCGCCTCGCAGGCCTTCTTCGGCATCGCCGTCTCCCTGTGCGCCCGGCTCGTCCGCCCCGCTGTCCGGGGCCGCGCCATGGCCGTCGTCATGAACGGACTGATGCTGGGCACCCTGCTGGGGCTGCCGCTGGCCACCCTCACCGGTGACCACCTGGGCTGGCGCGCCGCCTTCTGGGCCGTCTCCGCGCTCACCCTCTTCGCCGCGCTGTGCACGGCCGTGGGGCTGCCGCGCCTGGGCCGGGCCGGCGACGGCGGGACCGTGCGGCAGGAGCTCCTCGCCTTCCGCGCACCCCGGCTGTGGCTGGCCCTGTGCACCAGCACCCTGGTCATCGGCGCCACGTTCGCCGCGTTCAGCTACTTCAACCCGATCCTCACCGAGGTCACCGGTTTCGGCGCCGGCGCCGTACCGCTGCTGCTCATCGCGTACGGCGCCGCCACCGTCGTGGGCAACACGGTCGTCGGACGGCTGGCCGACCGGCACACCGTCACCGTGCTGGTGTGGGGACTCGCCCTCAACGCCCTCTTCCTGACCGGGTTCGCCCTGCTGGCCGAGGCGCCCGTCCCGGCGGTGCTGATGATGACGGGCATCGGGCTGGTCGGAGTGACCATGAACCCGGCGATGATCACCCGGGTCCAGCGCATCGGGAACGCCCGGCCGCTGGTCAACTCCGTCCACTCCTCCTTCATCACCCTCGGCGTCATCATCGGGTCGTCGGCCGGCGGGGTGGCCATCGGTCACCTCGGGCTGCTGGGCCCGGTGTGGGTCGGGGTGGGCCTGGCCCTGCTGGGGCTGCTCAGCCTGCTCCCCGAGCGGAGCGCGGCCCGGGTGGCCAGGGCCGCCCGGGCCGCCGCGGCCACCGGGGACACCGCCGTCGCGGTCACTTCGGCAGCCACGCCCGCCAGGTCGACTCGTTCGCCCTGACCCACTTCTCGGCGGCCGCCTCCGGGGAGAGCTTCTGGTCCGCGATCATCAGGGCCACCTCGTTCTGCTGCTCGGTGGTCCAGCGGAAGTTCTTCAGGAAGGCGGCCGCCTTCCCGCCCTTCTCGGCGAAGCCGGTGTTGAGGTACTTCCGCAGCGGGGTGTGCGGGTAGGCGCACGCCACCTTCTCGGGGTCGGCGTCGCAGCCCTCCTTGTACGCGGGCAGCTTCACCTCGGTCATCGGCACCTTCTCGAACAGCCACTGCGGCTTGTACCAGTAGGTGAGGAACGGCTTGCGCTCCTTGGCGAACTGGCGGATCTGGGTGATCTGCGCCGCCTCGGAGCCGGCGAAGACCACCTTGTAGTCCAGGTCCAGGTTCTCCACCAGCGCCTTGTCGTTGGTGACGTAGGAGGGCGAGCCGTCGAGCAGCTGGCCCTTGCCGCCGCTCTCCGCGGTCCGGAGCCGCGCGGCGTACTTGTCGAGGTTCCGCCAGTCGGTGACGTCGGGGTGCTCGTCTGCGAAGTACTTCGGTACGAACCAGCCGATGTGACCGGTCACGCCCAGGTCCCCGCCACTGGTGATGGTCCGCTTCTCCCGGACGTACCGCTGCTCCTGCTCCGGGTGGCCCCAGTCCTCCAGGAGGGCGTCCACCCGGCCCTGGCTGAGCGCGTCCCAGGCGGGCACCTCGTCCACCTGGACGGTGTCCACGCGGTAGTCCAGCTCGTGCTCCAGGAGGTACCGCGCCACGGCCACATTGGCCTGCGCTCCCACCCAGGACTGGACGGAGAGCGTGACCGTCCTGGCGTCCTGGACGGCGGCGTAGGGGGAAGCCTGCTGGGTCATGTCGGCCGCGCCGCAGCCGGTCAGGGCCAGCAGGCCCAGCGCGGCGGCGGCGGCGGTGAGGCGTCGGGTACGGGCGGCCATGTCACGCGTCCTTTCCGGTGGGCTGGGTCACCCGGTCGAGCATCAGGCCCAGGCAGACGATCGCCGTGCCCGCGACGAGGCCGGTGGCCAGGTCGCCCTGGGCGAGGCCGAAGACCACGTCGTAACCGAGTGCCCCGCCACCGACCAGGCCGCCGATGATGACGACGGCGAGGACCAGCACCACGGCCTGGTTGACGGCCAGCAGCAGCGCCGGGCGGGCCAGCGGGAGCTGCACCTGGCGGAGCTGCTGGAGGCCGGTCGCGCCGAGCGAGCGCGCGGACTCCAGCGCCACCGGGTCCACACCGCGCAGGCCCTGGGTGGTGATGCGGACGACGGCGGGCAGCGCGTACACCACGGCGGCGGCCACCGCCGGGGCACGGCCCACGCCGAACAGCGCGACCACCGGGATCAGGTACACGAACTGCGGCATGGTCTGGAAGACGTCCAGCACCGGGCGCAGCCACCGCTCCAGCCGGGCGCTGCGGGCCGCGCCCACCGCGACGGCGAAGCCCAGCGCCAGCGTCACCGCGACGGCGGCCAGCACCTGCGAGAGGGTGTCGAGGGACGCGTCCCACACGCCCAGGACCCCGATGGCGGCCATCGCGGTGACGGCCGTCAGCGCCGTGCGCCAGGTGCCGACCAGCAGGGCCAGCGCGCCGACCAGCAGCAGCACCGCCCACCAGGGCAGCGCCTGGAGGCCGTCGCGCACCGGGTCGAGCACCCAGTGGGTGAAGCGGGCCGCCCAGTCGGCGGTGCCGCCGACGACCGGGACGCCCGAGTAGAGGTGGGCGGTCATCCAGTCGACGGCCCGGTTCACCGGGCCGGCGATGTCGACGTACCAGGCGTCGGGCCAGCCGAGCCGGCCGGTGAGGCGGCCGGCCAGGGCGACGGCGACGGTGGCCGCCGCGGCCAGCACCCAGCCGCGCCGGCCGCCGCCGGCTCGGGCGCCGGAGGCCGTCCGGTCCAGCACCACGGCCAGCAGCACGATGGGGACGCCGGCGGCCAGCGCCGCGCCCACGTCGACGGAGGCGAGGGCCTGGTAGACCCGGTCGCCCAGGCCGCCCGCGCCGATCACGGACGCGATGACCGCCATCGAGAGCGCCATCATGATCGACTGGTTGACGCCCAGGAGCAGTTCCTTGCGGGCCAGCGGGATACGGGCGGTCAGCAGCCGCTGCCTGCCGGTCGCGCCGAGCGAGGCGGCCGCCTCCAGCACCCCGGCGTCGGCGCCGCGCAGGCCGAGCGCGGTGAGCCGGGCCATGGGCGGGGCGGCGTACACGACGGTGGCCAGGACGGCGGCGGGCACGCCGATGCCGAAGACCAGCACCACGGGCAGCAGGTAGGCGAAGGCGGGCAGCACCTGCATGGTGTCGAGCACCGGCCGCAGCGCCCGGTACGTACGCTCCGAGAGCCCGGCGGCCAGGCCGAGCAGGGCCCCCAGGACGACGGAAGCGGCCACCGCGACCACCATCAGGGCGAGCGTCTGCATGGTGGGCACCCACATGCCGAGCAGCCCGCACGCGGTGAAGGCGGCGACGGCGGTCAGCGCCAGGCGCACCCCGGCGGCCCGCCAGGCGACCAGCCCGGCGGCGGCGGTTACGCCGGCCCAGCCGGCGGCCAGCAGGACGAGGTAGACACCGCGTACGGACAGCACGACGCCGTTGCTGATGTGCCCGAGGAAGTACAGGAACAGCGGGTGGCTGTCCCGGTTGTCGATGATCCAGTCGCTGGCCGAGCCGAGCGGGCCGGAGAGGTCGACGGAGAGCGCGGCGGGCCAGCTCCCGCCGCCCGTGAGCAGGATGCCCAGCGGGATCAGGACGGCCGCGGCGGCCAGCGGCGCGAACCGGCGCAGCCGCGCGGTACCGGGCGCGCCGCCGGCGGCCGTGCGGGCGGCCTTGCGGGCCGCCTCGCGCACGGGGGCGGAGAGGGTGGCGCTCATGCCGCCGCCTTCCCGGTGCCCACCGGTACCCCCGCGACGACCGACAGCAGGTCCAGGTGGTCCACGACGCCGATCCACCGGCCGTTCTCGACGACCCGCACCGGGCCGCCGCTGCGGGCGACGGCCTCGATGGCCGTGGAGACGGTCGCCCCGGGCGCGACGGCCGGGCCGGCCCCGGCCTCGCCGTCGGCCTCGCAGGGCGGGCGCATGGCGCTGCGTACCGTGATGACCTGCTCGCGCGGTACGTCGCGCACGAAGTCGCGCACGTAGTCGTCGGCCGGCGCGCCCACGATCTCCTCGGGCGTGCCGAGCTGCACGATCCGGCCGTCCCGCATCAGGGCGATCCGGTCGCCCAGGCGCAGGGCCTCGTTGAGGTCGTGGGTGATGAACACCATGCTGCGGCCCTCGTCCCGGTGCAGGCGGATCACCTCCTCCTGCATGTCGCGCCGGATCAGCGGGTCGAGCGCGCTGAACGGCTCGTCGAACAGGAGCACTTCCGGGTCGACGGCCAGGGCCCGCGCCAGGCCGACGCGCTGCTGCTGGCCGCCGGAGAGCTGGCCGGGACGCCGGTCCTCCATGCCCTCGAGGCCGACCTTGGTAACGAACTCGGCCGCCCTGGCGCGCCGTTCGGCGCGGCCGACGCCCTGGATCTCCAGTCCGTAGGCGACGTTGTCGAGGACGGAGCGGTGCGGCAGGAGGCCGAAGTGCTGGAAGACCATCGCGGCCCGGTGCCGGCGCAGTTCGCGCAGCCGGGCCCGGTCCATGGACAGCACGTCCTCGCCGTCGATGGCGACGGAGCCGGCGGTGGGCTCGATGAGCCGGGTCAGGCAGCGGACGAGGGTGGACTTGCCGGAACCGGACAGGCCCATCACGACGAAGGCCTCGCCCTTGCGCACGTCGAAGGAGACGTCCCGGACGGCGGCGGTGCAGCCGCTGCGCTCGCGCAGGTCGGCCGGGGAGAGCTCGGCGAGTTCGGAGCCGGGGACGCGCTCGGCCCCGGGGCCGAAGACCTTCCACAGGCCCTGGACCGAGAAGACGGGCCGAGCGGCGGCGGTGCCGGATCCGGCGGGGCCGGGGACGGGCGCGGTACTGACGGTACTCATCGGGCATCACCGCCCAGCAGCAGGTCGGCGCACTTCTCGCCGACCATCAGCACCCCGATCATCGGGTTCACGGCCGGGATGGTCGGGAAGACAGACGCGTCGGCGATCCGGATGCCCTCCAGTCCCCGCACCCTCAGGTCGGGGCCGACGACCGCCTGTTCGTCGTCGACCGCGCCCATGCGGCAGGTGCCGGCCGGGTGGTAGACGGTGTGGGCCGCCTTGCGCGCGTACTCGCTGAGCTCCTCGTCGCCGGTGACCTCCGGGCCGGGGCACACCTCGCGCTTGAGCCAGCGGGCCAGCGGCTCGGTCCTGGCGATCTCGCGGGCGAGCCTGATGCCGTCGACGAGCGTCCGGCCGTCGTAGTCGTCCTCGTCGGTGAAGTACCGGAAGTCCAGGGCCGGCTTGACCTCGGGGTCGGCGCTGGTCAGGTAGAGCCGGCCGCGGCTGCGCGGCTTGGGTATGTTCGGCGTCATCGACACCCCGTGGGCGGGCCGCTGGTAGCCCAGCCGCTCCGGGTTGTCGGTGAACGGGACCTGGTAGAAGTGGAACATCAGGTCCGGGCCCTCGGACCGGGGGTCCCGGCGGACGAACAGGCCCGCGTCGCTGTCCATCGCGGAGTTCTCCGGGATCGGCCCGTCGGTCTCCCAGACGATGACCGACTCGGGGTGGTCGAGCAGGTTCTCCCCGACGCCCGGCAGGTCGTGCGTCACCGGGATGCCCAGCGCCCGGAGGTCCTGCCGCGGTCCGATGCCGGAGTGCAGCAGCAGTCTCGGCGTGTCCACCGCGCCGGCGCAGACGACGACCTCGCGCCGCGCCTCGATGAGCCGCTCGGTCCCGTCCTTGGCGCGCACGCGCACCCCGCGTGCCCGCGTCCCGTCCAGCTCCAGCCGGTAGGCCCAGGTCTCCAGCAAGACGCGGAGGTTGGCGCGCCGGTCCATGACCGGGTGGAGGTACGCCACGGAGGCGGAGGAGCGCTTGTTGTCCTCCGGGTGGTAGGCGAGGTCGAAGAAGCCGACACCCTCGTGGAACGGCTGCTTGTTGAAGCCCTCGACGCGCGGGACCCCGAGCGCCGCCTGCGCCGCGTCGACGAAGTCGCGGGCGATGGCGTTCCGGTCCTTCTCGTCGACCGGGACGATGTTGTTGAGCAGCTTGTCGTAGTACGGGTCCATGGCGGCGGCGTTCCAGCCGGTGGCCCCTGCCTCCTCCCACTCCTGCCAGTCGGAGGGCAGGGGCTTGAAGGAGATGAGGGTGTTGTGCGACGAACAGCCGCCCAGGACCCGGGCGCGGCTGTGCCGGATGTGCGAGTTGCCTCTGGGCTGCTCGACGGTGGGGTAGTCGTAGTCGAGGTCGCCGCCGAGCAGCCCCATCCAGCGGCGCAGGGTCAGCACGTCGGGGCGGTCGACGTCGGAGGGGCCGCCCTCGATGACGGCGACGGTGACGTCGGGGTCCGCGGAGAGCCGGTGGGCGATGACGCTGCCGGCGGTGCCGCCGCCGACGATGACGTAGTCGTACACGGTGGTGTCGTTCATGCTGCGTTCGTTCCCCCGCTCAGCCCGCGAACCAGCGCACGGGGCGCGGGGCGAGGTTCTGGTAGACGTGCTTGCTCTCGCGGTATTCGGCCAGTCCGCTCGGGCCGAGCTCGCGGCCGATGCCGCTCTTGCCGAAACCGCCCCACTCCGCCTGCGGCAGGTAGGGGTGGAAGTCGTTGATCCAGACGGTGCCGTGCCGCAGCCGTCCGGCGACGCGCCGGGCCCGTCCGGCGTCGGCCGACCAGACGCCGCCGGCCAGGCCGTACTCGGTGTCGTTGGCGAGGGCCACGGCCTCGTCCTCGGTACGGAAGGTCTCCACCGTCAGGACCGGGCCGAACACCTCCTCGCGCACGACCCGCATACCGCGGTGGCAGCGGTCCAGGACGGTGGGCCGGTAGAAGTAGCCGGCGCCGTACCCGGGGCCCTCGGGGCGTTCGCCGCCGGCGCGCAGGACGGCGCCCTCGGCGAGGGCGGAGGCGACGTACTCCTCGGTCCGCGCGAGCTGCCGCGCGGAGACGAGCGGTCCGCACTCGACGCCCCGGTCGGTGCCCCGGCCGATCCGGATCCGCTCGGCGCGGCGGGCGAGTTCGGCGACGAACCGCTCGCGCAGCGACTCCTCGACGATGAGGCGCGAACCGGCCGAGCAGACCTGGCCGCTGTGGATGAAGGCGGCGTTGAGCGCCTGGTCGACGGCGGTGTCGAAGCCCTCGTCGGTCGCGCAGGCGTCCGCGAAGACCACGTTGGGGTTCTTGCCGCCCAGTTCGAGGGCCACCTTCTTGACGGTGTCGGCGGCGGCGCGCATCACCTTGGTGCCGCTGACCAGACCGCCGGTGAACGAGACCAGGTCGACGTCGGGGTGTTCGGACAGGCGGGCGCCGACCGGGTCGCCGGGGCCGGTGACCAGGTTCGCCACACCGGCCGGCAGACCGGCCTCCACCAGCAGCCGGACGAGGGCGACGGTGGTGAGCGGGGTGATCTCGCTCGGCTTGATGACGAAGGTGTTGCCCGCCGCCAGCGCCGGGGCGATCTTCCAGCTCGCCTGGAGCAGGGGGTAGTTCCACGGGGTGATCAGCGCGCAGACCCCGACCGGCTCGTGCACCACCACGCTGTGGATCTCGGGCGAACCGGCGTCGACGACCCGGCCGCCGCTCTCGTTGACCACGAGGTCGGCGAAGTAGCGGAAGGCGTCGGTGACGCAGTCGACGTCGACCCGCCCCTCCTCCAGGGTCTTTCCGGCGTCGCGGCTCTCCAGCAGGCCGATCTCCTCGCGGTCGCGCTGGAGCAGGTCGGCCACGCGGCGCAGCAACGCGGCCCGCTCGGCGACCGGGGTGCGCGGCCAGGGGCCCTCGTCGAATGCCGTGCGGGCGGCGGCGATCGCGGCGTCGGTGTCCTCGGCCCCGCCCTCGGCCACGACCGCGAGGGTCGTGGCGTCGGCCGGGTCGAGGATGTCACGCGTGGCTCCGGAGGTGGCCGTGCGCCACACTCCGCCCACGTGGATGGTCTGTTGCTCCGACACGTCGCGTTCTGCCTTCCGGTTCCGGTCCGTTCCGTGCCAGCGGTGGCTGGCGACCGGGAGCCCTGCCCCGGTGGCCGGAAAGCATGCGCGAAAGTGGGTTTGCTCACGCCCTCCCCTGGTCCGCGCACGCGTCCTCCCCCGTGGGCACACGCGTTCTCCCCGGTCGGCACACGCTTCCTCCTCCGCCGGCGTGAGTGTCCTCCTCCGCCGGCGTGCGCGTCCCCGCACCCGCGGGCCCCGCCGGGCGTCCGTCCGGTCGGTAAATCCGAATGGCTGATCATTGGGGCCCGTCGTCCGCCGGCTCCCCGGACCCGTCGGGGCCCGCGCCTAGGGTGCGGGACATGCGCAGCAGCGACCGCGTCTACCTGGCCCCCGTGGATCACCTGCGGGCCGTCGCCGCTGTGCTGGTCGTCCTCTACCACGGGTGCCAGCTCCTCAGCGCGCGGATCGAGGGGCGGGCCTTCTCACCGGCCGGCGACTGGCTGTACTCCGCCAATCCGGCGGCCACCCTGGTCTTCGAGGGCCACACCGGCGTCGCCCTGTTCATGGTCCTGTCCGGCTTCATCCTGACCGTCGGCGCGCACGGCAGGCCGGTCCGGTACGGGCGCTTCCTGACCAACCGGCTGCTGCGCGTCTACCCTCTCTACCTGGTCATCGCCGTGCTGGGCACGGCCACCCAGGTGACCCTGCCGGGCTTCGCCGACCTGCTGCGGATCCTCACCTTCACCACCCCGAGCCAGCCCTACGGGGGCGTCTTCTGGACCCTCTGCGTGGAACTGCAGTTCTACCTGCTCTTCCCGCTGCTCCACCGGCTCCTCACCGACCACGGCCCGGGCGCCCTGCTGCGCCTGCTGGCCGCCGTCGCCCTGCTGCGGGCACTGGTGTGGTTCAGCAGCCCGGCGGCCGAGCCGCACACGGCGGCGCTGTACCTGGGCCTGGCCGGGCGCATCGACCAGTTCCTGCTCGGCATGGCCGCCGCCTGGGTGTACCTGCACCACCGCGACCGGCTGCGGGCCCGCTGGCTGCCGCCGGCCGCCCTGGCCCTGGCGCTGGGCGCGCTGTGGGCGTTCAACCAGTTGCACGGCTTCGTGTCCGACAGCCCGGCCAAGCTGGTGTGGAGCACGGTGGAGGGGACCGTGTGGGCCCTGGTGGTCGTCGCCTGGGTGGCCCGCCCGGCCGGCGGCGGCGGGGACGGAAGTGGCGGCGGGGGCGGGGTGATCTCCCGGACGGCGGCCCGCCTGGGGGAGATCAGCTACTCGCTCTACCTCACCCACTTCATGGTGCTGACGGTGATCTGCGAGTACGGGTGGGTGCCCCGGGCGCTGCCGCCGGTGTGGGGCGCGTTCCTGACCACGCTGGTGGTGGCGCTGCCGGTGACGGTGGCCGTCTCGTTCCTCACGTACCACGCCGTCGAGCTGCCGTTCCTGCGGCTGCGCCGGCCGTACCGGGGCGCCCCGGACGGGCCGCCCGGGGCCGGGCCGGAAGCCGCCCCGGGAGCGGGACCGGGAGTCGCGCGGGAGACGCCGCGCCCCCGGCAGCGCGAGGGCCACCGGGGGCGGTGAGGACGGGGTCGTACGGAGTCCTGCGGAGTCGTACAGGGTCGTGCGGGTCAGATGAGGCCCAGACCGCGCACGGCGTCGCGCTCCTCCTCGAGCTCCTTGACGGACGCGTCGATGCGGGTGCGGGAGAACTCGTTGATGTCCAGGCCCTGGACGATCTCGTACGAGCCGTTCCGGCAGACGACCGGGAAGGAGGAGATCAGGCCCTGCGGGACACCGTAGGAGCCGTCCGACGGGATGCCCATGGAGGTCCAGTCGCCATCGGCGGTGCCGTTGACCCAGGTGTGGACGTGGTCGATGGCGGCGTTGGCGGCGGAGGCGGCCGAGGAGGCGCCACGGGCCTCGATGATCGCGGCACCGCGCTTGGCGACGGTCGGGATGAAGGTGTCGGCCAGCCACTGCTCGTCGGCGACGACCTCGGCGGC
Organism: Streptomyces sp. NPDC050856; assembly: GCF_040653855.1. NCBI lineage: Bacteria > Bacillati > Actinomycetota > Actinomycetes > Kitasatosporales > Streptomycetaceae > Streptomyces > Streptomyces sp. NPDC050856. The sequence goes on along the minus strand of NZ_JBFAGV010000015.1, from coordinate 89,980 downwards.
GTTCTTGCCGGCGATCTCCGCGTGGAAGATGTCCGGGTACTGGGTGGCCGAGTGGTTGCCCCAGATCGTCAGCTTCTTGATGTCGGAGACGGCCGCGCCGGTCTTCTTGGCGAGCTGCGACAGCGCGCGGTTGTGGTCCAGGCGGGTCATCGCGGTGAAGCGCTCGGCCGGTACGTCCGGGGCCGCGGCCTGCGCGATGAGCGCGTTGGTGTTGGCCGGGTTGCCGACCACGAGGACCTTGATGTCGTCCGCGGCGTGGTCGTTGATGGCCTTGCCCTGCGGCTTGAAGATGCCGCCGTTGGCCTCCAGCAGGTCACCGCGCTCCATGCCCTTGGTGCGCGGGCGGGCGCCGACCAGCAGGGCCACGTTGGCGCCGTCGAAGGCGGCGTTCGGGTCGTCGGTGATCTCGATGCCGCGCAGCAGCGGGAAGGCGCAGTCGTCGAGCTCCATCGCGGTGCCCTCGGCGGCCTTGAGGCCCTGCGGGATCTCCAGCAGCCGGAGCTTGACCGGCACGTCCGCGCCGAGCAGGTGGCCGGAGGCGATGCGGAAGAGCAGCGCGTAACCGATCTGGCCGGCCGCGCCGGTCACGGTGACATTCACGGGAGTGCGGGTCATGGCGATCTCCGTAAGACAGCTGGCGGTGGGGGTCCCTGCCCCTGGTGCGGGACATCTCTGGTGATCGATCGGTGTCTCGACGTGAAGAGATATCCGGCGCCAGGCTATCGGACCCGCACCCCCCTGGGCCCCCGGCCCCTTGTGTCGCGGCTCACTGCGGAGTGGTGCAGCCCTTGGTGCCGTTCGTGAGAGTGGCGCACGCCTCGGGGTCCGTGCCGTTCGCGGCCGCGACCATCGGCGTGTAGGCGTCCTTGTCGATCTTCACCGCGCCGTTCTGCGCCGCGCCGCCCGAGGTGATGCGGACGGTGTCGCCGGGCACGGCCTGGGAGATGCGCGCCCAGGCGGCGCCACAGGTCTCGCTGTAGCGGACCTCGACCTTGCGGGTGCCGACCGTCGCGGAGGCCACGGTGGTGGCGTACTGGCCGCCGCAGCCCATGGCCTGGGGGTCCTGGCCGGTGCAGTCCGTGCCGGTGCACTTGACCCCGGTGGGCAGCGGCTTGGGCGCGCTGGTGGTGGGCGTGGGCGACGGCGACCGGGCGGCGTCGCGCCCGTCGTCCTCGCCGCCGAGGCCGACGAGGAGCACCGCCGAGGTGATCACCAGCAGGGCGCCGACGACACCCGCGACGAACACGACCGTCCTGCGCCTGCCGCCGCCCGGGCCGGACGCCCTGCCGGGCGCGGCCGGGGCGGCGTGCGCGGCGTGCGCGGCGGAGTGGCGGGCGACGCGGGGAGCCGGGCCGTTGGGACCGCCGTCGGGCGGTATGACGGAGCTGCGGCCGGTGCCGGGCGCGCCACCGGGCGCGGTGGGCGTCGTACCGGCCCTGGGGCCGGTGGCGGGACCTGAGCCGGCCGGACCCTCGGTGCCGCCGGATTCCCCGAGCGCGGTACGCGCCTGGGATATCCGTATCTGCTCCATGGTCTTGTCGTGGCGCATCTCCGCGCGGCTCCAGGCCCGCTCGGCCAGCTCCCACATGGTGGTGAGGTGCACCGGGTTGGTCCCGGTCACCTCGGCCAGGGCCAGGACCGCGCGCTTCGGCGCGAGCAGCCGGCCGTTCAGGTAGCGCTCCCACGACGTCTTGCTGTACCCGGTGCGGTCCGAGACCGCGGCGAGGCTGAGCCCGCTGCGGTCCACCAGCCGGCGGAGCTGGCTCGCGAACTCCTTGACCTGCGGGTCCAGCTCTTCCGGTAGCGCCTTCCAGCGAGGCATTGCTTCCCCTCATTCCCCCGTACGTGCCTGATGTGCCGCCCCGCGCAGCCCGTCCCTCCCGCCGCCCCCGGCGGGTCACCACCCGGTGGGACGGGTGCGGTGAGGATGGCGGTTCCCGGAACCGGGGCGCACGGCGCTTCCGGCGCGGCGGCGTGCCCCCGCACGCGTCCCGTTCCGATCGCCGCCCCAGTTTCGCATCCGTCGCGGGTCGATCACACCATGGCGGAATGGTCACTTCCGTGCCACAGGCCCCGGACATGACTTGATCAGGATTGGCGCGTCCATGACGCTCGATGACACGAGCCGGCGGCGCCCGCCCTGCTCGGGGGAGAGGACGGGCGCCGCCGTGCCCCGCGGTCCGGCCGGCGCCCCGGCCGCGGGGCTCAGAACGCCACCAGCCTCTTCTGGAGGTTCTCGTCGACCGCCGCGAGGAACTGCCCGGTCGTCAGCCACGGCCGGCCCGGGCCGGCCGACCGGGCCAGGTCCTCGGTCATCAGGCCGGCCTCCACGGTCGCCGCGCACGCCTGCTCCAGGGCCGAGGCGAACCGGTTCACGTCGGGCGTGCCGTCCAGCGACCCGCGGTGCGCCAGCGCCCGGGTCCAGGCGAAGACCGACGCGATCGGATCGGTCGACACGGGCTGGGACCGCTGGTGCCGGCGGTAGTGGCGGGTGACGGTGCCGTGGGCGGGCCCGGCCAGCAGCGTCCGGCCGTCCGGGGTCACCAGCACCGAGGTCATCAGGCCCGGCGAGCCGAAGCCCTCGGCGACGGCGCGGGCCTGCACCTCGCCGTCGTGGTTCTTGCACGCCCAGACGAAGCCGCCCTCCCCCGCCATCACCGCGGCCGCCATGTCGTCGGTGGACCGGTGCCCGTAGGTGAGGCCGGCAGCGTCGAAGCTCTGCGCGAACTCGGCGTCGAAAACCTCCTGGAACAGGTCCTTGAAGCGGCCGTCGTACTTCCTCAGCACCGTGTTCCTGGTGGACAGGAACACCGGGTGGCCGCGGTCCAGGCCGTAGCGGAAGGAGGCGCGGGCGAAGTCGCGGATCGACTCGTCCAGGTTGACCATCGTCAGCGCGACGCCGGCGCCCGGGAACTCGTACACCTCAAGCTCCACCGGCTCCGAACCGTCCTTCGGGGTGAAGGTGGTGGTCAGGGTGCCCGCGCCCGGCACCCTGAGGTCGGTGGCCCGGCACTGGTCGCCGAAGGTGTGGCGGCCGATCACCACCGGCTCGCGCCAGCCCGGCACCCGGCGGCGGACGGCGCCGATGACGACCGGCTCGTGGAAGACGGCTCCGCCGAGGATCTCGCGGAGGGTGTCGTCGGGCGACCGGTACGCCGCCTTGAGGTGGAACTCCTCGACGCGCGCCCGGTCGGGGGCGACGGTGGGGCACTTGACGCCGGCGCCGTGCTCCCGGACGGCGTGCGCGGCGTCGACGGTCACCCGGTCGCCGGTGGCGTCGCGGTGCTCGATGCCCAGGTCGAAGTACTCCAGCTCGACATCCAGGTACGGCAGGATCAGCTGTTCCTTGATGGACCGCCAGATGATCCGCGTCATCTCGTCGCCGTCGAGTTCGACGACGGGTCTCGCTGCCTTGATCTTGGCCATGGGGTGGAACGTCCCTCTCACGCTGCGGGGCGGGCCCGAGTAGGCGCCGCCCCGCAGTATTCCTCCGCGTGAGCGGGTATTAACGCACCGTGAAGTGAACGGCGTCCTCCAGGAAGGGGATCTCCAGCCAGGGCCTGGGCTGGGTCATCAGCGCCAGCAGCACGATGACCACACCGAGCAGGCCGTAGATGGCCATGTCGGTGAAGCGGGAACGCACCGCCAGCATGCCGACGGACGGCAGGGCACGCCGCAGTCCTGCGCCGGTGAGCAGGGCGACACCGATCAGCATGGCGCCGATGCGGGACGCCTGCGGGAAGGCGTCGAACCCGACGACCAGCAGCCCGAGCGCGGCCAGGCCGAGGACGGTGAGCAGCGGCCACTGCCGGGCGGGAGCCGGAGCGTCCCCGGGAGCCGCCCGCCCGCCGCCCTCGGGCCGCGCGGTGTCCCGCGTCAGCGCCGGCGGCCGCCGCGACCCGACGCCGGGCTGGTCGCCCCCCTCGGACCGGCCGCCGGGGGCGGGGCGCTCGTCCGGAGCCGGGTCGTCGGGAGTGGGGCGCTCGTCCGGAGCCGGGTCGTCCCGGGTGGGCCGGTCCTCTTCGGCGGGCCGGCCTTCTTCGGCGGTCCGGTCCGCACGGGTGGGGTGGCCGTCCCGGCCGGAGGGGGCATCGCCGGTGGGTCGCCGGGCTCCGACCGGGACCGCACCGGGGGTTGCGCCGTCCGGGTGCGCCGCGGGCCCCGCGGCGCCCGGGCCACCGCCCGTCGCGCCCGCCCCGGCGAGCGGCGCGTCACCCACCGGGGGCTCGCCCGTCGCCGCCTGGTCGTCGTTCGGCCGTACGCCCATGAGGTCGCCCTCTCCCGCTCAGCTCGCGGCGGCGGTCGCGGCGCGCTCGGCCGCCTCGACCACGTTGACCAGCAGCAGCGCCCGGGTCATCGGCCCGACACCGCCCGGGTTCGGGGCGCGCCACCCGGCGACCTCGTTGACGCCCGGATGGACGTCACCGACGATCCGGCCGCTCCCGTCCCTGCTGACGCCCACGTCCAGGACGGCGGCGCCCGGCTTGACGTCCTCGGGCTTGATCAGGTGCGGTACGCCCGCCGCGGCCACGATGATGTCGGCGCGCCTCAGGTGCGCGGCGAGATCGCGGGTGCCTGTGTGGCACTGCGTGACCGTCGCGTTCTCCGACTTGCGGGTCAGCAGCAGCGGCATCGGACGGCCGATCGTCGTCCCCCGGCCGACGACCACGACCTCGGCGCCGTTGATCTCGACGCCGTGCGCGCGCAGCAGCCGGATGATGCCGTTGGGCGTGCAGGGCAGCGGGGCGGGCTCGTTGAGCACCAGACGCCCGAGGTTCGTCGGGTGCAGCCCGTCGGCGTCCTTGGCCGGGTCCATCAGCTCCAGGATGCGGTTCTCGTCGATGCCCTTGGGGAGCGGCAACTGCACGATGTAACCCGTGCAGGCGGGGTCCTCGTTGAGCTCGCGCACGACCGCCTCGATCTCTTCCTGCGTGGCGGTGGCGGGCAGTTCACGCTGGATGGAGGCGATGCCGACCTCCGCGCAGTCGCGGTGCTTGCCCGCGACGTACTTCTGGCTGCCCGGGTCGTCACCCACCAGCACGGTGCCGAGGCCGGGCGTGATGCCCCGGGCCCTCAGGGCCGCCACACGGGCGGTCAGGTCGGACTTGATCGCTGCGGCGGTGGCCTTGCCATCGAGAATCTGGGCGGTCATGTGACCCATCCTCGCGGATGAACCCGCCCCTGTTCCAATTCGCGTACACCCACCGGAACGCGAGGTTGCACTTGCACAACGCATGTCGCATCCGACTGGACAAAAAGTCGACGTTACGACCACGATGAGCCGCGCAGTGCCGCGGGCAGTGCCGGGGGGCCAAACCGCTCAATATTCGTGCAAGTTCCTCCGCGCGGGCCGCGCCGTCCCCGCACACTTAACGGAGGAAACCCACCATGAGCTTCGGCGACCCGAACAACCCCTACGGCCAGCAGCCGCAGGGCCAGCAGCCCGGTTACGGCTACCCGCAGCAGGGGCAGCCCCAGGGCCAGCCCGGCTACGGCTACCCGCAGGCGCCCCCGGTGCAGCAGCCGTACGGCGGCTACCCGGCCGCGCCGATGGAGATGCCGGGTGGTGTGAAGGCCGCGCGCGTCATGCTCTGGGTGATGGGTGCCTTCCAGGTCATCGGCGCGATCGTCTCCTTCGCCGGCGGCGCCTACATCGAGTCGCAGCTGTCGGACGCGGGCGCCGGTTCCGAGGCGTCCAGCCTCGCCACCGGCATGGTCGTCGTCTTCGGCATCCTGGCCCTGATCATGGCCGCGATCTCCTTCATCCTCGCGGCCAAGTACAAGTCCGGCGGCAACGCGGTCCGCATCTGCTCCATCGTCTACGGCGCGTTCATCGTTCTCGGCGGCATCTTCCAGCTGCCCTTCGGCCTCGTCAGCATCGCGATCGGCGTTCTGATCATCGTCTTCGTGGCGAAGTCGGACGGCGCTGCCTGGTTCCAGCGCCAGCGCGCCGTCTGAGCCCGAGCCGGCTCGGCGGCACACCCGCACGGCGTACCAGCAGGGCGTACCCGTGGGACGCCACGCACCAGGCCGCAACTCCCCGTCCGGCGGCGGGGGGTCGCGGCCTTCGCCGTGTCCGGTGGCCGCGGGCACGACGAAGCCCGAGGCCCCGCCGGCGGCGACCGGCGGGGCCTCGGGACGGTGCGCCCGGTCGGGCGTCCGGTCAGTGGAAGAAGTGGCGCGTGCCCGTGAAGTACATCGTCACGCCCGCCTTCCGGGCCGCCTCGATCACCAGCTCGTCACGGACCGAACCGCCCGGCTGGACCACGGCCTTGACGCCCGCCGCGGTGAGGATCTCCAGCCCGTCGGGGAACGGGAAGAACGCGTCGGACGCGGCGTACGCGCCCCGGGCGCGCTCCTCGCCGGCCCGCTCGACGGCCAGCTTGGCGGAGTCGACCCGGTTGACCTGGCCCATGCCGACGCCGACGCTCGCGCCGTCCCTGGCGAGCAGGATGGCGTTGGACTTCACCGCGCGGCAGGCCTTCCAGGCGAAGGACAGCTCGGCCAGGTCGGCGGCGGACAGGGCCTCACCGGTGGCGAGCGTCCAGTTGGCCGGGTCGTCGCCGTCGGCCTGGAGCCGGTCGGTGACCTGGAGCAGCGCGCCGCCGTCGACCGGCTTGACCTCGACCGGGGCGGACGGGGCGCCGGGGGCGCGCAGGACCCGGATGTTCTTCTTGCGGGCGAGCACCTCGACGGCGCCGTCCTCGTAACCGGGGGCGACGATGACCTCGGTGAAGATCTCGGCCACCTGCTCCGCCATCGCCACGGACACCGGGCGGTTGACCGCGATCACCCCGCCGAAGGCGGACAGCGGGTCGCAGGCGTGCGCCTTGCGGTGCGCCTCGGCGACATCGGCGCCGATCGCGATGCCGCAGGGGTTGGCGTGCTTGATGATCGCGACGCACGGCTCGTCGTGGTCGTACGCGGCCCGGCGCGCGGCGTCGGTGTCCGTGTAGTTGTTGTACGACATCTCCTTGCCGTGCAGTTGCTCCGCCTGGGCCAGGCCGCCGCCCTCCTCGGTGACGTACAGCGCGGCGTCCTGGTGCGGGTTCTCGCCGTAGCGCAGCACGTTCTTGCGCGCGTACGTCGCACCCAGGAAGTCCGGGAAACGCGTCTCGTCGGCGGGCGCGTAGGCGGACGCGAACCAGGACGCGACGGCCACGTCGTACGCGGCGGTGTGCTGGAACGCCTCGGCCGCCAGTCGCTTGCGGGCGGTCAGGTCGAACCCGCCGGCCTTGACCTCGTCGAGCACGTCCCCGTAGCGGGCCGGGGAGGTCACGACCGCGACGGAGGGGTGGTTCTTGGCGGCGGCGCGGACCATGGAGGGGCCGCCGATGTCGATCTGCTCGACGCACTCGTCGGGGGTGGCGCCGGAGGCGACCGTCTCCCGGAACGGGTACAGGTTCACGACCACCAGCTCGAACGGCTCCACGCCCAGCTCGGCGAGCTGCTCGCGGTGCGCGTCCAGGCGCAGGTCGGCGAGGATTCCGGCGTGCACGCGCGGGTGCAGGGTCTTGACCCGGCCGTCCAGGCACTCGGGGAAGCCGGTGAGCTCCTCCACCTTGGTGACCGGGACCCCGGTCGCGGCGATCCGCGCGGCGGTGGAACCGGTGGACACCAGCTCGACGCCCGCCTCGTGCAGCCCGCGGGCGAGCTCTTCCAGCCCCGTCTTGTCGTAGACACTGATCAACGCTCGACGGATGGGCTTATTCACCGACATGAACCTTTCGTCCCTCAATGCGGTAGCCGTGCCGGGCCAGACGCCCCACGACCTCGACGAGCAGCGTGCGCTCGACTTCCTTGATGCGCTCGTGAAGAGCGGCTTCGTCGTCCTCGTCCCGCACCTCGACCACGCCCTGGGCGATGACCGGGCCGGTGTCGACGCCGTCGTCGACGAAGTGGACGGTGCATCCGGTGACCTTCGCGCCGTACGCGAGGGCGTCCCGCACTCCGTGGGCACCGGGAAAACTGGGCAGCAGGGCGGGGTGCGTGTTGACGGTCCGCCCCCCGAAGCGCGCCAGGAACTCCTTGCCGAGGATCTTCATGAAACCGGCCGAGACGACGAGGTCCGGCTGGTGGGCGGCGGTCGCCTCGGTCAGCGCGCGGTCCCACTCGTCGCGCGTGGCGTAGTCCTTGACCCTGCGCACGAAGGTGGGCAGCCCCGCCCGCTCGGCCCGCTCCAGGCCGGCGGTGCCCTCGCGGTCGGCGCCGACCGCCACGACCCGCGCCCCGTACCCGTCCGGGTCGGCGGCGATCGCGTCGAGCAGGGCTTGCAGGTTGGTGCCTGAACCGGAGACCAGGACGACCAGACGGCGGGCGGCGGCCACAGGGGAACTCATTTCGCGTGTACGGCTTCTTCGATGCGGTGCGCTTTTGTGTGGTCCTACGAAAGAATCGCGCCCCCGTATACGGGGAACCCTACGAAGGGGCCGACCGTCAGCAACGATACCGGCACACCGCCCCGCCCCCGCGGGACGGGTGAGGAGCCGGGGAGTAGCGTCTGGGGATGAGCCGTCCCCCAATGGACGGTCACGACGACAGAAGACCCCGGCTGCACTGGGTCTGAGGGGAAGACATTCACCACATGCCGGACCGACGCCGCCGCACGGCCAACCACCTCCTGCCGCGGGAACGCCAGTCCACGGACGAGAACAACCCGTTCGCGCCACCGCCGGAGGGCCGGCCGGACCAGCCCTGGCAGCCGCGCCGCCCCGACAGCGGGGACGGCTCCTCGTCCGAGGGTTCCTCCGACTCCCCGGACCGGGACCGTCCGGCCTGGGGCAGCCAGTGGAGCCCGCACCAGCCGGGCCGCTCCTCCGGGGGCTTCGGCGGCCGCCCGGGCAGCGAGCAGGGCGACGACCGGGGCGGTTCCGGCGGGCCCGGTGGCCCCGGCGGTTCCGGTGGGTCCGGTGGCCCCGGTGGCCCCGGTGGGTCCGGTGACAAGCCGGGGCTGCGCTGGGACCCGACCGACCCGGCCCAGCGCCGGGCGCGGTACGCGCTGCTGTCCGGGATGTGGGCGTTCTTCTTCGCCGTCTTCGACTTCCCGGAGATCGCCCTGCTGCTGGGCGCCCTGGCCCTGTACTGGGGCATCAGCTCCCTGCGCGGCCGGTCCCGCCCCGCGGCCCCGGCGGCGCAGCCGGTGCAGACGACCGGCGCGCCGGCACCGGTGGCGCCCCCGGCGGCGGCTCCCGGGTCGGGGCGTCCGCAGACCACCGCCGCGGTCAGCGGACTGGTCACGGCGGCCCTGGCGCTGATGATCGTGGCGATGACGTTCACCGTGCAGCTCGTCTACCGGGACTACTACACGTGCGTGGACGACGCCCTGACCAAGACGGGCCAGACGTCCTGCAACGAGCTGCTGCCCGGGCCGCTGCGGGACGTCTTCGGCGTACAGGAGTAGCCGGCCGCGCCCCCGCCGGCCGTGAGCAGCCGGGGCGCGCCCGGCCGGCCGGTCACCGGCCTTCGGGCGGATCCTCCCCCGGCGCCGGCGGGCCGGCGGGTGGCGGACCGACCGGCGGTGGGCCGACGGGAGGCGGACCCATCGGCGGCGGGCCGAAGGGGGACTCGCCGACGGGTGGCGGACCCATCGGCGGCGGGCCGACAGGAGGCGGACCCATCGGCGGCGGGCCGAAGGGGGACTCGCCGACTGGTGGTGGACCGGCCGGGAAGTCCGGCACCGGGCCGCTCGACGCCTCCGTGCGCACCGCCCAACGGGTCTCCCGCGCCGCCGGGTCCGGCCAGGCCGCGTCGGGCCAAGGGGCCGAATCCTCCCAGGAGGCGGGGAGCGAGCCGTACGGGTGGGGGCCCGGGTCCGCCGCATCGGCGCCGTCCGCCCCACCAGGGGCCGCGTCCTCCATGGAGTCGTCCCGGCCGCCTCCCGCGACCTCGGCGGGCTGCTGGCTCCCGGCCGGCTCCCAGGTCGCCCCGCTCGTCCGGGACGACTCGGGCGCCCCGGACCCGTGGCCGGAGGTTCCAGCGGGGTCGAACGCCCGGTCCCCCGCCTCACGACCGGCCCCGGACCCGCCGTGCCCCGTCCGGTCACGCAGCCGCCACACGCGCAGCCCCAGCGCTCCCGGCACGCCCAGCGTCACCGTCCACACCAGCGCCGCCGCGCCGGTGCGCCACCACACCGGACCGAACTCCGCCAGCCGGCCGCTGCCCAGCGCCCCGCCGGAGACCCCCGCCAGGACCGCCGCGCCCAGCCCGCACAGGACCGAGGCCAGCGCCGCCGTCAGCGCCGTCTCACCCGCTCCCCGCAGGTCCGCCCGCCCGGCCCGCCACGCCACCGCGCCTGCCGCCACCACCGGCACGCCCAGCCCCGTCCATTGCGTCCAGGTGCCGCCCCCGCCCACCGGCACGGCCGCGAGCAGCGGGAAGTCCGGCAGGGCCACGTCCCCCAGGACCGCGAGCGGCGTCGCGGTCGCCCCGGTACCGAGCGCGAACCCCGGACCCAGCCCGTACGCCGCGCCCCACACCGCCGCGTTGGGTGCCAGGGCGAGCGCCAGGAGCAGGACCGCACCCCGTCCCGACCACCCGCCGGACAGGCTCAGCAGCGACTCCCGCACCGCCCCGGCGTGCCAGACGAGCGAGACCGCGACCAGCAGGGCGCCCCCGCCGAGCAGGGCCGTCAGTCCCGCCGCCGCGGCACGGGCGGCGGCGGTGGCGCGGGTGCGGGCCAGCTCCACGCGCAGCCGCTCGGGCAGCCGTGGCGGCAGTGGCCCGAGGGGCCGTCCGGCCGCCGTCCACACCCCGGTCGCCGACGCCAGCGCGGTGACCAGCGGCAGCCACAGCACGGCGCTGAGCGGGTCGGCGGCCAGCGGCCCGCCCGCCGCGTACCCGGTGACCACGGCCGCGACGAGCAGGTATCCGCCGGTCACCGCGGCGACCGCGCCGCGCGCCGAGGGCGCCGCCCGGCCGCCCTCGGGTTCCATGGCGTCCCGTGCGGTGCGGTGCGCCAGCCACGCCGGGAGGGCGACCAGCAGCAGCGGTACGACGCCCACGGGGGCCGGGGCGCCGGTGAGGGTGTCGGCGCGCACCAGTTCCACGCCGTGGGCGAGCAGCCACACCCCGGCGGCGACGTGCAGCGCCCCGGCCGGACCGCTGTCGGGATACGGGGAGCTGATCCACACCACCATCACCAGCACGGTGAGGGCACCGAGTCCGAGCCCGGCGGCGACGGCACCGCGGGCACAGCAGGTGATGAGGACGGCGGGGACGTGGCCGGCCCGCAGCAGGGTCGGGGCGGACAGCGGCGGCGACGGAGGGGGATCGGTCGTCTGGGTCACGGCGCCATGCTGCCAACGACACACGCTTTCCCGAAGTAACAGGCGAATGGCCGTTGTGTCGGCCAATATACGGTTATGTACTTTTATGCCGAGTGCAGCGCCCCGGGGGTTCGCCCATGAGCCAGCGCACCCCTGTCCGGCCCGCGCCCCCGCTGCCCTCCCCCAAGGAACGGCGGCGGCTGCGTGAGGCGCGGTCGATGAGCGAGGACCAGCTCGCCGAGGCGCTCGGGGTCACGCGGGCGACGGTCCGGTCCTGGGAGAGCGGGCGTACGACGCCACGAGGACGCAAGCGCGAGGCGTACGCCAGGCTGCTCACGCCGGCAGGACGGGAACCGGCGGACCGGGAGGCGGACCGCTCCGGAGTCGGCGGCGTCGAGGGGCCAGACAGCGGGGCGCCCGGCGCCACCTCCGCGCCCCGGAGCCGGCGGGGATGGCCGGGGCTCTCCGAGCCCCGTCCGTCGCCGGTGTCCCGGCCCGCGCCGGGGTGGTCCCAGGGGGTGTCCGACGAGGCTGCCCAGGAGCCGCCTCCCGCCCCGGCACCGGACGCGCCGCCCTACGGGCGGACGGGAGCGGGGCCGCGCGGGCCGCGGCGGACACGGGCCCGGCGCTCACCGCAGCGGACGCGCGGGCAGCACCCGCCGCGGCGGACACCGCCGCAGCGCGGACTCCCCCGGGCCCACACCCCCATCGGGGTCGCGGAGGCGGCGGGAGGCCCCGCCACGCCCGTCGAGGCGTTCGACGCGCTCTACACGTACGCCGCCCCCGTCCTCGTACAGCAGGCGTACCTGCTCACCGGGCGGCGCCGGCTGGCGCGGGAGGCCGTCGAGTACGCCTTCCACCTGGCCTGGCAGCGCTGGCCGCAGGTGGCGGTCGACCGCGACCCGGCCGGGTGGGTACGGGCCGCGGTGCACGAGTACGCCCTGTCGCCCTGGCACCGGATGCGCCGCGCCCACCGCCACCCCGACGGCTCGTCGACCGACCGCGCGGCGCAGACGTTGCGGGACGCGGTGCTGGACCTGCCACCGGTGTACCGGCGCACCCTGGTCCTCTACGACGGGCTGGGCCTGGACCTGCCCGACACCGCGGCCGAGACCGAGGCGAGCACCCCGGCCACCGCGAGCCGCCTGCTGCACGCCCGGGAGGCCCTGATCGAGCGGCTCCCGGACCTGAGCGGCCCGGAGGAGCTCCAGGAACGGCTGGCCGCGCTGCTGGCCGGCGGTCCCCCCCTGGTGCTCGCCCCGCCCGGCACCGTACGCACCGGCTGTGAGCGCCGTGCCGGACTGCGCACCCGGGCGGCGGTCGCGCTGACCGCGCTCATCGTCACCTCGACCGCGTTCACGCTGGCCACCGCGCCGACGCGGTACGAGCCGCCGCTCGCGCCCGGCCAGGCGGTCGCGGGCGTCCCGGTCCTGAGCGGTCCGGAACGGCTGACCCCACAGGACGAGGCGCTGCGCGAGCGGCTGCGCGCCGAGCCGGTCACCGGCCCGGGACGCCTGGTGCCGGACAGCCGCTGACCGGGCGCCGGAGGCCACCCGGCTGTCCGCCCGGGACTTCGCCCGGCGCCCGCGCAGGAGCGGGCGGGCCGTGCCCGGGCTGCCCGGGGAGCGGGTGGTGCCCGGGGGCGGGTGCCGACGGCCGGGGACGGGTGCCGGGAGCGGGTGCCGACGGCGAGCGCCGGGGGCCGGTCGGTGTGAACGGAACGGGCCCGCCCCCGGAAGTCCGGGGGCGGGCCCGTTCGCCCGTCGGTCAGTTCAGCCGGCGAGGATGGCGCGCGCCAGCTTGGCCGTCTCGGTCGGGGTCTTGCCGACCTTGACGCCCGCGGCCTCCAGGGCCTCCTTCTTCGCCTGCGCGGTGCCGGAGGAACCCGACACGATCGCACCGGCGTGGCCCATCGTCTTGCCCTCGGGGGCGGTGAAGCCCGCGACGTAGCCGACGACCGGCTTGGTGACGTTGGCCTTGATGAAGTCGGCCGCCCGCTCCTCGGCGTCACCACCGATCTCACCGATCATCACGATCAGCTCGGTCTCGGGGTCGGCCTCGAAGGCCTCCAGGGCGTCGATGTGGGTCGTGCCGATGACCGGGTCGCCACCGATGCCGACGGCCGACGAGAAGCCGATGTCACGCAGCTCGTACATCATCTGGTAGGTCAGCGTGCCGGACTTCGACACCAGACCGATGCGGCCCGGCTTGGTGATGTCGCCCGGGATGATGCCGGCGTTGGACTGGCCCGGCGTGATGAGACCGGGGCAGTTCGGGCCGATGATCCGGGTCTTGTTGCCCTTGGCCTTCGCGTACGCCCAGAAGGCGGCGGAGTCGTGGACGGCGATGCCCTCGGTGATGACGACGGCCAGCGGGATCTCGGCGTCGATGGCCTCGACGACGGCGGCCTTGGCGAAGGCCGGCGGCACGAACAGGACCGAGACGTCGGCGCCGGTCTTCTCCATCGCCTCCTTGACGGAGCCGAAGACGGGGACCTCGGTGCCGTCGAAGTCGACGGACGTGCCCGCCTTGCGCGGGTTCACGCCACCGACGATGTTGGTGCCGTCACCCAGCATGAGCTTGGTGTGCTTCATGCCCGTGGCACCGGTCATGCCCTGGACGATGACCTTGCTTTCCTTGGTCAGGAAGATAGCCATGTGTTTCTGACCTCGTCCCTTACTTCGCAGCCGCGAGCTCGGCGGCCTTGTCGGCCGCGCCGTCCATGGTGTCCACGCGCTGCACCAGCGGGTGGTTGGCGTCCGACAGGATCTTGCGACCCAGCTCCGCGTTGTTGCCGTCGAGGCGCACGACCAGCGGCTTGGTGACGTCCTCGCCCTTGCTCTTGAGGAGCTCCAGGGCCTGGACGATGCCGTTGGCGACCTCGTCGCAGGCGGTGATGCCACCGAAGACGTTGACGAAGACGGACTTGACGTCCGGGTCGCCGAGGATGATCTCCAGGCCGTTCGCCATGACCTCGGCGGAGGCGCCGCCGCCGATGTCGAGGAAGTTGGCCGGCTTCACGCCGCCGTGGGCCTCACCGGCGTAGGCGACGACGTCCAGGGTCGACATGACCAGACCGGCACCGTTGCCGATGATGCCGACCTCGCCGTCGAGCTTGACGTAGTTGAGGTTCTTGGCCTTGGCGGCAGCCTCGAGCGGGTTGGCCGCGGCGTGGTCCACGAACTCCTCGTGGCCCGGCTGGCGGAACTCGGCGTTCTCGTCCAGCGAGACCTTGCCGTCGAGCGCGATGACGCGCCCGTCGGCGACCTTGGCCAGCGGGTTGACCTCGACGAGGAGGGCGTCCTCGGCGACGAAGGTCTTCCACAGGGTCACCAGGATGTCGGCGACCTGGTCGGCGACCTCGGCCGGGAACTTCGCCTGGGCGACGATCTCACGGGCCTTCTCGACGGTGACGCCCTCGTTGGAGTCGACCGGGACCTTCGCGAGGGCCTCGGGGGTCTTCTCCGCGACCTCCTCGATGTCCATGCCGCCCTGGACCGACGCCATGGCCAGGAAGGTGCGGTTGGTGCGGTCGAGGAGGTACGAGACGTAGTACTCCTCGGCGATCTCGGGCGCGGTCTCGGCGATCATCACCTTGTGGACCGTGTGGCCCTTGATGTCCATGCCGAGGATGTCCGTCGCGCGAGCGACGGCCTCGTCCGGCGTGGCGGCCAGCTTGACGCCACCGGCCTTGCCACGGCCGCCGACCTTCACCTGCGCCTTGACGACCGACTTGCCGCCCAGTCGCTCGGTGGCCTCGCGCGCCGCCTCAGGCGTGTCGATGACTTCACCGGCCAGCACCGGTACACCGTGCTTGGCGAAGAGATCCCTCGCCTGGTACTCGAACAGGTCCACGCGCGTCCGTCCCTTTTCTGGTGATCGCGGTTCGTTGTCTGCGTGGGCGTGCCGCGAAGGGCAACGTGACTGCGCTGTCACAAGGGAGGCGTACACGGTGTCCGTGGACGCGGCATGTCCGTCTCGCAGGTTATCCCCGTGGGACCGAGGTCCCTAAATCACAGATCACACCGGAGCGGTGATACCTGTCACAGCCACCGGCCGGTTACCGCCGGTGGCCGGGACGCGCGGACTCCGGTGTCCCACGGATTGCGCGCGCCGGCCGGTGCCCGCCCTCCCGGGCCGTGTCCCGGCCGCCGTGTCCCGGCCGCCGTGGCGGAGCCGGTCCGGGTGACCGGGCGCCGACCGCGCCCCGCCGTCCCGCCACCCCGGCGGTGACGGCGTCGCCGCCCCGCCGCGCGGCGGGGCGGCTGGATGCCGACGTGGCCAGGAGACGGTCCCCCACCTGCCCGGGCCCGCCTCGCCGGCACCTCCGGGCGAGCGGGCCGCACCTCGGCCGTCACCCGGTACGCCATCCCGGTGGTGCCACGCGCGGCCCCCGCACCGCCGGCCGGACGCGGCCGGGCACGACCCGCACGACCGGCCGCGCGGTGCCGGCGAGGCCAGTCGCGAAGGCCCGGGCCCGCGCCACCCCACTCCCACACCGCCACGCCCCCGCACAGCCGGCGAACGGCTGGGCGTCCGCCCTCGCGCCCCGGCCGGGGCGCCGGGGCCCTCGGCCATCCGGCATCCGGCATCCGGCCGGGAGGGTGGTGTCACGGGCGCGCGAGTCCCGTCCTAGTGAGGCAGCGCCGTGTCCGGCACCGGCAACGGTCGCTTCTCGACGGCTGCCGCCATCACCTCCGGAAAGAGGTCGGGGGTGCAGGCGAACGCCGGAGCACCCAGCGCCGCCAGCGCGGCGGCGTGCTCGCGGTCGTATGCCGGGGCGCCCTCGTCGGAGAGGGCGAGCAGGGCCACGAACTGGACGCCGGAGGCCTTCATCGCCGCGACCCGCTTCAGCATGCCGTCCCGTATGCCGCCCTCGTACAGGTCACTGATCAGTACGACGACGGTGTCGGCCGGACGGGTGATCTGCTCCTGGCAGTAGGCCAGGGCGCGGTTGATGTCGGTGCCACCGCCGAGCTGGGTGCCGAAGAGGACGTCGACGGGGTCGTCCAGCTGGTCGGTGAGGTCGACCACGGCGGTGTCGAAGACCACGAGCCGGGTGGTGATGGACCTCATTGAGGCCAGGACCGCGCCGAAGACCGACGCGTACACCACCGACGCCGCCATGGAGCCGGACTGGTCGATGCAGAGCACCACGTCCTTCTTGACGGACTGCGAGGCACGCCCGTAGCCGATCAGCCGCTCGGGCACGACCGTGCCGTACTCCGGGAGGTAGTTCTTCAGGTTCGCCCGGATGGTGCGGTTCCAGTCGATGTCGTGGTGGCGCGGCCGGTTGATCCGCGCGCTGCGGTCCAGTGCGCCGGTGAGGGTGGCGCGGGTGCGGGTGGCGAGCCGCTTCTCCAGGTCCTCGACCACCTTGCGGACGACGGCCCGGGCGGTCTCCTTCGTCGTCTCGGGCATCGCCTTGTTCAGCGAGAGCAGGGTCCCGACGAGGTGCACATCGGCCTCGACGGCCTCCAGCATCTCCGGTTCCAGCAGCAGCGCCGAGAGCCCGAGCCGGTCGATGGCGTCTCGCTGCATCACCTGGACGACGGAACTGGGGAAGTACGTGCGGATGTCGCCGAGCCAGCGGGCGACGGACGGCGCCGACGCGCCGAGCCCCGCCGAACGGTCCCGCCCGTCCCGGCCCGGCATCCCGCCCCCGCCGTACAGCGCGCTCAGCGCGCCGTCCATCGCGGCGTCGGTTCCGGCCGGCACGTGTCCGGTGCCGTCGGCCGCTCCCCCGCCCAGCACCATGCGCCAGCGCCGCAGCCGCTCGTCCTCACTCATCGTCCCGCTCCCACCAGGTCGTCGTGTTCGCCCTGCCCGCCGGCGCCCAGCAGCAGCCGCAGCAGTGGCAGCACCGCGTCCGCGCGGGCCTCGTCCAGTCCCGGCCCGAAGCCGGGCGCCCCCGCCTCCCCGCTCCCCGCCGGGCCGGTCCCGGCCGCCGGTCCGCGCCGGACCAGCTCGCCCAGCGCGCGCCGCACTCCTGGTTCGTACGCCGAGAAGGTCCGCCGCAGCAGCGGCAGCACGTCGGTGAACGCCTCGGCGGGCACGCCGGTCAGCCACGCGTCCACCAGGCCGAGCAACCGCTCGTCGTGGACCAGGAGCATGCCGCCCCCGGCCGCCCCGGATCCGCCGGGGGCCGCCGCCGCGCCGACGAACCCCTCGACCCAGGCGGCCGCTTCGGCGGGCGGCGTGCCCGGGGACAGGGCGAGCCCCATCAGCCGGGCGGCCTCGTCCTCGGTGAGCCGCCCGTCGTCCAGCAGCAGCCGGGCGGCCCGCCCGCGAATCACCCCCGGCACGGTGTCCCGGTCGGCGAGACCGCGCAGGACGGCGGCCCACCGGCCGGCGACACCCCGCGCGTCCCGCCCGCCCGGCACGTCGTCCCGGGCGCGCCCCGTGCCCTTCGCCTTCTGGGTGCCCTCCGGGTCCGGGACGTCCGGGGCCTGTGGGACGTCCGGCGCCTCCGGGGCACCCTCAGCGGCAGGGAGGAGCCGTATCGCGGTGTGGACGCCGTCCAGGTGGCCGCGCATCTCGGCGGCGCCGTCCGCGTCGAGCCCCGTGCAGGCGGGCGGCAGGCCGACGCAGATCCGCAGCGCCAGCCCGGTCGCCACCTCGCCGAGCGCGGCCGTGTCGGTGCCCCGCACGTCCCCGTACCGCAGGGAGCGGGCCAGCGCGGGCAGCGCCTGGGCCAGGTGGCCGACGTCCGCGTCGAGCGCGGCCCGGTCGGCGAGCGCCTTCATCACCACGGGCAGCGCGTCGGGCAGTTCGGCCAGCAGGCACCGCTCGGCCAGCGCGGTGACCTCGCCGAGCGCGGTCGCGGCCTGGGCCTGGGACTCGGCTTTGGCGGTGGCCGCGGCGAGCACCGTGGTGCCCCAGACGCCCGCCTCGGCCACCCGCACGTACAGCTCCGGTTCCCAGCGCAGCCGCCAGCTCTCCCGGAACGTGCCGGTGCCGCCGCGCCCGGCGGCCGGTTCGCCCCAGCCGATGCCGAGCAGCCGCAGCCGGTGCAGCAGCCGGCTGCGCGCCGCGTCCGTCTCCTTGCGCAGGTCCAGGTCGAGTTCCCGCTCCAGCGCCTCGGGTTTGAGGCGCAGGGTGCGCTGGTGCCGGGCCAGGTCGCGTTGCAGCGGCACGGCCGGTGCCGTGTCGGGCACCTCGCCCAGCACGTCGCCGATGACCAGCCGGTCCCTGATCAGCGCGAGTGGCACGTCGGAGCCTTCGCACATCACCGCCCGTACGGCGTCGGTCGTCTCGGTCAGCCCGGCGAGCGGCCGGCCGCGCATCGCGGCGAGCGTGTCGGCGAGCCGCACGGCCTCGATGACGTGCGCGGAGGAGACGATCCGGTCCTCCTCCCGCAGCAGCCCGGCGACCTTGGTCAGCCACCGCTCGACCGGCCGGTCGGGAGCGCTGAACAGGTGCCCGTACCAGCCGGGCGAGTCGATGCCCGCGCCGTAACCGCTGTGCCGCGCCAGCCTGCGGTGGGTCCAGGGCACCCAGGTCGTCTCGGCCTTGACCTTGGGCAGGCCCTTGAGCAGCGCCCGGTCGGCGGTGACACCCGTCTTCGCCTGGAGCGCGGGCACGTGCCAGGCGCCACAGACGACGGCCACGTCGTCTCCGTGCTCCTTGCGCGCGGCGCGCAGCTGGAGGCGCATGTGGGCCTCGCGGATCAGGTCGCGGTCGTGCCCGCCGTGGCCGTAGGTCTCGCGCAGCGCCGCCATGGCGCCGGCGAGTTCGGTGAACGGCGCCAGCGGGTCGGCCGTGCCGTCACCGCCGCCGCCGCGGTGTTCGACGACGTCCTCCCACCAGCGCTCGGGGTCGTCGTATCCGGCGGTCCGGGCGAGCACCGCCAGGGGGTCGACGCGCAGTCCGTGCCGCCCGGTGTCCGGCTCGCCCCCGTCGAACTCGTCCTCCTCGTCGCCCCAGGTGGGATCGGCCGCCATGGCCAGCGAGTGGATGGCGGGCAGGTCGATGAAGCGGACGGGGACGCCCCGGTCGAGCGCCCAGCGGAGGGCGACCCACTCGGGTGAGAAGTCCGCCAGCGGCCAGAAGGCGGCCCGGCCCGGGTCGTCCACCGCGTGCGCGAGCAGGGCGACCGGCGGTCTCATCCGCTCGTCGGCGGCGAGCGGCAGCAGCGCGTCCCCTTCGGGCGGTCCCTCGATGAGGACGGCCCGGGGCCGGGCCGCCTCCAGCGCGGCCCGTACCGCACGGGCCGAACCGGGGCCGTGGTGGCGCACGCCCAGCAGCAGGGGTCCGGTCACACCGATACCTCCCGGCAGGCGCGGTAGAAGTCCTTCCAGCCGTCCCGCTCGCGGACCACGGTCTCCAGGTACTCCTGCCAGACGACCCGGTCGGCGGCCGGGTCGCGGACGACCGCGCCGAGGATGCCGGCCGCCACGTCGCCGGGGCGCAGCACCCCGTCGCCGAAGTGCGCGGCGAGGGCCAGGCCATTGGTGACGACCGAGATCGCCTCGGCCGTGGACAGCGTGCCGGAGGGCGACTTCAGCTTGGTGCGGCCGTCGGTGGTGACACCGTCGCGCAGTTCGCGGAAGACGGTCACGACGCGGCGGATCTCGTCGACGCCCTCGGGCGCGGACGGCAGGTCGAGCGAGCGCCCCAGTTGGTCGACGCGCCGGGAGACGATGTCCACCTCGGCGTCCGGGGTCGCGGGCAGGGGCAGGACGACGGTGTTGAAGCGGCGGCGCAGCGCGCTGGACAGGTCGTTGACCCCGCGGTCGCGGTCGTTGGCGGTGGCGATGAGGTTGAAGCCCCGGACCGCCTGGACCTCCTGGCCCAGCTCCGGGATGGGCAGGGTCTTCTCGGACAGGATCGTGATCAGGGTGTCCTGGACATCGGCGGGGATGCGGGTGAGCTCCTCGACCCGGGCGGTCATCCCCTCCGCCATGGCGCGCATGACGGGGCTGGGCACCAGGGCGTCGCGGCTGGGGCCGTGGGCGAGCAGCTGGGCGTAGTTCCAGCCGTACCGGATGGCCTCCTCGGGAGTACCGGCCGTGCCCTGGACGAGCAGCGTCGAGTCACCGCTGACGGCCGCCGCGAGGTGCTCGGACACCCAGGTCTTGGCGGTGCCGGGCACGCCGAGGAGGAGCAGCGCCCGGTCGGTGGCCAGCGTGGTGACGGCGACCTCGACGATCCGGCGCGGCCCCACGTACTTCGGTGTGATGACGGTGCCGTCGGGCAGGGTGCCGCCGAGCAGGTAGGTGGCGACGGCCCAGGGCGACAGTCGCCAGCGGGCCGGCCGCGGCCGGTCGTCGGCGGCGGCGAGCGCCGCGAGCTCATCGGCGAAGGCGTCCTCGGCATGCGGCCGCAGGGCCTCGGCGCCGGTGGAGCCACCGGTGTCCGGGGTGGCTCGGGTGGTTTCGGGCACGGTCATGGTTCCCCCTCCTGATCGTGTGCGACCGGGTGTGGGAACCACCGTGCACCATGCCACTGACAATCGGCCGTTTCCGCAGGCAGGAGCGGAAACGGCCGCGTCGGCGGGGCAGTTGCCGGTCAGCCGGCGACCGGTGAGGTGGCGATGCAGCCGGTCGCGGCGGCCATCCCCTTGGCGGACGACTCCTCGATGACCTTGCCCTGGTAAATGATCTTGCAGGTCATCTCGACGCCGTCCGGGTCGGCCGCGACCGGGATGACACCGGGCGGCAGCAGGCCACGGAGCTTCACCGTCTTCGTCCAGGGGAGCGTGGGCTTGCGCACCGTCTCCACCTTCGGCTTGGCCGCGCCGCCGTTGTCGGTGTGGTAGTCGATCGAGTCGATGCCCTTCCCGGTGATCTCGTACGTGACCTCGTACGGTTCGTTCACTTCCTTCTCGGCCTGCTTCGCGGCCTCCTCGGCGACGGAGCAGGCGCCGAGGCCGAAGGCGAGCCCGCCGACGGCGAGTACGGACACGACGGAGCGGCTGAAGCGGTTCATGGTTCCCCCCAGAGGGATGTGGTGACGCACTGATCACCACAGTAAAGACAACGTAAAGCCAATTGGCCACTCCCGGGGGGAATCCACACGTCAGGGCGATTGTCAGTGCCGGGTCGTACCGTCGTTCCCATGAATCAGCAGGGGGTGCGCTGGACGGCGGAACAGGTGCTGGCCCTGGCTCCTGACGCCGCCTCACGCAAAGCGGGCAGCAAACTCGGCACGGCCGGGCCGTGGTCGGACGCGGGCAGCACCGGCGCGGGGGTCGTCTGGGGGCTGTGCAAGGGCAGCGGCACCAAGCCGTACCAGACGGTCGTCGACACCACGGGGCCCGCCTACAAGTGCAGTTGCCCGAGCCGGAAGTTCCCGTGCAAGCACGCGCTGGGGCTGCTGCTCCTCTGGGCGGCGGACGAGGAGACGGTGCGCGGCTGCGAGGCGCCCGATTGGGTCGAGCAGTGGCTGGCGGGGCGGCGGCGGCGCGCGGCGGGGACGGAAGGCGCGGGCGCGGGCGCCGCGGCCTCCGCGGGAGGCGGTGACCCGGAGGCGGCCCGGCGGAGGGCCGAGCGGCGCGCGGCCAGGATCACCGCGGGCGCGCGGGAGTTGGAGCAGCGGCTGGCCGACCTGCTGCGCGGCGGGCTGGCCGGGGCCGACCGGTCGGGGTACGGGCTGTGGGAGGAGACCGCGGCCCGGATGGTGGACGCGCAGGCACCCGGCCTGGCCGGCCGGGTCAGGGAGCTCGGGGCGATCCCGGGCTCGGGGCCGGGCTGGCCGGCGCGGCTGTTGGAGGAGTGCGCCCTGACACACCTGTTGGACCAGGTGTGGCTGGGTGTCGAGCGGCTGCCGGATCCACTGGCGGCGACGGTCCGCACCCGGGTCGGGCTGACCGCGCCCGCCGAAGGCCCGGCGGTACGGGACCACTGGGCGGTGCTGGCCCAGTACGACACGTCGGACGGCAAGCTCACCACCCGCCGCGTCTGGCTGCACGGGCGGGCGAGCCGGCGCACGGCCCTGCTGCTGTCCTTCGGCGCGGCCGGCCGCGCGCCCCAACTGGCGCTGCCGGTGGGGACGGTCGTCGAGGCGGAGGTCACCCGCCACCCGGGGGCCGGGCAGCTGCGCGCGGAGCTGGGCGAGCGGTTCACCGTACCGGTCGCGCTCGGCACCCCGCCCCCGGGCGGACCGGTCACCGACGCGCTCAGCGCGTACGGCGCGGCACTGCGCGAGGACCCCTGGCTGGACTCCTGGCCGGTGACCCTGACCGAGGTCATACCCGTGCCGTCGGGGGACGGCTGCTGGCAGCTGGCGGACGCGGACGGCGGCAACGCGCTGCCGCTGGCCCCGGCGGCGCTCACCCGGCCAGGGCTGTGGCGGCTGGTCGCCCTGTCCGGCGGCGGCCCCGTCACCGTCTTCGGGGAGTGCGGTCACCGCGGCTTCGACCCGCTCACCGCCTGGGCGGCCGACACGTCCGGGACGGTCCCGCTCACCTGACACGTACGGAGGACCCCGATGACCACGACACCCTGGGAAGAGCTCGTCACCACGGCACTCCTGGGCACCGACCGGCGGGCTCCGGACGCCGGCGTCATGGCCGCCGCGCCCGGGAAGGACGCGCCCGCCGCCCTGTTGGACGCGGCCGCGCTGCACACCGTACGGCGCAGGGCCGGGCTGCTCCCCGCGCCCGCCGCCGAGCGGCCCGCGCCGGCGCCGCCCGACGAGCGGCCCGCACTGCCCGAACCGGCCGGGCGCCGGCTCGTCCAACTGCTCGCCGACCGCTCGGGCCCCGCTCAGGGCGGCGGCCGGCGCGGGGCGACACCCGACCTCACCGAGCTGCTCCCGCAATGGCTGGCCACGGCCAACCAGCACGGCTACCGGCCACCGGCGGCCGTCCTGCCCGCCCTGCTGGACGCCGCCCGCGCCCGCACCGACCTGCGGACGCAGGCACTCACCTTCGCCGGGCCGCGCGGGCTGTGGCTCGCCCGGCTCAACCCGGAGTGGAAGTTCGCCCTGCGCGGCGGGTCCGGCGGCGTCACGCTGCCCGCGCCGGACGACGCCGACGCCGTGCGGCGCCTGTGGGACGAGGGCCTGTTCGCCGAACGGGTCGCCCTGCTGTCCGCCGTGCGCGCCCACGACCCGGCCGCCGCGCTGGACCTGCTCCGCTCCACCTGGTCCACCGAACGGGCCGAGGACCGGCTGATGTTCCTGGACTCGCTGCGCGACGGGCTCTCCGACGCGGACGAACCCTTCCTGGAACAGGCGCTCGGCGACCGCAGCCGCAACGTCCGCGCCACGGCGGCCGAGCTGCTGTCCGCCCTGCCGCACTCGGCGCTCGCCGCCCGGATGGCCGGGCGCGCGGTGAGCTGCGTGGGCCCCGACCTCACAGGGGGCGGTGCGGCGATCACCGTGGAGGCACCGCACGAGTGCGACGCGGCCATGCAGCGCGATGGTGTCGTGCCCAACGCCCCCGCCGGGCGCGGTGAGCGGTCCTGGTGGCTCGGCCAGGTGGTGGAGGCCGCGCCGCTCACCGTCTGGCCGGCCCGGTTCGGCGGCCGTGCCCCCGAGGAGATCGTGGCCCTGCCGGTCGCCGACGACTGGCGCGGCGAGCTGCACGCCGCCTGGTGCCGGGCGGCGGTACGGCAGCGGGACGCCGCATGGGCCCGCGCGTTGCTCGGACCGCCCTCCACGCCCCCGGCGACGGGCCCCTGCACCTCCTCGCTCGCCGAACGGTCCAAGCTGCTGTCGGTGCTGCCGGCCGGTGAACGGGCCGGTTGGGTGGCCGGGTTCATCGCCGCTCACGGCCTGACGGAAGCCTTCCAGTTGCTGGGCGTCTGCGCGGTGCCCTGGGCGGAACCGCTCGGCCGCGCCGTGGTCGACGCGCTGGACATCGCCCGTGACGCGGGGAGCTACCCGTGGAGCTTCAGCGGCGTGATGGGCCTGGCCGAGCGGTGCCTGGACCCCGGTGAGGCGGCCCGCCTGGAACTCCTCACCGCGCTCCCCGACGAACCCGAGGGCGCGTCACCGGGGGCGGGCGGGTACTGGTCGGAGGCGTTCCGCCGGCTGGTGGCGACACTTCGGCTGCGCGAAGCGATACGAACGGAGCTCGGCCCGGCACCCGCGGGCTGACACCCGGCCCCGGATCCCGGCCGTACCTCCCGGCCCGGGGACCGGCTGCCGGGCCGGGAGGTACGGCCGCCCGGGCACGGCCGGCGACCGGCGCGGACCGGTACCCGCTCCCGCAGGCACGCCCGGCCCCGCAGGGACGCCCGGTCGTGCTCGGAGACACCCTCTCCCGGGCCGGCGCCCACTCCCGGACGCCCGGTCCGGCGGGGATGCCGGGTCCGCAGGGAGGTCCCGCAGGGACACCGGGAGCTGGAGCGGCGACCGTCCGGCAGGCACACCGCGTCCGGCGGGACTACGGGGTCCCGCCAAGGCGCCCGATCCTGGAAGCGGCGACGGATCCGGCTGACACAGGGCGCCCAGTCGGCCCGCCCGGCCCCGCAGGGACGCACGCTCCCGGGGCGGCGCCCACACCCGCAGGCACGCCCGGTCCGGCAAGGACGCCGGGTCCGGAAGCGGCGCCCACACCCGCAGGCACGCTTGGTCCGGCAGAGACGCCCGGCGCCTCGACGACGCCCGGTCCCGCAAGGACGCTCCCTCCTGGAGCGGCGCTCGTCCGGCAGGCATGCCAGGGCCGGCGGGGATGCCGGGTCCCGCGGGGACGCGCGCCCCGCAGCCGCACCCAGCGCCTCAGGGACGCCCGCCCCGCAGGCGCACCCAGCGCCTCAGGCACGCCCAGCGCCGCGGCCGCACTCCGTCCGGCGGGGCGTCCGGAGCAGCGGGCTAGGCGCCGGCGGACTGGCGGACGTTCGCGTTGACCCAGTCCACGATCGACGCCGTCGTCGCGCCCGGCGTGAAGATCTCCGCCACGCCCTTCTCCTTCAGCGGCGCGATGTCCGCGTCCGGGATGATGCCGCCGCCGAAGACCTTGATGTCCTCCGCGTCGCGCTCCCTCAGCAGGTCCAGGACCTTCGCGAACAGCGTGTTGTGCGCGCCGGAGAGGATCGAGAGCCCGATCGCGTCCGCGTCCTCCTGGATCGCCGTGTCCACGATCTGTTCCGGCGTCTGGTGGAGGCCGGTGTAGATGACCTCCATACCCGCGTCACGCAGCGCTCGCGCGATCACCTTCGCCCCGCGATCGTGGCCGTCGAGACCCGGCTTGGCCACCACCACGCGGATCGGACCGGTCACACCCATCAGTGCCTCCACATGCGTCCCCCGTACCTGTTTGCCCGGGGAGGTGAACGAACGTTATCGACAGCATCCCGCAACCAGCCGTTTCGCGGTGGCCAGCGAGGGGGAAATCACACGTGGGACATATCCGCTGAGCGTCGTCCCCCGGATCAGGGGCCACTTGGTCCCCGGAGGCGATCGCAAAGGGGAGCCGAACGAGGTCGTCGTATCACCGCGCCGCCAGCCGCGCGGGACGGTGGTACGGCCTCATCCCCACCCCTCGATACGGCGCCCCATGAGGGCATACGGGGGGCAGAGCCGCCCCCCGTATGCCGTTCGGAGGTACCGGGGTGCTGACCTTCAGCTCGCTCTCGCCGCTCCTCCCGCTCCGGTTGCCGCTGCCGCTGCCCCTCCCGTTGCTGAAGGCCACCGCTCTTGAGCTGGCGATCCTCGCCGGTCACCTGGTCCTCTACCCCACCGGCATCGTCCAGGAGCGCCGGGGCGCCGTGCCGGCGCAGCTCACCGACGCCGACACGGGCACGCCCGCCGGGACCCTCACCAGGCCCCCCGTCCCCACCGACCTGAGCCACCCGCCCGTCGTCCTGCTGCACGGCTTCGGCGACAACCGCTCGGTGTTCGTCCTGCTGCGCCGCTCCCTCGCCCGGAACGGGCACCACCACCTGGAATCGCTCAACTACTCCCCGCTCACCTGTGACGTCAGAACCGCCGCCGAGCTGCTCGGCCGCCATGTGGAGGAGATCTGCGCGCGCACCGGGCACCGCGAGGTCGACATCGTCGGACACAGTCTCGGCGGCCTGATCGGGCGCTACTACGCACAGCGACTGGGCGGTGACCGAAGGGTGCGGGTCCTGGTGACGCTCGGCACCCCGCACGCGGGCACCAGTTTCGCGCCGTTCGCCGGCGCCCATCCGCTGGTACGGCAGATGCGGCCCGGCTCCAGCCTGCTGAGGGAGCTGGGCGAACCAGCGCCGCAGTGCCGTACCCGCTTCGTCAGCTTCTGGAGCGACCTGGACCAGTTGATGGTCCCGGTCGAGACGGCCCGGCTCGACCACCCCGACCTCACGGTGGAGAACGTACGGGTCAGCGGGATCGGCCATCTGGCCCTGCCGGTCCATCCCGCGATCGCCTCCGCCATCCGTCAGGCGCTCGCACCCCGGGACACCCCCTCAGGAACGACCGGTTCCGCGTCCGTGGCGTGACGTTCACCCACAAGGACTCGAACAACTCTCGAACGTAGAGCCAAGGCTCGGCACACACTTCGGCGAAAGACGGCCGAATGCCCGTTTCAGGCAGAGCCAAACCTCGCGGAAGATTGTCGGTTGCGCGTACCGCCGGGTACAGTCGCGCCCACTGCTTTCCCCCTCTGGGGCTCCCTTCCGGGGCCGGCCCCGGAACTGGTCCTGCTGCCGAGGCGAGAGAGAAGTTGGTGAACGACCAGCACCCCCACGCCGGGTACGTCGGAGACGACGCCTACAGCACGGGCAGTTTCGACACCGGCAGCCTCGACACCGGCACCTTCGCGACAGACCCCCTCTTCGGCGCCCTTCCCGGCGGTTACCAGACCGGTTACCCGGCCGGGTCCGGGTACGACGCGAGCCACGGGACCGGCCGGCCGGGGGACGCCACCGACCACGGCGGCCAGTACGCCACCACGCAGCAGTGGGACACCGGATACGTCGAGTACTCCGAGTACACCGGCCAGTGGGACGCCACCGCCTGGAGCGAGGCCCAGGCCGACGTGCGGGCCGACGCCCAGCACCGGGCCGAAGGGCAGGCTCGGACCACCGGGTACGGCACCACCGGCGAGTGGGCCACGTCCGCGTTCGACACCGGTGCCCATGACGCCACCGCCTGGCACTACGCGCCCACCGAGACGTTCACCGTCCCGGAGCAGTACGACTACCCGGCTTCCGGGCACCAATTCCCCGACCCGCACGCCGAGTCGCATCCGGCCGGAGCCGACGGCGAACCCGAGGGAGCCGACGCCGAGGCCGCGTTCACGGAAACCGCGGTCGCACCGGTCGTGTCCGACGAGGAGGCCGGTGCCGGGCACGAGGCGGCGCCCGCCGCCCGCGCCAACCGCCGCGCCGGCGGCAGCCGGGGCCGTCGCCGTACCCCCGCCAAGCGTTCCGCGCTGCTCACCGTGGCCGTGCCGTCGGCCTGCGTCATGGGCGTCGCCGGTATCGCCGCCGCGTCCGTCAGCGGTCTCACCGACGGTGCCGCCGGGCAGAAGGACGACGGCAAGGCGGTCACCGCCGCCGATACGGCCAGCGTTGTGCAGCCGGTCGTCGCCAACAGCGCCCTGGACACCCAGCTCGCGGCGCTCAGCGCCGACGCCCGCGACTTCGGCGACCGGGCCAGCCGCACCCAGGAGCGCATCGACCTGAAGGCGCGCCAGGAGGCGGAGCGCAAGAAGCGTGAGGAAGAGGCCGCGCGCCGGGAGGCGATGCGCCCCAAGTTCATGCTTCCCGTCAAGCTCCACCAGCTCAGCGCGTACTACGGGCAGGCGGGCGTCAACTGGATGTCCCTGCACACCGGCATCGACTTCCCGGTCCAGTACGGCACGCCCGTGATGGCCGCGACCGACGGCACCGTACGCACCCAGTGGAACAGCGCCTACGGGAACATGGCGATCGTGACCGCCAAGGACGGCACCGAGACCTGGTACTGCCACCTGAGCAGCACCAAGATCCGCTCCGGCGAGGTCAAGGCCGGTGATGTGATCGCCTACTCCGGCAACTCGGGCAACTCCACCGGACCGCACCTGCACTTCGAGGTACGGCCCGGCGGCGGCGCGGCGATCGACCCGCTGCCGTGGCTGCGCAGCCACGGTGTGGACCCCACGGGCTGACACACCCACGGGCCACGCCCCAGTGCGCTGCTACCCCATGGGCTGACACCGCTCCAGGACCGCACCCCGCGGGCCGGCGGAGCCACCACCGGCCGCCCCATGGCGGGGAGGCTCACGGGCGGGCAGGCTCACGGGCAGGGGCCCGCGGGTGGTGGACCCACGGGCCGGACGCCGCCGCTACCGCTTCCGTCTCTCTCGCTACAGCTTCTCGACCGGCGCGTACCGCAGCAGCAGGCGCTTCGGCTTCTCGTCCCCGAAGTCGATGGTGGCCTGCGCGTCCGCGCCGTGCCCCGTCACCGCCATCACGGTGCCCAGGCCGAACTGGTCGTGCGTCACCCGGTCCCCGACCGCCAGCGAGATCACCGGCTTGTCCGTGGTGCGCCGGGTGGCGAAGCCCGAGGGGCCGGACCGCGACCGGGAGGACGACAGCGACGACGAGAGCGAGGTCGCGATCCCGGACGTCGGGCCGGCCGGCGCGGCCATCCGGCCCGTCCGCTTCCACTCCACGTACGAGGCGGGGATCTCCTCCAGGAAGCGGGAGGGCGGGTTGTACGAGGGCTGTCCCCAGGCGCTGCGCATGGACGACCTGGTCAGGTAGAGCCGCTCCCGGGCGCGCGTGATGCCGACGTACGCCAGGCGCCGCTCCTCCTCCAGCTCCTTGGTCTGGCCCAGGGCGCGCATGTGCGGGAAGACACCGTCCTCCAAGCCCGTCAGGAACACCACCGGGAACTCCAGGCCCTTGGCGGTGTGCAGGGTCATCAGCGTGATGACACCGGAGCCTTCCTCGTCCTCGTCGGGAATCTGGTCGGAGTCGGCGACCAGGGCGACCTGCTCCAGGAACTCGGCCAGGGTGCCCGAGCCCTCCTCCTCCGCCCGCCCCTGCTCGAACTCCAGCGCCACGGCGGCCAGTTCCTGGAGGTTCTCGATACGGGTCTCGTCCTGCGGGTCGGTCGACGCCTGGAGCTCGGCGAGGTATCCGGTGCGCTCCAGCACCGCTTCCAGGACCACCGCCGGACCCGCGCCCGAGTCGACGACGGTGCGCAGCTCCTCCATCAGCGCGTTGAACCGCTTCACGGCGTTGGCGGAGCGCGCCGCCATGCCGTACGCCTCGTCGACGCGCCGCAGCGCCTGCGGGAAGGTGATCCTCTCGCGCAGCGAGAGGGCGTCGATCATCGCTTCGGCGCGGTCGCCGATACCGCGCTTGGGCACGTTCAGGATCCGGCGCAGCGGGACGGTGTCCTCGGGGTTGGCCAACACGCGCAGGTACGCCAGGACGTCGCGGACCTCCTTGCGCTCGTAGAAGCGCACGCCGCCGACGACCTTGTACGGCAGGCCGACCCGGATGAAGATCTCCTCGAAGACCCGGGACTGGGCGTTGGTCCGGTAGAAGACGGCGACGTCGCCGGCCTTCGCCTCGCCCGCGTCCGTCAGCCGGTCGATCTCGTCCGCGACGAACTGCGCCTCGTCGTGCTCGGTGTCCGCCACGTACCCGGTGATGCGGGCGCCCTCGCCGGCGTTGGTCCACAGGTTCTTGGGGCGGCGGCTCTCGTTGCGCTCGATCACCGCGTTGGCGGCGGACAGGATCGTCTGCGTGGAGCGGTAGTTCTGCTCCAGCAGGATCGTCGTCGCGTTCGGGTAGTCCTCCTCGAACTGGAGGATGTTGCGGATGGTCGCGCCGCGGAACGCGTAGATCGACTGGTCGGCGTCACCGACGACGCACAGCTCGGCGGGGTCCAGGTCCTCGTACCCGGTGCCGACCAGCTCGCGGACGAGGGTGTACTGGGCGTGGTTGGTGTCCTGGTACTCGTCGACCATGACGTGGCGGAAGCGGCGCCGGTAGTGCTCGGCGACGTCCGGGAACGCCTGGAGCAGGTGCACCGTGGTCATGATGATGTCGTCGAAGTCCAGGGCGTTGGCCTCGCGGAGCCGCGCCTGGTACATCCGGTACGCCTCGGCGAGCGTCTTCTCGAAGCCGTCGGCGGCCTGGTCGGCGAAGGCCTCCTCGTCGATCAGCTCGTTCTTGAGGTTGGAGATCTTGGCGCTGAAGGACTTCGGCGGGAACTTCTTGGGGTCGAGGTCCAAGTCCCGGCAGACCAGCGCCATCAGACGCTTGGAGTCGGCGGCGTCGTAGATCGAGAACGACGAGGTGAAGCCGAGCTTCTTCGACTCGCGGCGCAGGATGCGGACGCACGCGCTGTGGAAGGTCATGACCCACATGGCGTTGGCGCGCGGGCCGACGAGCTGCTCGACCCGCTCCTTCATCTCACCGGCGGCCTTGTTGGTGAAGGTGATCGCCAGTATCTGGCCGGGGTGCACATGGCGGGTGGCCAGCAGGTGGGCGATGCGGTGGGTCAGCACCCGGGTCTTGCCGGACCCGGCTCCGGCCACGATGAGCAGGGGTGAGCCGGTGTGCACGACGGCGGCGCGCTGCTGCTCGTTCAGCCCCTCCAGCAGCGCGGCGGGGTCCACGACGGGACGCGGGGCGCCGTCGCGGTAGTAGGAGTCCCTGGCCGGGGGCACGTCGAAGCGGTCCCCGAAGAGGTCGTGCGGGACCTCCTCCGCGGCCGGGGCGTGTCCCTCGGAGTCCTCGGGGGGCGGGGGCTCCTCTCCGGTGTGGTTCCGGAGGCCCGCCAGGAAGCTGTCGTCAAAGAGGCTGCTCATCGCCTATCGAGTCTAGGCCGCCCCACTGACACCCGTGGCCGTTCCGTCGTCGTCACGGTGTGCTACCGCACAACGACATCACGCCAAGGTCACGGAAATGTATCCGGCATATCGAACATCGTCCTTCACAGCACCGCCACAGTTTGGCTAGCGTCTCGTCCAGGCGGCTCGTACCCTCTTCGGTGAACCACGCCGAGCGGGCCGTCCACGCCGAATCCGGCTTCCCAGCAGGGAAGTTCGGAACCGGGGACCCACACACGCACGACCGGGGTGAATCGGCCGGCACGCAGCAGCGACGGCCGTAGGGCGACTTCTTCCGTTCCGCCCGAACCCGACAGCTAACCCGGTAGGCGGTCCACGGAAGGAGATGCCGGCCTTGGCGTCGCATCGCAAGCCGCGCACGCGCACCACCCTGCGTAACCACGCCCCCGCCGTCGGGGTCACGACGGCAGCCATAGCCTCGGTCACCCTGCTGTCCTCGCAGAGCGCGTCCGCCATGTCCGTCACGCCCGCCGAGGCCGGCGACATCGAGGGCGGGCCGACGGCCGACGAGGTACGGAAGAAGGTCGAGGACCTCTACCGGCAGGCCGGAACGGGCGGGACGCGGCCGTACGACGCGGCCGGGCCGGCCCCCGACCGGCAGCGGCGCGCGGCCGGAGCCCCGACCGGCGCGCCGACCACGGCGCTGCGCCTCACCGGCGTCCCCCGGTCCTCCACCGGGCGGGCACCCGCGCCGGTACTGGTTCCGGCCCCGGTCGCCCCGGCGCAGCCTCCCGCGCCGGTACCGGCGCAGGCCCCCCTACTGGCCCAGGCCCCGGCCCTGGTCGCCCCGGTCGCCCCGGTCGCCCCGGTCGCCCCGGTCGCCCCGGTCGCCCCGGCGCAGCCTCCCGCGCCGGTACCGGCGCTTCGGGCGGTGCCCGCGACGGTGTCCGCCCGGCCGGACGCAGCGGTCGCGGGCACGGAGGCGCTCACCACCTCACCGGCCTCCCTGCGGGTGACCAAGCGGACCGCGCAGCACAAGCTGGCCGAGGCCCGCGCGCTGCTGTCACGGCTGGCCGCCGAGGAGCTCGCCCGCCCGGCCCGGCCGGAGCGAGGACCGGCGCGAGGCGCCCGCCACCGGGACGCGACGCGGGCCGCCGGCCAGGCCCACCGGCACCAGGAGCCGGAACACCCCGGCGAGGACCGCGCCCGGCCGGCCGGGGCCGCCACGCCCGACAAGCCCGCCGGGGTCGCCAAGGCCGACAAGGTCATCGCCTTCGCCCGCGCCCAGATCGGCAAGCCGTACGTCTCGGGCGCGACCGGCCCGAGTTCGTACGACTCCGCCGGGCTGACCCAGGCGGCCTGGAAAGCGGCGGGCGTCGACCTGCCCCGCACCGCCTGGGAGCAGGCGCGGGTCGGCACGCGCGTGGACACGGAGGATCTGCGCCCCGGGGACCTGGTGTTCTTCTACGACGACATCCGTCACGTCGGCATCTACCTCGGTGACGGGATGATGATCCACGCCCCGGCGCCGGGCGCCAATGTCCGTGAGGAGTCGATCTACTACATGCCCGTCCACGGCAGCGTGCGCCCCGCCTGAGCGACGCGCCGGTGCGGGTGTCAGGTCCAGAGCGTCGCGATGAGGATGTTCACCACGGTCAGGCCGCCGACCGCGCCGAAGGCGCCCTTGTCCACCGTCTCCTCGTCCCGCTTCACATACACCAGGGCCAGGATCACGACCAGCAGGGCGAGCTTCACGCCGATCTTGACGTTGTTCACGGTCTGGCCGTCGGCCTGGTTGAGGCCGACCAGGGCGATCCCCGTGACCAGCATGGTGAGGGCGCCGTGCAGCATCGCGGGGACGAAGCGTGCCGTACCCGCGCCCATCGCCTTCATCTGGGTGAGGAAGCCGCCCAGCAGGGAGGCGATACCGATGATGTGCAGGGCGACGAAGACATTGATGAGTACGTCCATGGGCCGGAGCCTAACCGGGGCGGGTCCGCCCGCCCTCGGCCAGGTCCGGCCGGTTGCCGGTTACGGCTTCACGTACCGGGTCAGCCAGCGGAAGACGTCCGGGACCTGCCGCTTCCAGACGCCCGTGTCGTGCGCGCCGGCCACCTCGACCACCTTCACCGTCGTCGGGGCCTGGGCGTAGCCGCGCAGGGCCAGGCCCGACTGGAGGCCGTCGCCGTTGGCGCCCGAGAGGTACAGGGCGGTGCGCGGCGGCTCCGGGGCGGACTTGAGGATCTCCAGCGGGTTGTTGGCGCGGCGCAGCTCCGGGTCCCGCCCGGCCAGTGACGCCTTCTCGGCGGCCGGGTCGTTGTAGCCGGACAGGCTCACTCCGGCGCGGTAGCGGTCGGGGTGGGCGAGCGCGAGTTTGGCGGCGCAGTGGCCGCCGGCCGAGTAGCCGGCCACGGCCCAGCCGTCGGCCCTGCCGGAGGCCCGGAAGGTGTCGATGACCATCTTGCGGACGTCGACGCTCAGCCAGGTGTCCGCGTTGATCCGGCCCGGGATGTTGGCGCAGCCGTGGTCGGCGTCGATCAGCGTGGTGCGCGGGGCGACGATGATGAAGGGGGCGATCTCGCCGCTCTCCATCATCGGCCGCAGCTGCTGCTGCGCCTTGAGGGTGCCGAACCAGGCCTTGGGGGAACCGGGGTAGCCGGGGAAGACCTCGACGACCGGGAACTTCTTGTCCCGGTAGGCGGGGTCGTCGTACTGCGGCGGCAGCCAGACGTAGACCTCGGCGCTGACGCCGGAGACCCGTCCGGCGAACCTGGTGACCTGGACCCCGGGGCCCAGGATCGGGTCCTCGGCCGGCTGGAACTTCTGCCGGGCCTTCGGCAGCTCGGCCAGCCGCACCCCGCCCATGCCGTCGCGGCCCAGGTCGGGTGCGGTGTCGACGTGGTCGGTGGTGCCCAGCAGGTCGCCCCAGCTGTCGTAGAGGGCGTTGCTGTTGTTGACCATCACGAAGACCAGGAGCAGCGCGGTGGCCTGGGCGAACCCCAGCATCAGCAGCCGTACGGCGCCGCGCACCAGGGCCGGTCCGCGCACCCGGCTCCACAGCGCGAGGGGCAGCAGGACGGCAACCACGGCCAGCGCGATCGCCGTCACGAAGAAGGGGGTACCCGTCAGACTCATCACGGAAGGTCAGAGCGTTCCACGCTCGAAGAGGTTGCAGGTCATGTGTACCGGTTGCATCATGGCCCGGGGAGGCGCTAGACGAGGCGACGGGCGGTCGCCCACCGGGTCAGTTCGTGCCGGTTGGAGAGCTGGAGCTTGCGCAGCACCGCCGAGACGTGCGACTCGACCGTCTTCACCGAGATGAAGAGCTGCTTGGCGATCTCCTTGTACGCGTATCCGCGTGCGATCAGCCGCAGCACCTCGCGCTCGCGCTGGGTGAGCCGGTCCAGGTCCTCGTCGACCGGCGGCGCGTCGGTCGACGCGAACGCGTCCAGCACGAATCCGGCCAGCCGGGGGGAGAAGACGGCGTCGCCGTCCTGGACCCGGAAGACCGAGTCGACCAGGTCCTTCCCCGTGATCGTCTTGGTGACGTAGCCACGGGCGCCGCCCCGGATGACGCCGATGACGTCCTCGGCGGCGTCCGACACCGAAAGGGCCAGGAACCGAACCGGGTTGCGGGCCGCGCCCATCAGCGGCGCGCAGCGGCGCAGCACCTCCACCCCGCCGCCGCCCGGCAGATGGACGTCGAGGAGCACCACCTCGGGACGGGTGGCGGTGATCACGGTCACGGCCTGGTCGACGTCGGCGGCCTCCCCCACCACTTCCACGCCGGTCTCCTCGGTGCGGCCGATCTCGGCCTGCACACCGGTGCGGAACATCCGGTGGTCGTCGACGAGCACCACCCGCACGTGACGCGGTTCCGTGCTTTCCTCGGTCA
Source organism: Streptomyces sp. NPDC050856 (assembly GCF_040653855.1). Taxonomy (NCBI): domain Bacteria; kingdom Bacillati; phylum Actinomycetota; class Actinomycetes; order Kitasatosporales; family Streptomycetaceae; genus Streptomyces; species Streptomyces sp. NPDC050856. The sequence goes on along the minus strand of NZ_JBFAGV010000015.1, from coordinate 55,155 downwards.
TCCGTCCGCCCTCTCCATCTCCAGCTCCACTTCGGTGCCTTCCCCGGGCACCGACCGCAGCCGCGCGGTGCCTCCGTTGCGCTGCATCCGGCCGATGATCGATTCTCTGACGCCCATCCGGTCGGCCGGTACGGAGTCGAGGTCGAAGCCCGGCCCCCGGTCCCGTACGGAGACGAAGACCGTACGCCCCTCGACCTCCGCGTACACCTGGACGGCCCCGCCCCCGCCACCGTACTTGGCGGCGTTGACCATCGCCTCACGCGCTGCCTGTGACTGGGCGGCCAGCTTCTCGTCGAGCGGGCAGTCGCCGACCACGACCACCTCCAGGGGGACGCCGTGCTCGTCCTCGACCTCGGCGGCGGCCCGCTTGACGGCCTCGGCCAGGGTGCCGGGCTCCTCGTCCTCCTCCCCCGCCCTGCCCATGCCGTCCGGCTTGTACAGCCAGTCGCGCAGCTCCCGCTCCTGGGCACGGGCCAGGCGGCGCACCTCGCCCGGGTCCTCGGCGTTGCGCTGGATCAGGGTGAGGGTGTGCAGGACGGAGTCGTGGACGTGGGCGGCGACCTCGGCACGCTCCTGGGCGCGGATGCGCATGGTCCGCTCCTCGGAGAGGTCCTGCGTCATGCGCACCAGCCAGGGCCCCGCGAGCAGCGCCATCCCGGCGAGGACGGCCACGGCCGCGGTCAGCGCGGTGCCGAGCTGGGCGGCGGAGCCGCGCACCACCATGAAGACGGTCAGGCCCATCCCGACCAGGGCGACCCCGGCCAGTCCCCGGGCCAGCTGGAACAGCCGCTTGCGGCGGCCGTACTCGGTCCAGCGGGCGCGGCGGGCGTTGTCCACCTGCCGCCAGACCAGGACCACTCCCAGGCCGACCAGCAGGGTGGGCCAGACGTACTGGTTGCCGTCGCCGGCCACGTTGACGTTGCTGACGAAGGCCACGCCGCCGACCAGCAGGGCGATCAGGGCGGTGGTCTGGACCTTGTCCGGTCTGCGCAGCCGGCGCCGGCCGTCGGGCGCGGTCGCGAAGAGGGAGGACCGGTGGGCCCGGCCGCCGACGCCCAGCGGGACGACGATCCAGAAGAGGGCGTACAGCAGGACGCCGTACCCGTCGGCCAGGAACAGGGCCAGGAAGACCAGCCGGACCCAGATGACGGGCAGCCCCAGGTGGCCGGCGAGGCCGCGCGCCACACCGCCCAGCATCCGCCCGTCGGCGCTGCGGTAGAGCTTGCGCACGGGGGGCTGCGGGTCGGTCTCGGGCGGGCGGGTCACGGCGGGCATGGACCGATCGTCACACGCCGGGGCGGGTCGGTCATCAGGGTCGGCCCCCATTCCGACCCTGACGAGGGGGCCCGGCCACCGGGCGGGCCGCCGGGGAGATATCAGGGACGGGCCAGGGTCGGCCCCGGTGCCGCCGGGCCGCCCCGCCCGCCACCATGGACGTATGACCAGCACGACGTCCGTCCCGCCGGAGACCGAGCCGACGCGTCCGCCGCCGCGCCGCACGCCGGGGCGGAAAGGGGTGGCTGGGGTGTGCGGCGGGCTCGGCCGGTACTGCGGCCTCGACCCGGTGATCTTCCGGATCGGCGTCGCGGTGCTCGCGCTGACCGGCGGCATGGGGCTGATTCTCTACGGCTTCGCCTGGCTGGCGATACCGGCGGAGGGCGAGGACGAGAACGAGGCACGACGGCTGCTGTCCGGCCGGGTCGCGGGGGCCTCGCTCACGGCGGTGCTGACCGCGCTCGCCGGGTGCGGGCTGTTCCTGTCCACCATGGCCACCAGCGGCACGGTGTCCTTCTCGCTGCTGCTGGTCATCGCGGTGGGCGGCGCGGCCGTCTGGTCGCGGCGCCGGCGGCTGGCCGTCGAGGCGGAGGCCCCGCTGGACCCGGCGACGGCGCACGCGGTGGCGGAGGCCCCGCCCGAGACGAAGGCCCCGCCGCCCCCCGACGCCCCGTCCTGGTGGCGCGACCCGATCGTGAAGGACGGTACGACGGGACCGGTGGCGCTCGGTTACCTGTGGGGGCCGCCGGACATGTCACCCGCCGACCCGCCGCCGGGCGATCCGCCGGCCCGTGACGTACCGGCCGGGGCCGGGCCGGCGGGCGGTGCCCCCGCCGGCGGCCGGTGGCCGCCCCGCCCGGCCGCCGGGGCCGTGCCCGCCTCGCGCGGCCCGCGCTCCATCGGCGGCCCGGTGCTGCTGCTGGCGCTGCTGGCGGGCGGGGCCGGTACGGCCGCCCGGTGGGGCGAGCAGCCGCTCGGTACCTGCCTGCAGTTGGGTCTCGCGTGCGCGCTGACGGTGTTCGCGCTCGGCCTGGTGGTCAGTTCGTTCCTGGGCCGCACCGGCTTCGGCACGGTGTTCATGACAGTGGTCACCGCCCTGCTGCTGGCGGGCGCTTCGCTGGTGCCGAAGCAGATCGACACGGACTGGGCGCGGACGCAGTGGCGGCCGGCGAGCGTGGCGGAGGTGCGCCCCCGCTACGAGCTGGACACCAGCGTCGGCACCCTGGACCTGTCGGCCGTGGCCGTGCCCGCCGGGCGGACGGTGCGGGTCGCCGCCGAGGTCGGCGCCGGACAGTTGCGGATCGTCGTACCCCGGGACGTGACCGTCGAGGTGCGCGCCCAGGTGGGGCTGGGTGACCTGCGGCTGCCGTCGGACCCGGCGCGCGACATCGACATCGCGCCGGACCGGGAGGTGACCCGGACGATCCCGCCGCCCGGCGGCTCGGCCCCGGCGGGCACCCTGGACCTGGTACTCAACGCGGCCGTCGGACAGGTGGAGGTCACCCGTGCTGCTTCATGAGTTCCGCCCCGGCCGGCTGGTGGCGGGCGCCACCGGCCTGGCCGTCGCCGCGCTGTACGGGGGCGACGCCGCCGGCTCCTGGCACACCCCCTGGTACGCCGTGGTGCCCCTGCTGTCGGGCGGCCTGCTCCTCGCGGCCACCGCGACCTGGGCGCACTACCGCGTCCGACGCCGCCGCGCGGCCAGGGCCGCGTCGAGTGAGAGCACCGGGGCCCCGGCCAGCACCAGCGGCAGCCACGCCATCAGGTAGGCGAGGTCGTTGCCGTAGTAGTACGGGTCGGAGGCCCAGCTGACGGTCAGCCACAGGCTCAGCGAGATCAGCGCCCCGCCGGCCGCCGCGAGCCGCGCGAACAGCCCGACCAGGGTCCCCACCCCGACGGCCAGCTCACCGAGGGCCATCGCGTACCCGAAGCCCTCCGGGCCGCGCAGCGCCAGGTCGACCAGCCAGGGCCACGCGGAGGTGTCCCGGACGGCCCGCATGGTGTCCCCGACCGATCCGGCGCCCGAAGCGGCCGGGAACCTCCCGTCGGTGAGCTTGTCGAGGCCGGCGTAGACGAAGGTGACGCCGAGGAAGACGCGCAGCGGCAGCAGGGCGTACCGGGAGGCACCGGCCCGCCACCCGCGCGGCTGGTCGTACCTCGGCGTCGTCCCCGCCGTCCGGTAGGTGTGCGTCATTCCGGTCCGCCTCTCCACGCAGTCGCCCCGGGTCCGATTGTCCCGGGCCTCCACGTCCATGGATACGCGGCGTACCCGGCCACCGCTCACACCGGCGGCCCGCCTCCCTCCCGGGTGCGAGGTGCCCGGCGGCGCGAGGTCCGAGCGCGGGTGCGCCGGCGCATCCACACGGCCCGGCCCGTGCCCGCTTTTCACCGGTGCCGGCGTGTGCTCCCGGTGCCGGCAGGGCACGCCCCTCAACGCGAGCGGCGCGAGCGCCGCCGGGCCCGGCGAGTGGCCGGGGGGCCGGCCGGGGAGGATGCGGCCATGACGGACACCTCACCTCTCGTCGCGCTGCTCGGCCTCCAGCCCCATGTGGAGGGCGGCTGGTTCAGGGAGACCTGGCGGACGGCCGGTTCCACCACCCCGGAGGGCTACCCCGGGCCGCGCGCCCACGCGACGGGCATCCACTTCCTGCTCCACCCCGGCGAGCGCTCCCGGTGGCACCGGGTGCGCTCCGACGAGCTGTGGCTGTGGCACCGCGGTGGGCCACTGCGGCTGACCCTGGGCGGCACCGGCGACGCCCCCTCGGGCGAGGGGGAGCCCCTGGTGCTCGGCCCCTCGGTCGAGACCGGCGAGCAGCCGCAGCTCCTGGTCCCGGCCGGCTGCTGGCAGTCCGCCGAGCCGGCGGGCGACGAGGCGGTCCTGGTGAGCTGCGTCGTCGCGCCGGGCTTCCACTACGACGACTTCACGCTCGAAGCCGCCGCCCACGAGGAGTGAGCGACGGCTCCGGGAGGGGGTGACCTGGTGGGGTCACTCCCACTCGATGGTGCCCGGCGGCTTGCTCGTCACATCGAGCACCACGCGGTTGACGTCCTTCACCTCGTTGGTGATCCGCGTCGAGATCTTCGCCAGCACGTCGTACGGCATCCGCGTCCAGTCCGCCGTCATGGCGTCCTCGGACGAGACCGGCCGCAGCACGATCGGGTGGCCGTAGGTGCGCCCGTCGCCCTGCACGCCCACCGAGCGGACATCGGCGAGCAGGACCACCGGGCACTGCCAGATCTCGGTGTCCAGGCCGGCCGCCGTGAGCTCCTCACGGGCGATGGCGTCGGCCTCGCGCAGCAGGTCCAGGCGCTCGGGGGTGACCTCGCCGACGATCCGGATGCCCAGGCCGGGGCCGGGGAACGGCTGGCGCTGGACGATCTCGTCCGGCAGGCCGAGCTCCTGGCCGACCATCCGGACCTCGTCCTTGAACAGCTTGCGCAGCGGCTCGATCAGCTTGAACTCGAGGTCCTCGGGCAGGCCGCCCACATTGTGGTGCGACTTGATGTTGGCGGTGCCGGTGCCGCCGCCGGACTCGACCACGTCCGGGTAGAGGGTGCCCTGCACCAGGAACTCCACCGGCTGGTCGTCGGGGGCCTCGGCGACGATCTCGGCCTGGGCCTGCTCGAAGACCCGGATGAACTCCCGGCCGATGATCTTGCGCTTCTCCTCGGGGTCGGAGACCCCGGCGAGCGCCGCCAGGAACCGCTCCTGCGCGTCGACGACCTTGAGCTGGACGCCGGTGGCGGCCACGAAGTCCTTCTCGACCTGCTCGGTCTCGCCCTTGCGCATCAGGCCGTGGTCGACGTACACGCACGTCAGCTGGGGCCCGATGGCCTTCTGGACGAGGGCCGCCGCCACCGCGGAGTCCACGCCGCCGGACAGCCCGCAGATGGCGCGCTTGTCACCGACCTGCGCGCGGATCGCCTCGATCTGCTCCTCGATGACATTGCCGGTGGTCCACACCGGCTCGATGCCCGCGCCCCGGTAGAGGAAGTGCTCCAGGATCTGCTGGCCGTGCGTGGAGTGCATCACCTCGGGGTGGTACTGCACGCCGTACAGCTTCTTCTCGTCGTTCTCGAAGGCGGCGACCGGCACGACGTCCGTGGAGGCGGTGACGGTGAACCCGTCGGGAGCGGCGGAGCAGGCGTCGCCGTGCGACATCCACACCGGCTGCTCGGCCGGGGTGCCCTCGAAGAGGGTGGAGCTGTTCCTGGTGACGCGCAGCGGCGTACGGCCGTACTCGCGGGCGCCGGTGTTGTCGACCTGCCCGCCCAGGGTCTTCGCCATGAGCTGGAAGCCGTAGCACATGCCGAAGACGGGGACGCCGGCCTCGAAGATCTCACGGTCGAGCTGGGGGGCGCCCTCCTCGTACACGGAGGACGGGCCGCCGGAGAGGATGATCGCCTTCGGGTTCTTGGCCAGCATCTCGGCCACCGGCATGGTGGACGGGACGATCTCGCTGTAGACCCGGGCCTCACGGACGCGGCGGGCGATGAGCTGGGCGTACTGCGCGCCGAAGTCGACGACGAGTACGGCGTCGGGCGCGGCAGCGGGATTCGCTGATGACACTACGGCGGCCTTCCGGCGGGATTGAGGGGTCTGTGTAGTCGATTCTACCGGCCGGGCGGGGGACACCCTTTGTCTCACCATCCGAACCGGGGCTCGACCCGGTGGGCGGATGGCCCATACTGGGCGCATGCGCAAGCTCCCGACCTTCGTCTTTACCTATGGCACCCGGCCCGTCCGGCTGCCGTGGTCGTGCTGCTTGAGCAACTGACGAGCGACTTCCCAGGCGCCCCGGGCCGACAAGGCCCGGGGCGCCTCGTCGTTCTCCGGGCCGGGTCACAGCCCCGGGGCCGGACGCAGAGGACCCCCGCCATGACCGCAGTGAACCTCGACACCGACAAGACCGGCGCCCGTACCGACGACGCCGCGCGCCTGGTCCGGGACGCCCGCGAGCGCATCGACGCGCTCGACGACCGGATCATCGGCCTCATCCAGGAGCGGATCGCCGTCTCGGCCGTCATCCAGGAGGCCCGTCTGACCTCGGGCGGGCGCCGGGTGCACCTCGCGCGCGAGATGGAGGTGCTCGGCCACTACCGCGAGGCGCTGGGCAAGCCCGGCACCTCGCTGGCGATGACGGTGCTGGAGCTGTGCCGGGGCCGGGTGTGAGGCGGCCGGCACGCCCCCGGTGACGGGTTGCCGGGCGGGCGTGCGCGGGGACGGCGCGGACCCCGGGCCGCGGCGATCGCCCGGTCGGCGAGGTCACCGCGGGTCGCCCGGTGGGCGAGTCGCAGCGGGTCGGGCGGTGGGCGAGGTCCGGCGGCGCGGGGCGCCCGGGACCGCGCCGGCCCGCGTGCGGGGCCGCTCTCACCCGTACGGCGCGTGCCCGCACCCGCGCGGGCCTCGTTGGTCCCGGTGTCCGTGCCAGCCAGGGGCGGGCCGAAGGAACCACGCGTGGCTCCGCCGGGGCGTGTGGCGTGCCGATGGCACGCCGTGGGACCTCGCCCCGGCGCGCGTGACCGGACGGCAGGGGACAGCAGCCCGGTCACCGAAAGAGCGGCCGGCTCCGGGGACGCCCGGGGCCGGCCGCGTCCGGTCCGACCTGACCCGCGCCCGGTCCGGCCTCTGACCCGCGTCCGGCGCGGCCGTCCAGCACCCCTCGGAGCACCACCCGGGGCGGTGTCCGGCCAGGCTCTCCCCGGCACGCCCGGGCGGCGGGATCGAGGGCCCCGCCAGGACCGGCGCGGGGCCCTCTGGTGCGGCATCGCCCGCCCGCACATGCCTGTGACGCGTGACACATGAGATTTCTGTCGATCGCCGGGCAACCAATTCACCGGTTTGTGGGTCATCCATGTGTCAACGCCCATGGGACAGGGGAAGGGCGCTGCACTCGGAGGGGGGTGCAGCGCCCTTCCCGTGCCGGGGTCACTTCTTCGGCCCCGGGGCCGGGGTCACTTCTTCGGCGGGACCGCCGGGATGCCCAGGAACGGCAGCCTCAGAGCGCCGAAGGCGTCCGCCGGTACCGCCGGGGCGACCGGGGCGACCGGGGCGAGGCGCTGGTAGGGCTCGCCCTGCGGCGGGCGGGGGTCCGCCTCCCCCTTGTTGGGCCAGAAGGACATGGCGCGTTCCGCCTGCGCGGTGATGGTGAGCGAGGGGTTCACGCCGAGGTTCGCCGAGACGGCGGCGCCGTCGACGACGGAGATGCCCGGGTGGCCGTGCAGGCGGTGGTACGGGTCGATGACACCGTCGTCCGGCGCGGCGCCGATGGGGCAGCCGCCCAGGAAGTGGGCGGTGAGCGGGGTGCCCACCAGTTCGCCGATGTTGGAGCCGGCGAAGCCGTTGATCTCCTCGGCGAGCAGCGAGGCGGCGCGGGTGCCCTCGGCGATCTGCTTGGGGTTGGGAGCGCCGTGGCCCTGGCGGGCGGTCAGGAGTCCCTTCCCGATGCCCTCGCGTTTGCGGTAGGTGGTCAGGGAGTTGTCCAGCGACTGCATGACCAGGCCGATGATGGTCCGCTCCGACCAGCGGCGGTTGGACAGCGAGCGCAGGGCCAGCAGGGGGTGCCGGGCGACGTTGCCGAGCCAGGCCCGTACCCGCTTCTCGGCGTAGGGCACCTGGAGGATGGACAAGGAGCCCATCGCGTTGGAGCCCCGGCCGTAGCGGACCGGTTCGATGTGCGTGTTCTCGTCGGGGTGGATGGACGAGGTGATCGCCACGCCCCGGGTGAAGTCGGCCCGGGCGGCGCCGTGCCGCCGGCGGTAGCGCCGGTCGGTGGTCTGGGAGCCCACCAGGGCCTCGGAGTTGGTGCGGGTGAGTTCACCCAGGCGGTCGGACAGGCGCGGCAGCAGCCCCTGGTCCTTCATGGTGTGCAGCAGGGTCTGGGTGCCGTAGGTGCCGGCCGCGACGACCACGTACCGGGCGCGCAGCGTCCGGGGGGCGGCCTTGCGGCGGCGGTGAGTGGGGACGGTGGTGACGCGGTGGCCGCCGTCCGGGTCCTCGGTGACGGCGGTGACCGTGGTCATGGGGTGGATGACCGCCCCGGCCCGCTCGGCGAGATGGAGGTAGTTCTCGGTGAGGTTGTTCTTGGCGCCGTGCCGGCAGCCGGTCATGCACTCGCCGCACTCGGTGCAGGCGCGGCGGGAGGGACCGGCGCCGCCGAAGTAGGGATCCGGGACCCTCTCGCCGGGTCGGGCCCTCGCCGTGCCGTCGGCGTCCTCGCCGTCACCGAAGAAGACGCCCACCGGCGCCAGGTGGAAGGTGTCGCCGACGCCCATCGCCCGCGCCGCCGCCTCGAGGTGGACGTCCGAGGGGGTCGTGGTGGGGTTGAGCCGCACTCCCAGCATCCGCCTGGCCTGGTCGTAGTACGGGGCGAGTTCGGCCTGCCAGTCGGTGATGGCGGCCCACTGCCGGTCCCGGAAGAACGGCTCGGGCGGTACGTAGAGGGTGTTGGCGTAGTTGAGGGAGCCGCCGCCGACTCCGGCGCCCGCGAGCACCATCACATTGCCGAGCAGGTGGACGCGCTGGAGCCCGTAGAGGCCGAGGGCCGGCGCCCACAGGTAGTTGCGCAGGTCCCAGGAGTTCCTGGGCAGGGTTTCGGGTGTGAAGCGGCGGCCCGCCTCCAGGACCCCGACCCGGTAGCCCTTCTCGGTCAGGCGCAGGGCCGCCACCGAGCCGCCGAAGCCGGAGCCGACCACGACGACGTCGTAGTCGTAGGCCGCTTCCGCCGGGGCGGCTTCCTGGTTCTGGGCAGGCGGGACCTGAGGCATGGGCACTCCTCGTACCGGAGAGGGCGGGAAGGGGCGGGTTGCGGGGACGCCCGGCTAGCGCAGGCGCAGGGCCTTCATCACCTTCAGGGAACGTGTCATGAACTCCGCGTACCTCTCGTCGTCCATGCCGAGGGACGGGGCGAGCGGGATCAGGCGCTGCTGGGCCACCGTCTGGGCCTCGGTGTACTTGAGGATGCCCTCGGAGCCGTGCCGCCGGCCGAGACCGGAGTCCTTCATCCCGCCCATCGGCGACTGGACGCTGCCGTAGGCGGGCGCGTACCCCTCGTTGATGTTGACGGTTCCGGTGCGCAGGCGGGCGGCGACGGCGTGGCCGCGGCGGCCGTCCCTGGTCCAGACACTGGCGTTGAGGCCGTACGGGGTGGCGTTGGCGCGCTCGACGGCCTCGTCCTCGTCGGTGAAGCGGTAGAGGGAGACGACGGGCCCGAAGGTCTCCTCGGTGCACACGGCCATCGGCTCCTCGACGCCTTCCAGGACGGTCGGTTCGTAGAACAGCGGGCCGATGTCGGGGCGGGCGGCACCGCCGGTGAGGAGGGTGGCGCCCTTGGCGACGGCCTCCTCGACGTGCCGGGTGACCGTCCGCAGCTGCCGTTCGCCGACCAGGGAGCCCATGTCGGCGCCGTACGCCAGGGAGTTGCCCAACCGCATGGCCCTGGTCCGGGCCACGAAGCGCTCGGTGAACGCGTCGGCGACGGACTCGTGGACGTACAGGCGCTCGATGGAGACGCAGAGCTGGCCGGCCGAGGAGAAGCAGGCCCGTACGGCGCCCGCGGCGGCCTTCTCCACATCGGCGTCGTGGAGGACCAGCATGGCGTTCTTGCCGCCCAGTTCGAGGGAGACGCCGACGAGCCGGTCGGCGGCGCCCCGGGCGACCTCGCGGCCGGTGCGGGTGGAACCGGTGAAGGAGACGTAGTCGGCGTGCCGGACGACCTCCGGACCGACGACCGGGCCCTCGCCGATGACGACCTGGAAGACCTCGGCCGGCAGGCCCGCCTCGATGAGCAGGTCCCGGGCCCACAGGGCGGTCAGCGCCGTCCCGGTGTCGGGCTTCATCACCACCGCGTTGCCGGCGACGAAGGCGGGCAGCGCGTCGCCGACGGACAGTTCCAGGGGGTAGTTCCAGGGCGCGATCTGCCCGACGACACCGCGCGGCTGGCGCAGTTCGGTGACCTTGGTGAGGGCCGGTACGACACCGGTGTGCCGCTTCGGCCGGAGGTAGGCGGCGGCGCGGCGCCCGTAGTGCCGGGCCGCGACGGCGACCGCCTGGACCTCCTCGTGGGCGTGCAGCCGGGCCTTGCCGGTCTCCAGCTGGATGAGGTCCAGGACCTCCCCCTGCCGCTGGAGGACCAGGTCGTGGAAGCGCAGCAGGACGGCGGCGCGGGCGCGCACCGGCGTCGCCGCCCAGACCGGCTGGGCGGCGCGGGCGCGCGCGAACGCCCCGGCGACGTCCTCGGGGGTGGACTCGGGCAGCTCGGCCAGCCGCTCACCGGTGAACGGGGTGTGGTTGGCGGTCCGGCCGGAGCCGATGACGCCCCGGGTGAGCTGGGCGACCACTTCGGGCGTGACCACGTCGGCGGCGGTGCGGGCACCGGCCGGGGCGGGGGCGACCGGGTTCCGGCCGGGAGCCGCGGCGCCGGCCGGTCGGCCCGCCGGGGCGGGGCCCGCCGGGGAGGAGTCCGTCGGGGCCGGGTCCGTCTGGGGCGTGTCCGTCATGGGGGCGAGGGTAAGCCCCGCGCGACCCTTTCGGTACCCGCCGGTAACAGCTTTTCACGGCCGCTCACACCGTGCCAGCGTTCGCTGGCACATAAGCGCTGATCAGCGCCTCGCCCGCCCGCGCCGGACGGTCACAGCCCCTGGAACCGCAGCCGCTGGACGACCTGGTCGTACAGCGCCTCGCCGTCGCGCGCGGCCCTGCCCTCGGCCGGCATGGACACCCGCAGCCGCCAGTAGACGTTCTTGTCCTTGACGATGTACCGCTCGTGCCAGCGGTGGCGCACCGGGTCGTCGCCGGACGCCCCGGGCGGGGTGAAGTCCACGATCACCTCGGAGGCGTTCCTGCCCTGGTGCTGGACGCTCCTGGTCTCGGTGTCCGCCGCCTTGATCTCGGTGCCGTACTTGCCGCCCGCGTCGTAGTGGGCGGCCCACTTGGCGGGGTCCGGCGCCAGGGCGTCCTCGTCCTCGGCCAGGTCGACGCGTTCCAGGTGGATGCCGAAGACACCGCTGGGGTCGTGGTAGGCGACGCTGGAGGCGTCGTCCCCCTCGACCCGCCGGTACTCCTTGGGCACCGCCACCTCCGCCGAGACGACCTCGTTCTCCGGCCGGACGATCCAGTCGGCGGGCAGCTCGTCGCCCGCGAAGGGGTCGGCGACGATCAGGACCAGGGCGAGCGCGGCGGCGAGCACCCCGACCAGCAGCCCGTACGCGGCCTTGCGGTTGCCCCGGAGGGCCGGCGGCACCCAGGCGCTCGCGGCGTCGCTCCCGGCGGCCCCGGTGTACGGCCCGGCGACGGCGGTCCGGCGGGGCGGCCGGGCCACCGCCTCCAGCACCGCGCGGACCTCGGCCGCGCCGGGCCGCGCCGAGGGGTCCTTGCGCAGCAGTTGCATCACGAGCGTGCCGAACGCGCCGGAGCCGCGCGCGGGCGTCTGGGGCTCGGCGGAGAGCACCGCCTGGAGGGTGGCGGGCGTGTTGGAGCGCCGGTACGGGGACATGCCCTCCACCGCCGCGTACAGCACCACGCCCAGCGACCACAGGTCCGACTCGGGGCCCGGCCGCTGCCCCAGCACCCGCTCCGGCGCGATGAACTCCGGTGACCCGACGAACGACCCGGTCTCGGTCAGCCCCTGCTCCCCCTCGACCTGCGCGATGCCGAAGTCGGTCAGGACGACCCGGTCGCCCCGGCCCAGCAGCACGTTGTCCGGCTTGACGTCCCGGTGCAGCACCCCCGCCCCGTGGGCGGCGTCCAGCGCGCCCAGCACGGCGAGCCCGACACGGGCGGCCTCACGGACGTCGAGCGTGCCCTCCTGGAGCCGGTCGGCGAGTGACTGGCCGCGCACCAGCTCCATCACGATCCACGGCCTGCCGTCCTCCACGACGACGTCGTGCACGGTCACCACGGCGGGGTGGTCGATCCGGGCGGCGGCGCGGGCCTCCCGCTGCATGCGCAGGTGGACGTTGGCGCGTTCCCGGTCGTCGACGTGGTCCGGCACCCGGGGCTCCTTGACGGCCACTTCACGGTCCACGACCTCGTCGTGGGCCCGCCACACGGTGCCCATGCCGCCGTGGCCGAGCCGGGCCACCAGCCGGTACCGGCCGCCGACGACCCGGCCGGCGCCGGACTCCGGCACCGGTGCGGCGGCCGGCGCGGGGGGTGCCGTACCGGCCGGCCGGGTGGGCGGGTGCGGCGTGCCCTGCGGCGGCACCTGGGCGGCGTACGGGTCGGTCCGCGGGGCCGGGGCGGGTGGCTGCAGGCTGTAGCTCGTGGGCTCGTCGGCTCGTCCCCCGTGGTTCGTCATGGCGCACATCCTGGCAGATCCACGGCGAGGCGGAACGGCCGGAAGTCAGCGCTCCACCACGAACGAGTCCAGCAGGGTGTCGAAGTGGCGCTTGACCTCGTCCCGCCTGGTCACCGGCCCCGAGACCCACACGTCGTACATCCGGCCGCTCTCGTCCCAGCACAGGTCGTACGTGCGCCGGGAGTCCTCCTGCGAGGAGAAGCCGTCCCAGACGAACTCCCAGAGCGCGGCGGGCAGCCCGTTGTGCGTGGTGGCGACGACCCTGGCGTCCCGGTAGCCCGGGTGGGTGCGCGGACCGTTGGCGTGGGCCAGGCGCATGGTGCCGAGCGGCCCGCTGGGGACGGGGGCCTGGGTCCGGACCCCGATACGGAACGCCTGATCAGGCGACGTGTAATAGACCCGCCGGTCGTCGGCGGAGCGTTCGTAGCCCTCGGGGACGGTCAGCGAGAAGCCCTGCGGGTCGAGGACGCTGCGGTACCCCTCGGGCACCGGGGCGGCGGTGCCGCCCTGGCCCGCCGGGCCCGCCGGGGGCGTGGCCGTCACCGTGGTCACGGTGGTCACCGGCGGGGGCGCCGCGGTCCGTCCACCGCCGCCCTCGCCCTCCCCGCGCAGCAGGAGCACACCGGCCGCGCCCGCCCCGGCGAGGGCGGCGAGCAGCGCGGTCGCCACCAGGGGCGTGGCGCCGCGGGCGCGGGACTGCGCGCCGGGGGGCGTGGTCAGGTGCGTGGCGGTGGGGTGCGCCCCGGCCGGGTGGGTGCCGACGGGGTGCGTCCCGGTGGGGTGCGAGGCGTACCCCGGGTAGCCGGGCCGTGGGCCGGTGCGCGGGTCGCGCGGCGGGGCGGGGGTGTGGCGCCTGCCGCCCCACCGGGAGAGCGGCGGCCGGGGCCGCGGCGGCTGCGCGGGCGGGTCCAGCGGGACGTACTCCGGGGTGGTGCCCGTCTCCAGGTACGCCCTCAGCAGCCGCTCCGCCTCGACGGCGCCGATCCGGCACCGCGGGTCGCGCTCCAGCAGCCCCCGTACGGCGGGCAGGATCGGCCCGGCCGCCAGGGGCGGGCGCACCTCCTCCTCCACCACCGCGTGCAGCACCCCGCCCAGGGAGTCGCGGTGGAACGGCGACTGGCCCGTCAGCGCGGCGCACAGCAGCGCCCCCAGCGACCACAGGTCGGTCTCCGGGCCGGCCTGCGCGCCCTGCATGCGCTCCGGCGCGGTGTACTCCGGCGAGCCGACGAAGGTCCCGGCGTCGGTGATGGTGGTCGACCCGGCGAGCTGGGCGATGCCGAAGTCGGTCAGGACGACGCGCCCGGTCGCCTCCTCCACCAGGACGTTGGCGGGCTTGAGGTCCCGGTGCAGCACCCCCAGGGCGTGCGCGGCGCGCAACGCGCTGAGCAGCGCCAGCCCGATCCGCGCCGCCTCGGGTGCGGAGACCGGCCCGCGCACCGCCATCCGCTGGGCGAGCGAGACGCCGTCGACGAGCTCCATGACGATGTACGGGACGCCCTCTTCGAGGACCACGTCGTGCACCACGATGACGTGCGGGTTGCGTACCCGGGCGACCGCGCGGGCCTCCCGCAGTACCGAGTGCGGGGCCGTGCCCGCGTCCACGTGGAGCTCCTTGACGGCCACCCGCCGGCCCAGCAGTTCGTCGTACGCCCGCCAGACGGTGCCCATGCCGCCCCGGCCGAGCCGCGAGTCCAGCCGGTAACGCCCGGCGACCCGCCGCCGCTCTCCCCCCGCCGCCCGGTCGGCCGGTCCCGCCGGTCCGCCGGGCTCCTCCGGTCCCGTGGACCCTTCCGGCCGGTCAGGACCGTCCGGTCCCCCTGATCCCCGCGGTCCGAAGGACACGGCACATCCCCTCTGCTCGCGCCGAGGTCACTCCTCGGCGGGACGCCAGCCGCGCAGCACGATGTCGAACTGCTCCCTGGTGGTCGGCCAGTCGGCGTCGGGAGACGACATGTACAGCGCGTACTCGGTTCCGTCGTCCGTGTAATACACCTGGTCGATCGCGTGCCGCTTCTCGGGGTGGTTCTTCTCCTCGACCCAGGTGAACTCCCACAGACAGGATTCCAGTTGATCACGGAACGTGTTCGCCCGCAGCTGCTTCCGCGCATACTGCGGCAATCGTTTCTTCAGATTCTCCTCCACATCGAGCATGTGGAGCCGGGGGTTCTCGAAGTCGGGTGAGGCATCGACGCTGATCCGGAGGCGGTGGCGGCCACCGTCCGGGGTGTAGTCGATCTGACCCTCGTTCACCTGGCGCCGCCAGCCGTCGGGTACGACAAGGCTGAAACCCGCCGGGTCGGTGACCCTCCGCCAGCCCTCCGGGGGTTCCGACACGGCCGGGAGCCCGGTGCCGGTGTCGAGCGTCACGTCGCCCCGGGCCCGGGTGGAGCCGTCGTTCCCGTACCGCATCACCGCGAAGCCGGCCGCGCCGCCCACCACGGCGGCCAGCACCACCACCAGCACGGCCGCGCGCCAGCGCCGGGCGGGCGGGCGGACACCGTCGCCGGCCGGGGGCGAGCCCTCCGGCCCGGCACCGGACCGGGGCTGCGGCTGCCGGTGGACCGGATGGGGCCGCTGTTCCGCCCCGGGGTCCGGCCCGGGGCGGGACGCCGAGGACCCGGAGCCCTCGCCGTCCGGGACCCGCACCGTGGCGGCCGTCAGCTCCTCCCGCGACACCCGCTGCGTCGGTACGTAGGCGTGGGCGGCGGCCGGCGCGCGGCCCTCCATCGCGTCCAGCAGCATGCGTTCGGCCTCGGCCGCGCCGGGCCGCCCGGCCGGGTCCTTGCGCAGCAGCGCGGTGATCACGTGGGCCAGTGCCCCGGCGTGCTCGGCGGGCGGCGGCTCCTCGGTCACCACGGCCTGCATGGTGCTGATGGGCGAGGTACGGCGGAACGGGGAACTGCCCTCCACCGCCGCGTACAGCGTGACGCCCAGCGACCACAGGTCGGAGGCGGGCCCCGGGTCGCCGCCCCGGACCCGCTCGGGTGCCAGATAGTCGATGGAGCCGACCAGTTCCCCGGTGCGGGTGATGGTGGAGTCGCCCTCGATGGCGGCGATCCCGAAGTCGGTGAGCAGGACCCGGCCGTCCCTGGCCAGCAGCACGTTGCCGGGCTTCACGTCCCGGTGCAGGACCCCGGCGGCGTGCGCGGCGCGCAGCGCGCCGAGCACGTGCAGGCCGATACGGGCCACCTCACGCGCCTCGACACGGCCCTCGTCGGCCTCCTTGGCCGCGTCGGCGAGGGAGGGCCCGTCGACGTACTGCATGACGATCCAGGGGCGTTCGTCGTGTTCCAGCACATCATGGACGGTGACGACACCGGGGTGGGTGATCCGGGCGGCGGCCCGCGCCTCCTTCTGCGTACGGGCGTGCAGAACGGCCCGGTCGGCCTCGGAGACGTACTTCCCCGCCGTCAGTTCCTTGACGGCCACGGTCCGGTGCAGCACCTCGTCGTGGGCGCGCCAGACCTTGCCCATACCGCCTCGGCCGATGCTCTCGCCCAGCCGGTAGCGCCCGGCCAGTACCAGACCCGCGCCCGTGTCCTGAGATTGTTCCACTTGCCCCCGCCCGTTGCCTCGGCTGACAGGTTACGGAGGGTTGGGGGGCTTGGGAACGCCGGGGCCGTCCTCTAACGGGCGGAGCGGTACGCCGTGACGGCCTGCTGGTAGATCTCCGCCACCTCGTCGCGCTGGCTCTCCGGGCCGATGACCTGGATGACGTGGTAGCGGTCGCCGATGACCAGGGCGAGGTTGCGGACGTACACCTCACGGCCGTTGGCGTCCTGCCAGGTGAACTGGCCCTCGGCCATGGACTGTCGGCCGACGTCGACCCGGCGCAGGCCGGAGGCGGTCGCCCAGGAGGAGTCGCGCCACGGCTGGAGCTCGCGCTCCCTGGTGCGCTGGTACTCCAGCGGGTCGCCGCCGCCCTGCTGGACGGTGTCCCGGCCGGGCACCACGATCAGGGTGTAGTCGCCGTCCGTGTAGCGGACTTGGCCCACGTCGTTGATGGGGCTGCGCCGCCAGTCCTCGGCGACACCGACGCGGAAGCCCTCGGGGTCGTCGCGCACCACGTACCCGGCGGCCAGCCGCGGCACGCCGGACGTCACGGCGCTGGGCGTCACCGCGTTGGGCGAGGGGGCCTGGGTGCCGGGGGTGGGCGCGGTGGCGGTGGGCCGGGGCAGCGGCTCCTCCGGGCGCGGCCGGTCCTGCGGCTGGGCCTTGGGCATGAACACCGCGGCGTACGCGACGGCGGCGGCCAGCACCAGCAGGATGGCGACCAGCAGCGTGCGGCCGAGGGCACGCGGGGCCCGGGTGGCCCCGGCGGCGCTCACCCCCGGACCGGGCCTCTCCGCTCCCCCGGCGCCCGTGCTCCTGCCGCCCTTGGTCTTCCGGTGGCGGTGGCGGCCGTGGACGGTGTCCGGCGCCCCGGCACGCCACCTGCGCACCAACTCGCCCCGGCGGCGCACCACCGGCAGCCGGGTGGCGTCGACGGACGGCATCGGGACCACGTCCATGCCCGCGTCCGGCTCGGGGGCCGACCGGATCAGCGAGCGCAGCCAGCCGCGCAGTTCCTCCACGTCGGGCCGCTCGGTCGGGTCCTGGCGCAGCAACGACTCGACCACCGGGCGCAGCGGGCCGCACTCCTCGGCGTACGCGGGCGGCTCCGCGCACACCATCTGGACCAGCTCGGCCGCGCTCTCCTCGGGGTACGGGGCGTGGCCCTGGACGGCGCGGTACAGCAGCGCGCCGAGCGCCCACAGGTCGGTGGCGGGGCCGATGGGCGGGGCGAGCTGCCAGGTCCCGTGCACCGGGCCCGCCTGTTCGGGCGCCCAGCGCTCGGTGACCGCGCCCACGACGGCGATCCGGGCCTGGCGGGCGCGCTCGGCGGCCAGCGGTGTGGCCGGGCCGCGGTAGGTGTCCGTGGCGCCCGCGACGATCTCCTCGCCGTGCCCGGCGGGTGGGGCGGGCTCGGGCCGGCGGGCCTGCCGCTGGGCGTCGGCGCGCAGCGCGTCGGCGGACCCGGCGGCCCGGGAGCCGCCCGCGGGCACCGGGCGGGACGACGCCGGGCCGTCGTGCCAGACACCGGCCAGCAGGGCGCGGCGCGGCCCGTCACCGGCCCCGTCCTGCTCGTACGGCTCGTCCTCGGCGTCGTCGTCGGGGCCGGTCTCCGGGCCGGTGTCGGCGAGGGCGGCGGCGGACTGGGGCGTGGACCACCACTGGGGTTCGGGCTCGCGGCGCCCGGGGGCCGCGAGGCCCGCCTCATGGGCACGGGCGGCGGCGCGCACCCCGGCGCGGTACGCGGCGACGGCGCCGGCCCGGGCGGGCGGTACACCGGCGGCGGGCTCCGCCGCCGGGGGTTCGGGCGCCGGGTCCGCGCCGAAGCCGGGGTCGAGCTCCGGGCCGAAGCCGGGGTCGGGGCCTGGGCCGAAGTCGGGGTCAGGGTGGGGCGCCGGGTCGTCGTCGGAAAGGGGCACCGGCGCGTACCCGCACAGCGCCTCCTCGGCCGCGCCCGCCGCGAGGCCGGTCAGGACCACGCGCCCGTCGTCACAGATGAGTACGGTGCGGACGGTGATGTTGCGGTGGGTCCAGCCATGGGCGTGCAGCACCCGCAGCGCGGTGAGCACGTCGGAGGCGATCTCGGCCGCCCGGTAGGGGTCGAGCGGCTGCTCGGCCAGCAGTGCCGCCAGCGGCCTCGCCGGGATCAGCTCGCTGACGATCCACAGCGAGCCGGCCTCCGCGAACACGTCGAAGACCTGGTCCAGGCGCGGGTGGTCGGGGATCTGCGCGGCGGCCTGTGCCGCCTCGACGGCCCGGCGCACCGCCGGATCGGCGGGCCGCCGGGTGGTCCGCCCGGGCGCCCGGCGCGCCGCCGCCGGCCCCGGCGCGCCCTCCCCGTCCAGCACCTCGGCCTCGACGACCTCGGGCAACGGCAGCTGCCGGACGAGCACTTCCTGACCGCTGTACGCGTCGAACGCGCGGGTCTGGACGAGTTCGTACTCGTCCGAGGGCGGCAACGGCAGGCGGTAGCGGTCGGCGAGAATCCTTCCCGCGTAGTCGTCCACGACGCCTCCCCACGAGCGCGCTGTTCCCCCGGTCCCTCCGGCCGGACGGGACCGTCAGTTCCGGTCGGCCGCGTACGGTCCACGAGCACTCACGATACGTGGCCCGGTCAGTCCTTGGGCCTGAACGTCGCGAACGCCGTGTTCCGCAGCGTGGTGCACTCCGGGCCCTTCCACTCCCCGGACTCACAGGTGATCATGATCGAGTACCCATGGGTGGCGTCGACCTTGAAGCCCCTGTTGAGCACCCATACCCGCTGACCGCCCTGCGTGCGCTCGAACTGCCAGTCGGCGACGGTCGGGTAGCCGTTGTACTCGACCGGCCGGATGCCGTGGTGGCGGTAACCGTTGCTGGTCGCGGCCACCGCGGCCATCGCGCTGTTCCAGGCGGCGGCCGCGTCGTTCTTCGGGCTGCCGGTGAAGTCGACCTGGACGCGCGGGAACCCGCCGTCGGCGCTGAACACCCCGCCGGAGTTCTGGCCCGCTATCCGGGTCATCCGGAAGCCGGACGGCATCGCCATGGAGAAGTGGAACTGGTCGTTGCTGACCGTCGTGTACCCGGCCGGCAGCGTCACGCCGCCGCCGGGCGTACCGGACGGCTTGGTACCGCCGGAAGGGCCGCCCTGGCCGGGCGTACCGGGTGTGCCGGGCTGCTCGCCGCCCGTCTCCTTGCCCGTGCCGCCGTCGGGCCGGTCGTCGTTGCCCGCGGTCCCGGCGGACGTGGCGGGACCGGAGGTGGCACCGGCCGACGCGGTCCTGCCCGGCCGCGGGTCGCCCTGCCCCTTGCCCGGCTCGTCGTCGCCGCCCAGCGCGAAGGCCAGCACGGCGGCGATCACGGCGAGCACGACCACGACCGCGATGACCACCAGGGTGCGGCGGGACACCACATCGGTGATGGGGGCCGCCCGCACCGGCGCCGGCGGGCCGGACCGCCGCTCGGCCGGGTTCGTCGCCGCTGCCGCCGCGGGCGTCCCGTACCGCTCGGACCCCGCGTTCCGCCTCGGCTCCGGCTTGGCCTTCGCCGCCGTGGCGGTGGCCGCCTGCCGTACCGAGCGCAGCGCCTCGCGCACCCGCTCCGCCGCCGCGTCGCCCGCCTCCTTGGGCTTCTCCGGCGGTACGGGCGGCAGCGGTACGACGCGGGTCGCCTCCGGCGACGGCTCGGGGACGGCCGGGGCGACGGGCCGCTCGGGCGCGTGGATCACGGCGTTGAGCAGTGCGCGGGCGCCCGCGTCGTCCAGCCGCTGGGCCGGGTCCTTGGCCAGCAGGCCGTAGATGACCTCCTCCAGCGGCCCGGCGTTCTTCGGCGGGTCGAGCTGCTCGGTCATCACCGCGGTCAGCGTCGCGATGGCGGAGCCCTTGTCGTACGGCGGGCAGCCCTCCACGGACGCGTACAGCAGACCGCCCAGCGACCACAGGTCGGCGGCGGGGCCGGGCTTGTGGCCGCGGGCCCGCTCCGGCGATATGTACGAGGGCGCGCCGACGAGCATGCCCGTCGAGGTGATGGACGGGTCGCCCTCCACCTGCGCGATGCCGAAGTCGGTGAGCACCACCCGGCCGTCGTCCGCGATCAGGACGTTGGACGGCTTCACATCGCGGTGCAGGATGCCCTCGCGGTGCGCGGAGCGCAGCACGTCGAGCACGGCGAGTCCGACCTCGGCGGCGCGCCTGGGGGTCAGGACGCCGTCCTCGCGGACCGCGTCGGCGAGGGACTTGCCCTCGATGAGCTCCATGACGATCCAGGGCCGGTCGTCCTCGTCCACCACGTCGTAGACCGTCACCGCGCCGTTGTTGCGGATCCGGGCGATGGCCTTGGCCTCGCGCAGGGTGCGCGTGATGAGGCGGCGCTTCTCGTCCTCGTCGATGCTGTTGGGGAAACGCAGTTCCTTGACCGCGACGGTGCGGCCGAGTGTCTCGTCGACGGCCCGCCACACGGTGCCCATGCCGCCGCGTCCGAGGACGCCACCGAGCCGGTAGCGCCCGGCGAGCAGCCGTCCCTCACCGGTCGCGCGGCCCTTGGCCGCGCCCTGTGCCGTCCGCGCCCCGGGAACCGTTCCGCGTCCGCCACCGCCACCGCTGCCCGCGCCCGTACCGGCGCCGGGCTTCGCCGCCGACGCGCCGTCAGCAGGCTCGGCACCCGAACCGGAGCCGGCGGACCGGGAGGTCCCGGACGCCGCGCCGGAACCGGACCCGGCGGGCCCCGGGGCCCCGGTCCCCGCGGACCCGGTGCCTGCGGACCCGGTGCCGGCACCCGCGCCGGTGGGCCCCGTTCCGCCGGAGCGCGCCGCCGGGACCCTGTCCCGCGCGCCCTCCCGCCCGGCCGGCGCCGGGTCGGGGGTACCGGGCGCCGCCCCGGAGCCCATGTCCCGCTTCCCGGCCCGACCGCCGCCGGCCTCCGCGGCCGGGCCGTCGCCCGCCCCGCCGACCGGCTCGGCGTCCGGCGCCACGCCGGATCCGGCGCCTGAACCGCCACCCGCTGCCACGCCAGACCTCACGTTCGACCCACCATCCGACCCGCCCCCGGGTTCCCCACCCGGCTCGGTACTTGACCCGGCGCCAGATGCCGCGCCGGACCCCGCGCCGGGCCGCGCACCGGCTT
Organism: Streptomyces sp. NPDC050856; assembly: GCF_040653855.1. Taxonomy (NCBI): domain Bacteria; kingdom Bacillati; phylum Actinomycetota; class Actinomycetes; order Kitasatosporales; family Streptomycetaceae; genus Streptomyces; species Streptomyces sp. NPDC050856. The sequence continues at coordinate 33,931 of NZ_JBFAGV010000015.1, read as the reverse complement.
CCGCGCGGCCTCCGGTCCCGGTCCCGGCGGCGCCCGATGGGGCGTCAGCCTCCGCCCGGCCACCGGTGCCCGCGCCCTTCGCGCCGTCCGTGCCGGGATCCGCTCCGGCACCAGGGCGGGCGGCATCGCTGACGTCCCGTCCGGTTTCGGGCGCGGTGTCCGGTTCGCGGCCCGGCTTCACCGTGTCCCGCTGAGGTTCCCGCGCCACGTCCCGCGACTGCTCCGCTTCCGACATGCGTCCCCTCTGCGATCCCTGATCCTCGCCCGCGCCTGCCGCTTCCCGCGCGATGCGGTAACCCGCCCTGGAAGAGCGTCCATTGTCTCTCACTCCGGGACCGGCGATTCTCCCGGGTCCGTGGTCGGCCAGGACGGACCAGGAGGAACGGGTCCCACCATGCCACTGCTCCGGAAGCGGATCGTCACTCCGCTGGTCACAGCCCTGTTCGGGCTGAGCGCCGGGTCCCTGCCCGGGGGCCCGCCCCCGCTTCCCCTCCCCCCGTGCTGTCGCGGCTCGTCTCCGCGGGCCACGCGCCCGCCGCCGCGCCGACCACTTCCGGGCCGGCGGCCTCACCAGGACGTTCAGCTCGACGGTCGTGCTCCAGCTCGACGCCGAGCGCCGGTTGGGCGTCGACGACCCGGTGGGCCGCCATCTGCCCGGGCTGTTGCCCGGCCCGGCCGGGACGCCGCATCACGCTTCGCGCACTGCCGACCCACACCAGCGGGCTGTACGACTACGCCACCGGCGCCGACCGCACGGACGGCCTGCCGACCAGCGCCCGTGCGGCGGTACGCGCGGCGCTGGCCCACCCGTCGGGCCCGCTCGGTTCGTACGCGTACTCCCACACCAACTACCCACCTACCCACTGCTCGGCCTGGTCATCGGGAGGACAGTCGGCCATTCCTACGCGGCCCAGGCACGGCGGCGCCTCATCGTCCCGCTCCACCTCACCGGCACCTCCTTTCCCGGTTCCCGCACCACCCTGCCCGCGCGCACGGCCGTGCGTACGACTCGGCCGGGCGGGTGGCCGGCCCACCCGACCCGCGTACCGCCGGCGCGGCGGGCGGAATGATCAGCACGCTCGGCGACCTCGATCGCGTCCACACCCGGCCGTCGGCGGTCGCGGAGGCCGGAACCCGCCCTGCTGGAGGCCGGGTTCTGCGGGGCCGCAGAGCCCCGTCCCCCAGCGGCCCGCTCGTCCGGAGCGCCCGCGGCCCGGTAGCGACCCGGCGACCCGTCGGCGGCCCGACGGCCCGGCCGCCCGGTGACCCGGCTGCCCGCCGCCGTCGCCGTCACCGGAGGGGGAAGGGGCGCCTACAGCGGCACGATGTCCGGTGCGCCCAGCCGGGCCGCGTCCGCCGTGAGGTCGTCCGGCTGCCGCTGGGACTCGCGCTCCGCCTCCACCCGCTTCGTGTAGTGCTCCACCTCCTTCTCGACCTGCTCCCGGTCCCAGCCCAGCACCGGCGCCATGAGCTCGGCGCACTCCCGGGCGCTGCGGGTGCCCCGGTCGAAGGTCTCGATCGAGATCCGCGTCCGCCGGGTCAGTACGTCGTCGAGGTGGCGCGCGCCCTCGTGGGAGGCGGCGTAGACGACCTCGGCCCGCAGGTAGTCGTCGGCCGCGGCCAGCGGTTCGCCGAGGGTCGGGTCGGCGGCGATCAGGTCGAGCACCTCCTCCACCATCGAGCCGTACCGGTTCAGCAGGTGCTCCACCCGGACCACGTGCAGTCCGGTCCTGGCCGCGATCCGGGCCCGCGCGTTCCACAGGGCCCGGTACCCCTCGGCGCCCAGCAGCGGCACGTCCTCGGTCACGCACGCGGCCACCCGGGTGTCCAGCCCGTGCACCGCTTCGTCGACGGCGTCCTTGGCCATCACCCGGTACGTGGTGTATTTGCCGCCCGCCACCACGACCAGCCCGGGCACGGGGTGGGCGACGGTGTGCTCGCGGGACAGTTTGCTGGTCGCGTCGGACTCGCCGGCCAGCAGCGGCCGCAGTCCCGCGTACACACCCTCGACGTCGTCGCGGGTGAGCGGCACCGCGAGAACGCTGTTCACATGCTCCAGCAGGTAGTCGATGTCCGCGCTGGACGCGGCCGGGTGGGCCTTGTCGAGGTCCCAGTCGGTGTCGGTGGTGCCCACTATCCAGTGGCGTCCCCACGGGATCACGAAGAGCACCGATTTCTCGGTCCGCAGGATCAGTCCGCTGGTCGAGTGAATCCGGTCCTTGGGCACCACGAGGTGGATCCCCTTGGAGGCCCGTACGTGGAACTGTCCGCGCTCGCCGATGAGGGCCTGGGTGTCGTCCGTCCACACACCCGTGGCGTTGACGAGCTGCTTGGCCCGTACCTCGTACTCCCCGCCGCCTTCCACGTCCCGCACCCGGGCGCCCACCACGCGTTCGCCCTCGCGGAGGAAGCCGACGACCCGCGCCCGGCTGGCGACGTGCGCGCCGTAGCCCGCGGCGGTCCTGACGATCGTGGCGACGAACCGGGCGTCGTCCATCTGGGCGTCGTAGTACTGCAGGGCTCCGACCAGGGCGTCCCGCTTGAGCGCGGGCGCGACGCGCAGCGCTCGGCGCCGGGACAGGTGCCGGTGCACGGGCAGTCCGCGGCCGTGCCCGGAGGACACGGACATCGCGTCGTACAGCGCCACGCCGGAGCCGGCGTAGAGCCGCTCCCAGCCCTTGCGGCGGAGCGGGTAGAGGAAGGGCACCGGCTTCACCAGGTGCGGGGCCAGCCGTTCCAGCAGCAGGCCGCGCTCCTTCAGCGCTTCCCGTACGAGTGCGAAGTCGAGCATCTCCAGGTAGCGCAGCCCGCCGTGGATCAGCTTGCTGGACCGGCTGGACGTCCCCGACGCCCAGTCCCGGGCCTCGACCAGCCCGGTCGCCAGGCCCCGCGTCGCCGCGTCGAGAGCCGTCCCGGCGCCGACCACCCCGCCGCCGACCACCAGTACGTCCAGTTCGCGCTCGGCCATCGCCGCCAGCGCCTCGGCGCGCTCTGCGGGTCCCAGTGTCGCTGTCCTCACGGCTGCCTCCCGTCGTACCCCCGTGTGGTCCGGCTCACAGACTTGATTCTGTCCCGGGGATCCGACTTCAGCCACCGCCTGTGGACAACACTCGGGCGTACACGGCCGCGCAATGCCACATAACGGTCATATTTACGCCTAGTCTGACATTGCACTCGCGCGTTCTGTCCACCGGGCTTGCGCGTCTCGTCCCCTCCGGCTATTGGGAAGGACGGCCCACCCATGCCAGCAGACCTCGCCGTCATCGGCCTCGGTCACCTCGGACTGCCCCTTGCCCAAGCCGCCACAGCCGCCGGTATCGGCACGATCGGCTACGACACGGACCCGCGCCCCGTGGCGGAGCTCGCGGCCGGGCGCACCCCGGTCGAGGGCTCCCTCGCCGCCTCGGAGGTCCGCCGGATGCTCTCGGGGGGCTTCCGGCCGACCACCGACCCGGCCGAGCTGGGCCGGGTCCGTACCGCCGTCATCTGCGCCCCCACCCCGCTGGGCGCCGACCGCCGGGCCCTGGACCTGACCGCGGTCGCCGAGGCGGCCCGGGCGCTGGCCGCGCGGCTGCGCCCGAACACCACCGTGCTGCTGGAGTCGCCCGTCCACCCCGGCACCACGGAGGACTTCCTGCGCCCGCTGCTCGAAGAGTGCTCGGGCCTGCGGGCCGGCCGGGACTTCCACCTGGCCTACTCCCCCAGCCGCCTGGACCCGGGCAACCGCACCCACGGCTACGCCCACATCCCCAAGGTCATCGGCGGGCTCACCCCGGCCTGCACCGAGTCGGCCGCCGCCTTCTACGGCCGTATCACCGACAAGGTGGTGCGCGCCCGGGGACCGCGCGAGGCGGAGACCGTCAAGTTGCTGGAGACCAACTTCCGCCACGTCAACATCGCCCTGGTCAACGAGATGGCGGTGCTCTGCCACGAGCTCGGCGTCGACCTGTGGGACGTCATCAGGTGCGCCGAGACCAAGCCCTTCGGCTTCCAGGCGTTCCGGCCGGGCCCGGGCGTCGGCGGCCACGGTGTCCCGGTCGACACCATCGGCGGTCACCGCCCGCTGCGGCTGGTGGAACTGGCGGGCCAGGTCAACGAGCGCATGCCGCAGTACGTCATCCAGCGCTGCGCCACGCTCCTCAACGAGCACGGCAAGTCCGCGCGCGGTGCGCGCGTGCTGCTGCTGGGCATCACCTACAAGCCCGACCTGGCCGACCAGGAGGGCTCACCCGCCACCGAGATCGCCCGCCGGCTGATGGACATGGGCGCGGTGGTCAGCTACCACGATCCGTACGTGGCCGACTGGCGCGTCCGCCACCTGCCCGTTCCCCGCGCGGACTCGCTGTACGAGGCGGCGGCCGGCGCCGACCTCACCGTCCTGCTCCAGCACCACCGCACGTACGACCTCCAGGGCCTGGCGGTGAAGGCGCAGCTGCTGCTGGACACCCGCGGCACCACCCCGGCGGGCGCCGCGCACCGGCTGTGAGACCCCCGGTACGCCGACGGGGCCCGCACCGGCCGGTGCGGGCCCCGTCGACCCGCGCGGGGAGGAGGGGGTCCGGCGCGTCAGCGCTTGTGCTGCGCGTCCGCGACCGTCACCTCGACGCGCTGGAACTCCTTGAGCTCGCTGTAGCCCGTGGTGGCCATGGCCCGCCGCAGCGCGCCGAAGAAGTTCATCGACCCGTCCGGGGAGTGCGAGGGACCGGTCAGGATCTCCTCGGTCGTACCGACGATGCCGAGGTCCACCAGCTTGCCGCGCGGCACGTCCTCGTGGACGGCCTCCATGCCCCAGTGGTGGCCCTTGCCCGGCGCGTCGGTCGCCCGCGCCAGCGGGGAGCCCACCATCACCGAGTCGGCGCCGCACGCGATGGCCTTCGGCAGGTCGCCGGACCAGCCCACGCCGCCGTCCGCGATGACGTGGACGTACCGGCCGCCGGACTCGTCCATGTAGTCCCGGCGGGCGGCCGCGACGTCCGCCACGGCCGTGGCCATCGGCACCTGGATGCCCAGCACGTTGCGGGTGGTGTGCGCGGCACCGCCGCCGAAGCCGACCAGCACGCCCGCCGCGCCGGTGCGCATCAGGTGCAGGGCGGCGGTGTAGGTGGCGCAGCCGCCGACGATGACCGGGACGTCCAGCTCGTAGATGAACTGCTTCAGGTTCAGCGGCTCGGCCGCGCCGGAGACGTGCTCGGCGGAGACGGTCGTACCGCGGATGACGAAGATGTCGACACCGGCGTCCACCACGGCCTTGGAGAACTGAGCCGTGCGCTGGGGGGAGAGCGCCGCGGCGGTGACCACGCCGGAGTCGCGCACCTCCTTGATGCGCTGTCCGATCAGCTCTTCCTTGATCGGCGCCGCGTAGATCTCCTGGAGGCGGCGGGTGGCGGCCTCGCTCTCCGGGGGCAGCTCGGCGATCTCGTCGAGCAGCGGCCGCGGGTCCTCGTACCGGGTCCACAGGCCCTCGAGGTTCAGCACACCGAGCCCGCCGAGCCGGCCGATGCGGATGGCGGTCTCCGGGGAGACCACGGAGTCCATCGGCGCGGCGAGGAACGGCAGCTCGAAGCGGTAGGCGTCGATCTGCCAGGCGATCGAGACCTCCTTCGGGTCCCGGGTGCGCCGGCTCGGTACGACGGCGATGTCGTCGAACGCGTACGCCCTGCGGCCGCGCTTGCCGCGCCCGATCTCGATCTCAGTCACGTTGTGTGGCCTTTCGCTTCTGCTCGGCGCTGGTGTCTGCCGACTCCAGTATCCCCGACACGCGCGGGAGGGGCGGCCCGGGCATTCCCGGCCGCCCCTCCCCCGACGCGCGGCGTTACCGCTTGCTGCTGTAGTTGGGCGCCTCGACGGTCATCTGGATGTCGTGCGGGTGGCTCTCCTTGAGGCCCGCCGAGGTGATCCGGACGAACCGGCCGCGCTCCTGGAGCTCGGGGACGGTCCGGCCGCCGACGTAGAACATCGACTGGCGCAGGCCGCCGACCAGCTGGTGGACGACCGCGGAGAGCGGGCCGCGGAAGGGCACCTGGCCCTCGATGCCCTCGGGCACCAGCTTCTCGTCGGAGGCGACGCCCTCCTGGAAGTACCGGTCCTTGGAGAACGACCGCTGCTCGCCGCGGGACTGCATGGCGCCCAGCGAGCCCATGCCGCGGTACGACTTGAACTGCTTGCCGTTGATGAACATCAGCTCGCCCGGCGACTCCTCGCAGCCGGCCAGCAGCGAGCCGAGCATCACCGTGTCGGCGCCCGCGACCAGCGCCTTGGCGATGTCGCCGGAGTACTGCAGGCCGCCGTCGCCGATGACCGGGACGCCGGCCGCCTTGGCGGCCAGGGACGCCTCGTAGATGGCGGTGACCTGCGGGACGCCGATGCCGGCGACGACGCGGGTGGTGCAGATGGAGCCGGGGCCGACCCCGACCTTGATGCCGTCCACACCGGCGTCGACCAGCGCCTGGGCGCCGTCGCGGGTGGCGACGTTGCCGCCGATGACGTCCACCGCGGAGTTGGACTTGATCTTGGCGACCATCTCGCCGACCAGCCGGGAGTGGCCGTGCGCGGTGTCGACCACGATGAAGTCGACACCCGCCTCGACCAGCGCCTGGGCGCGCTCGAAGGCGTCGCCCGCGACACCGACGGCGGCGCCGACCAGCAGCCGGCCTTCCTTGTCCTTGGCGGCGTGCGGGTACTTCTCGGCCTTGACGAAGTCCTTGACCGTGATGAGGCCCTTGAGGATGCCCGCGTCGTCGACCAGCGGCAGCTTCTCGATCTTGTGCCGGCGCAGCAGCTCCATGGCGTCGACACCGGTGATGCCGACCTTGCCGGTGACCAGCGGCATGGGCGTCATGACGTCGCGCACCTGCTGGGCGCGGTCGGTCTCGAAGGCCATGTCGCGGTTGGTGACGATGCCGAGGAGCTTGCCCGCCTGGTCGGTGACGGGGACGCCGCTGATGCGGAACTTGCCGCAGATGGCGTCGGCCTCGGCGAGCGTCGCGTCCGGATGGACGGTGATCGGGTCGGTCACCATGCCGGACTCGGAGCGCTTGACCAGGTCGACCTGGTTGGCCTGGTCGGCGATGGACAGGTTGCGGTGCAGGACACCGACACCGCCCTGACGCGCCATGGCGATCGCCATCCGGGCCTCGGTGACCTTGTCCATCGCCGCCGACAGCAGCGGGATGTTCACCCGGACGTTCTTGGAGATGTACGAGGAAGTGTCGATCTGGTCGGGCGCCATGTCCGACGCGCCCGGCAGCAGCAGCACGTCGTCGTAGGTCAGCCCGAGTGTCGCGAATTTCTCGGGCACTCCGTCGACGTTGGCAGTCATGACACCTTCCCCAAATGGCCTTGATCGGTGCGGATGTCCATGCTAACGGGCTCCGGCGGTGTCTCATTCCACCAGCAAGATCACCCAGGATGTTTGGACGTTCACACGTACGGCGCAAGGGCGGCGCGCGCGGACGGACGTCCGGACCCGGCGCGCGCGTGCCGGCCGGGGCCGGCGCACCGGGCGGTACGCGCGGCGGTGGCGGTCACTGCTCGGCCAGCGCGCGCAGGCGGCTGAGCGCGCGGTGCTGGGCGACGCGCACCGCGCCCGGGGACATGCCGAGCATCTGGCCGGTCTCCTCGGCCGTGAGCCCCACCGCCACCCGCAGCACCAGCAGTTCGCGCTGGTTCTCCGGGAGGTTGGCGAGGAGCCGCTTGGCCCACTCCGCGTCGTCGCTGAGCAGCGCCCGCTCCTCCGGGCCGAGCGAGTCGTCCGGCCGCTCGGGCATCTCGTCGGAGGGCACGGCGGTGGACCCCGGGTGCCGCATGGCGGCCCGCTGGAGGTCGGCGACCTTGTGACCGGCGATGGCGAACACGAACGCCTCGAAGGGCCGGCCGGTGTCCTTGTAGCGCGGCAGCGCCATCAGCACCGCCACGCACACTTCCTGCGCGAGGTCCTCGACGAAGTGGCGCGCGTCACCGGGCAGCCGGTTCAGCCGCGTACGGCAGTACCGCAGGGCGAGCGGGTGCACATGGGCCAGGAGATCGTGCGTGGCCTGCTCGTCACCTTCGACGGCGCGGTGGACGAGTGCGCCGATGGTCCCGTGCCCGGCGGGCACGTGGGACTCCGGCGTCTCGTCGTCGCGCATCGGTCCATGGTGCCCCGGCGGACGGGACTCCGTGGCACCGCGTCCATAGTTGTGCACCGAAGCGTTATGAGCAGGCGCGCCGGACGTCATTTCCTGCGCCCTCCCCTCCCGCTCGATCGACTCGTCCCCGAGGAACTCCACACCTCAAGGATGCGGCATCGAGCCGGAAACAGATATCGGGCCTCCGCCGCCCCGTCCGCCGGGCGGCGGACGGGGATCCGAACGGCCACCCGCTAGCGCACCAGGCCCCAGCGGAATCCGAGCGCGACGGCGTGCGCCCGGTCCGATGCGCCCAGCTTCTTGAACAGCCGCCTGGCGTGCGTCTTGACCGTGTCCTCGGAGAGGAACAGCTCGCGGCCGATCTCGGCGTTCGAGCGGCCGTGACTCATGCCCTCCAGGACCTGGATCTCCCGGGCCGTGAGCGTGGGCGCGGCACCCATCTCGGCCGACCGCAGCCGGCGCGGGGCGAGCCGCCAGGTCGGGTCGGCGAGCGCCTGGGTGACGGTGGCCCGCAGCTCGGCGCGCGAGGCGTCCTTGTGCAGGTACCCGCGGGCGCCGGCGGCCACGGCGAGGGCGACGCCGTCCAGGTCCTCGGCGACGGTGAGCATGATGATGCGGGCGCCGGGATCCGCCGAGAGCAGCCGGCGGACGGTCTCCACGCCGCCCAGACCGGGCATGCGTACGTCCATCAGAATCAGGTCCGAGCGGTCCGCGCCCCAGCGGCGGAGGACCTCCTCGCCGTTGGCGGCGGTCGTCACGCGCTCCACACCGGGCACTGTGGCGACGGCGCGGCGGAGCGCTTCTCGGGCAAGCGGGGAGTCGTCGCAGACGAGGACGGATGTCATGGCCGTCCTCCGCAGCTGATGCGCGTCACCTTGGGCCTCCAGGCTGGTTACGAATCGTCACCTGTGCGGTTGACACCCTCGGACGCCTGCCCGAGCGCTTGTTCCGTCAACCGCCTCCGCACTCTCAACGACGGTCACTCGAAAGAGTTACGGGTCCGCCCGCCCCTTCGGCACGCTACGTGAACGGGCGCGCACGGAGGAGAGCGACGCAGGTCACCGTCGCTTCACGCAGAGCTATGCCCCATTTAGCGCCTTTTCCTTCACTTTGCTGGTGTCTGTGGCTAGATTCGCAATGAGTCATATTTACATCTACTTAGACAGTAGTTGTACGGTCGGGGCTGTATCGACCCAGCTATCCGCTCAGTACCGGTACCAAGGGGACATGCGCTATGGCAGATTTCTCCCGCCTTCCCGGACCCAACGCCGACCTGTGGGACTGGCAGCTGCTCGCGGCGTGCCGAGGGGTCGACAGCTCCCTCTTCTTCCACCCCGAGGGGGAGCGCGGCGCGGCGCGGAGTGCCCGCGAGAACTCCGCGAAAGAGGTCTGCATGCGGTGCCCCGTCCGCGCGCAGTGCGCGGCCCACGCACTGGCCGTGCGCGAGCCCTACGGTGTATGGGGCGGCCTCACCGAGGACGAGCGCGAGGAGCTCATGGGGCGGGCGCGCAACCGACTGATCACGACGTCGACGCCTGCGACACGCAACTGAAGGAACGTTTTTTCACGGGCGGCATCCGGCACGGGGCCGCCCTCGGGTGCGTCGTGGGCCGTTATCCGCGCGTACCCGCCGCCGTACGGGTCAGCTGGTCGAGGGTGGCCGCGACCGCCGGGACCTTGGCCAGGTCCGGCAGCGTCAGGGCGACGATCTCCCGCTCCACGGCGGGCTCCACCGCGACCGTGCGCGCACCGCGCGGGCGCAGCGACTGGACGGCCAACTCCGGCAGGACCGCCACCCCCAGCCCGGCGCCGACCAGGCCGACCACCGCCGGGTAGTCGTCGGTCGCGAAGTCGATGCGCGGGGTGAACCCGGCGCCCTCGCACACCTCCACCAGCTGGCGGCGGCAGCGGGGGCAGCCCGCGATCCACGACTCACCGGCCAGCTCGCCGATGGCCACCGCTCCGGCGTCCGCGAGCCGGTGGCCCTCGGGAACCAGGCCGACCAGGCGGTCGGCGAGGAGCGGGCGCACCACCAGGTCCTCCCACTCGGCCGTGGGAGCGCCGTACCGGAAGGCCAGCGCCACGTCGCAGTCGCCGTCGCGCAGCATCTCCACCGAGCGCGGTGGTTCGGCCTCCACCAGGGAGACCCGGGTGCCGGGGTGGTCGGCGCGCAGCGCCGCCAGGGCGGTGGGCACCAGGGTGGAGCTCCCGCTGGGAAAGGAGACGAGCCGGACGCGGCCCGCCCGCAGGCCGGCGATGGCGGCGATCTCCTCCTCCGCGGCGGTCAGCCCGGCGAGGATGCCCGAAGCGTGGCGCACGAGCACCTCGCCGGCTTCGGTCAGCCGCATCTCACGGCCCGTACGGATCAGCAGCGGAGTGCACGCGGAGGCCTCCAGCGCCTTCATCTGCTGGCTCACGGCGGGCTGGGTGCAGCCCAGTTCGCGCGCGGCGGCGGAGAAGGACCCGGTGGTGGCCACGGCACGCAGAACGCGGAGGTGGCGGGCTTCGATCACCTGTCCAATATAAGCCTGTCTTGGAACGCGTGGGAAATATTGTCCGACTGCTTTTAGTGGCTGATCGCTAGCGTGGCGTCCATGAAGGTTCTTTCCGTGAATGTGGGACGCCCGCGGGCCGTGGCGTACACCGACGCGCCGAGCGGCACGACCGGGATCGACAAGCGGCCCGCCGACGGCCCGGTATGGGTGGCCGATCCCGGGCCCCGGGGCGAGGGGGCCGGCGGGGTGGCCGGGGACGCGGTGTGCGACCTGCGGTTCCACGGCGGGACGCACCAGGCCGTGTACGCGTTCGCCCGCGAGGACCTGGACTTCTGGGAGGGCGAACTGGGCCGGCCGATCGCCGACGGGGCGTTCGGCGAGAACCTGACCACCCGCGGCATGGACCTCACCGGCGCGCTGATCGGCGAGCGCTGGCGGGTCGGCGGCGAGCTGGTGCTGGAGGTGACCTCCGGACGGGTGCCGTGCCGTACGTTCGCGGGGTGGCTGGGCGAGCGCGGCTGGGTACGGCGCTTCACCCGGCAGGCCGCCACCGGCGCCTACTTCAGGGTGGTCGAGCCGGGCCCGGTCCGGGCCGGCGACGGTATCGAGATCGTGCACCGGCCCGGTCACGACGTGACGGTGGGGCTCGCCTTCCGGGCCTTCACCCTCCAGCGGGACCTGCTGCCGCGCACCCTGGCCGCCGGCGGGGCGCTGCACCCCGACATCCGGGAGGCCGCGCTCAAGTACCGCCCTTAGGGCGGCCCTTGGCGCGGCCGGGGCGGGCGCGTACACCGCACCGGCGGCCTGGCACTAACGTGCCGCGTATGACGACTGCACTGATTACGGGCGCGACGGCGGGAATCGGGGCCGCCTTCGCGCGGCGGCTGGCGGCGGACGGCCGCGACGTGGTGCTGGTGGCCCGCGATGTGAAACGGCTGCGGGAGCAGGCGACCGAGCTGCACGACCGGCACGGGATCGAGGCGGAGGTGCTGGCCGCCGACCTCTCCCGGGAGGAGGGCATCGCCGCCGTGGAGGCACGGCTGTCGGACCCGAAGCGGCCGGTGGACCTGCTCATCAACAACGCCGGCTTCGGCAACAAGGGCCGGTTCCTCGAAGTGTCGATGGCCGACGAGTTGAGGATGTTGAAGGTGCACTGCGAGGCGGTGCTGCGGCTGACAGCGGCGGCGGCGGATGCGATGCGCGGCCGGGGGCGCGGCGGGGTGGTGAACGTGGCCTCGGTGGCCGCCTTCGTACCACGCGGCACATACGGGGCGTCGAAGTCCTGGGTCGTGCAGTTCACCCAGGGCGCGGCGCGGGACCTGGCGGGCAGCGGCGTGCGGCTGATGGCGCTGTGCCCCGGCTTCGTGCGGACGGAGTTCCACCAGCGCGCCGGAATGGGCACCGACAACATCCCCCGGTGGATGTGGCTGGACGCCGACAAGCTGGTGACCGAGGCACTGGCCGACCTGGCACGGGGCCGGACGCTGTCCGTCCCCGACCCGCGGTACAAGGCCCTGATGGGCGTGGTGAAGCTGGCGCCGCGCGGGCTGCTGGGCGGGGTGAGTTCCCGGGCGGGCCGCAAGTACGGTCCGCGCTAGCGGAACACGCCTCGACGACCGAGGCCCGGTGCCCCCGCGACGGGGGCACCGGGCCTCGGTGCGTGGCTCACTGGGCGCGCGTCAGCGCGAGCGTCAGTGGGAGTGGCCGTGGCTGTGGCCGTGGCCCGCGTCCGCCGGCTCCTCTTCCTTCTTCTCCACCACGAGGGTCTCGGTGGTGAGCAGCAGGGAGGCGATCGACGCGGCGTTCTCCAGCGCGGAGCGCGTCACCTTGACCGGGTCGATGACGCCGGCCTTGACCAGGTCGCCGTACTCGCCGGTGGCGGCGTTGAAGCCCTGGCCCTTGTCGAGCTCCGCCACCTTCGCGGTGATGACGTAGCCCTCGAGGCCGGCGTTCTCGGCGATCCAGCGCAGCGGCTCGACCGCGGCGCGGCGGACGACGGCGACACCGGTGGCCTCGTCGCCCTCCTTGCCGAGGTTGCCCTCCAGCACCTTGACGGCGTGGACCAGAGCGGAGCCACCACCGGAGACGATGCCCTCCTCGACCGCGGCGCGGGTCGCGGAGATGGCGTCCTCCAGACGGTGCTTCTTCTCCTTCAGCTCCACCTCGGTGGCGGCGCCGACCTTGATCACGCACACGCCGCCGGCCAGCTTCGCGAGGCGCTCCTGGAGCTTCTCGCGGTCCCAGTCGGAGTCGGTGGTCTCGATCTCGGCCTTGATCTGGTTGACCCGGCCCAGCACGTCGTCGGAGCTGCCGCCGCCGTCGACGATGGTGGTCTCGTCCTTGGTGACGGTCACACGGCGGGCGGTGCCCAGGACCTCCAGGCCGGCCTGGTCGAGCTTGAGGCCGACCTCCTCGGCGATGACGGTCGCGCCGGTGAGGGCGGCCATGTCGCCGAGCATCGCCTTGCGGCGGTCGCCGAAGCCGGGGGCCTTGACCGCGACCGCGTTGAAGGTGCCGCGGATCTTGTTGACGACCAGGGTCGACAGGGCCTCGCCCTCGACGTCCTCGGCGACGATCAGCAGCGGCTTCGAGGAACCGGCCTGGATGACCTTCTCCAGCAGCGGCAGCAGGTCCTGGATGGAGGAGATCTTGCCCTGGTGGATCAGGATGTACGGGTCGTCGAGGACGGCCTCCATACGCTCCTGGTCGGTCACCATGTACGGCGAGAGGTAGCCCTTGTCGAAGGCCATGCCCTCGGTGAAGTCCAGCTCCAGACCGAAGGTGTTGGACTCCTCGACGGTGATGACACCGTCCTTGCCGACCTTGTCCATCGCCTCGGCGATGAGCTCGCCGACCTGCTGGTCCTGCGCGGAGAGCGCGGCCACGGCGGCGATGTCGGCCTTGTCGTCGATCGGGCGCGCGGTGGCCAGGAGCTCGTCGGAGACGGCCTTGACCGCGGCGTCGATGCCCTTCTTCAGGGCGGCCGGGGAAGCACCGGCGGCGACGTTGCGCAGACCCTCGCGGACCAGGGCCTGGGCGAGCACGGTGGCGGTGGTGGTGCCGTCACCCGCGATGTCGTTGGTCTTGGTCGCCACCTCCTTCACCAGCTGGGCGCCGAGGTTCTCGTACGGGTCCTCGATCTCGACCTCACGGGCGATCGTGACACCGTCGTTGGTGATGGTGGGGGCGCCGAACTTCTTGTCGATGACGACGTTGCGGCCCTTGGGGCCGATCGTCACCTTGACCGTGTCGGCAAGCTTGTTGACGCCGCGCTCGAGGGCGCGACGGGCGTCCTCGTCGAACTTCAGAATCTTCGCCATGGAGCGTTTCAGCCCTCTCGGAACTCGGGTGAACGAACCGCGCCCCTCGCCGCCCGGCATTGTCAGCGGGGGCCAGGGGCGCAGTTCGAAGCAATTCTGCTGGGTGAAGCAGGGTGATTACTTCTCGACGATCGCGAGCACGTCGCGAGCCGAGAGGACGAGGTACTCCTCGCCGCTGTACTTCACCTCGGTGCCGCCGTACTTGCTGTACAGCACGATGTCGCCGGTCTTCACGTCGAGCGGCAGGCGCTCGCCGTTCTCGAAGCGGCCCGGACCCACGGCAAGGACGACGCCCTCCTGGGGCTTCTCCTTGGCGGTGTCCGGGATGACCAGGCCAGAGGCGGTGGTCTGCTCGGCGTCGAGCGGCTGGACCACGATGCGGTCCTCGAGCGGCTTGATGGCAACCTTGGAGCTGGTGGTCGTCACGATCCGACCTCCCCCTTCGGAGATCTCACGGGGTTAACTGTCTGAGGTGGCGACCAGGTGGATCCGTCGTCGCGGGTGCCGGACCTGCCCGTCGCTGTGTTGGCACTCTCCTGCGGGGAGTGCCAGACCCGAGACTATGACCGCGGTTAGCACTCGGTCAAGCGGAGTGCCAATTCCCCGCCGCGTGGCGGGGACGCGGGACGGCCGGTGAGGACCGGTGAGGGCCGGTGAGGGCCGGGGCCGCGCCTCAGACGTAGTCCTCCAGCCTGGCCACCGCGTAACCCTTGGCCGTGATGGTGTTCATCACCTGGCGGATCATGTCCGGCATGGTGCCCTTCCAGTCCTCCCGGCCCCGGAAGTGGGTGAGGACGATGTCACCGGGGTGCAGGTCCCGGTCCCACTCGCGCCACTCCATGCGGTCGGGGAACGCCTCGGCAGCCCACAGCGGCACGGCCTTGATGCCGCACGCCCGGGCGGCGCGCAGGGTGTCGCGGTTGTAGTTGCCGTAGGGCGGGCGGAAGAGCGCGGGCCGCTTGCCGTACCGCTGCTCGATGATGTCCTGCTGGCCGCAGATCTCGCGCTTCTGCTCCGCGAGCGAGAGGGCGGGCATGTAGCGGTGGTTGATGGTGTGGTTCTGCAGGGCCACGCCGCGGTCCTGCATCTTCCGGAAGTAGCCGTAGTTGTCCCGGACCAGGTAGTCGCTGAGGAAGGCGCTGTAGGGGACACCCAGGTCGGTCATCATCCTCAGCAGCTCGGGGTCCTTCTCCGCGCCGTCGTCGATGGTGAGGAAGACGATCCGGTCCTCGGTGGGGACGGTGGTGAAGACCGGCGGCAGGCCGGGGTCGCCCACCTCGAAGCCCTTGCGGAAGGTGATCCGCGGTTTGACCGCGGGGGGCGGGGGCGCGGCCAGCGGCGTCCGGCGCAGCCCCCACTTCCGGGCGGCGGCGGCGCGCGCGGCGTGCGCGCGCTCGACCTTCCGCACATAGGCGGCGAGGGCGCCGGCCGCGCCGGGGGCCTGTTCGGGCCGGCCGGCGGCGGGCGGGGCCTGCCCGGCGGCGCCGGGCGCGCCCCGGTCCGGGCCGTCGTGGGTACAGCCGGCTCCGAGTGCGGTGATCGCCAGCGCGGCGAGCACGACGCCCAGCCGCTTTGCACCCATTTTTTGGTTTTGTCGTACTAGCTGCATGGCGCCGCATCCTGTCAGCGCCGGGCCCCGTCGGCCGGCCGACACCGCCGCCCGCCGCGCACCATCCCCCGGCTGGCCCACAATGGGCCGGGTGACCGATCTCGCCGCCTTCTCCGCGCTCCTCACCGACGAGGGCCAGACCCTGCTCGCCGCCCTGCGCGACTACGACCCGTCCCAGGAGCTCGCCGTCGCCTCCCGGCTGCGCCGCGAGCACCCCGCCGAGCTGGTCACGGCGGCGCTCGCGCAGGCCCGGCTGCGGCAGCGGGCGGTGGCGAAGTTCGGCGAGCGGGACGCGTACCGCATGTACTTCACGCCCGGCGGCGTGGAGCAGTCCACCCGCTGCGCGGTCGCCGCACACCGCGCCGCCGCCTTCGCCCGGCTCGGGGTGCGCAGCGTCGCCGACCTGTGCGGCGGGATCGGCGGCGACGCCATCGCCTTCGCCCGGGCGGGGATCCGCGTCCTGGCCGTCGACCGGGACCCGCTGACGGCCGAGGCGGCCCGCGCGAACGCCGAGGCGCTCGGCCTGGCCGGGCTCATCGAGGTGCGGCGCGCCGATGTCACCGAGGTGGACACCTCCTCGTACGACGCGGTCTTCGTCGACCCGGCACGGCGGGGCGGGCGGGGCCGCATCTTCGACCCGGAGGCGTACTCCCCGCCGCTGTCCTGGGCGGTCGAGGCGGCCCGTACGGCCCCGCACGCGGCGCTGAAGATCGCCCCGGGCATCCCGCACGAGGCGATCCCGCACGACGCGGCGGCCGAGTGGGTCTCCGACGGCGGGGACGTGAAGGAGGCGGTGCTCTGGTTCGGCACCCGCCCCGGCACGGTGACCGCCACCCTGCTGCCGGGCCCCCACTCCCTGACCGGCCGCGGCCTGCCCGACCCCGAGGTCCGCCCGGTCGGCCGCTACCTGTACGAGCCGGACGGCGCCGTCATCCGCGCGCACCTGGTCGCGGAGGTGGCCGAGCACCTCGGGGGCGGCCTGGTCGACGCGACGATCGCGTACATCACCGCGGACGACCTGCGTGCCACCCCGTACGCCACCGCCTACGAGATCACCGACGAGCTCCCCTTCAACCTCAAGAGGCTCAAGGCCCTGCTGCGTGAACGGGAGGTCGGCGCCCTGACGGTGAAGAAGCGCGGCTCGGCGGTCGAGCCGGAGGAACTGCGCCGCAAGCTCAAGCCCAAGGGCCGGAACGCGGCGACGGTGTTCCTGACCAGGGTGGCGGGCGCGCCCACCATGCTGGTGGGCCGGCCGGCCTGACCCAGAGACTCCGCCCTTCGGGCCGGCGAGTTCCCCGCGGGCCGTTCCGGCCCCGCGACGCCTCAGGGCGGAACCGCGGTGACGGGTGCCGTACGCGGGGGCACGCGGTCGAGGCCGCCCGCTGGAGCGGCAGCCGGCGTGCCGACCGGTCCCGGCGCTCGCCGGAGACCACGCCGAGACGACCAGGACCAGCACGGCCGGTCCCAGGCACCGGTGCCCGCCCGGTCGGCGAGCGGTGCCTCGCGGCCCGGCCGGGTGCGCGGGTGGAGGGGTGGCGGGAGCGGGGGGCTACCGCGAGGCGCCACCCGAGGCCGGCGCCTGTGACCGTTCGAGGAGCAGGGCCCTCTCCTGGCCGTTCCGCGCCAGCGACGCCGCCCGCTCGAACTCCGCCCGCGCCTCGGCCGCACGCCCCAGCCGGGCCAGCAGGTCGCCCCGTACGCTCGGCAGCAAGTGGTAATCCCGCAAGGCGGGGTTCGGTGGCCAGGGCGTCCACGTCGGCAGCGCCGCCGCCGGGCCCTGGGCCATCGAGACGGCCACCGCGCGGTTCAGCTCGACGACCGGGGACGGGGCCACGGCCCGGAGAAATCTCCCGTACCCCTCAGACGTAGTCCTCGAGGCGGGCGACCGTGAAGCCCTGCTCCTGGATGCGGCGCAGCATGTTGGCCGTCATCCCGGTCATCGTGGTGCCCTTGAGGTCCTTCGGGCCGCGGAAGTGGGCCAGGACGATGTCGCCCGGGCGCAGTTTCCGGTCGCCGCGCTGGTACTGCATGTTGGTGATCTGCATCGACTCCCGCCACAGCACGATCGCCTCGACGCCGCACCGCCCGGCGGCGGCCCGGGTGTCCTCGTTCCAGTTTCCGTAGGGCGGGCGGAAGAGGCGCGGGGCGCTGCCGTAGGTCCGCTCCAGCCTCCGCTGCTGGCCGCAGATCTCCCGCTGCTGGGCGGCGGCGCCGAGGGTACGGAGGTCGGGGTGGCTGACGGTGTGGTTGGCGACGCCGTTGCCGAGCGCGCTGAGCGGCTTGAAGTAGCCGTAGTCGGCGCGGATGGCGGCGTCGGTGAGGAACATGGTGAAGGGCACCTTCAGGTCCCGCATCATCCCGACGAACCGCGGGTCCTTCTCGGCGCCGTCGTCGAAGGTGAGGAAGACGACCTTGTCGGCGGTCGGTATCTCGCTGATCACCGGCACCTGGCCGCCCCGGCCGGTCCGCACGGGCTTGACCCTGGGCGGGGCCGGCGGCGCGGCCAGCGGTTCCAGGCCCCACTTCCGGAAGGCGGCGGCGGTGTCCGAGGTCTTCCCGGGCACGGCGCGGTGCGCGGGTGGGGCCGTGGTGGCCGCCCCGGCGGGCCCGGCCGCGCCGCCGTGCGCCGAAGCGGCGCAGCCCGACAGGAGAAGGGCGGCGGCCAGCGCCGCCACCCCCGTGATCCGCTTCCCCACCCTGTGACCCCATGCTCGTACGCGATCCACTGCGTACTGCTTGATGGCCGGATCAGGCCGTGGGTTCCCTCCGGTGCCCCTCGGGTTCCCTCACGTTCCGTGGGGCTCCAACCATCCCTCGGGGTCCCTCACGTCCCGTGGGACTCGAACCGCCAGCGGTGCACCGGCCGGGTCACCAGCTCCCCGGCCGGCTCCGGCAGCTCGGGCAGTTCGGCGTCGTACGGGGCGTCCCACCAGGTCAGGACCAGCACCCGGTCGCCGGGGGCGGTGAAGGTCTCGCGGCGGACCGGCCGGGCGGGCAGGGGCTGGGCGCGGGCCCACTCCAGGAGCTCGGCGGCCCGGCCGTCCGCCGCGCGGGCCTCCCACATCAGGGTGACCGTCACGGGTACAGGTTCTCCTTGCTGACCTCGTGCACATGGTCGTGGCCGTGCGCGTGGTCGCCGGGCACGTGCGGGTCGGTCACCGGCAGCGAGGAGTCCGCCGACAGCTCCCAGTCGGAAGCCGGCCGGCCGCGCGCCACCATCTCGGCGCCCAGCGCCGCGACCATCGCGCCGTTGTCGGTGCACAGTCCCGGCCGCGGCACCCGCAGCCGGATACCGGCCCGCTCGCACCGCTCCTCGGCCATCGCCCGAAGCCGGGAGTTGGCCGCCACACCTCCGCCGATCATCAGATGGTCGACGCCCTCGTCCTTGCAGGCGCGTACGGCCTTGCGGGTCAGGACGTCGACCACCGCCTCCTGGAAGGACGCCGCCACGTCCCGTACCGGCACCTCCTCGCCCGCCGCGCGCTTGGCCTCGATCCAGCGGGCGACCGCCGTCTTCAGGCCCGAGAAGGAGAAGTCGTACGCGGGGTCGCGCGGCCCGGTCAGTCCGCGCGGGAAGGCGATGGCGTCCGGGTCGCCCTCCTTCGCCAGCCGGTCGATCACCGGGCCGCCGGGGAAGCCCAGGTCCAGCACGCGCGCGATCTTGTCGAACGCCTCACCCGCCGCGTCGTCGATCGTGGCGCCCATGGGCCGCACGTCGGCGGTGATGTCCGGGGCCAGCAGCAGCGACGAGTGGCCGCCGCTGACCAGCAGCGCCATGGTGGGCTCGGGCAGCGGTCCGTGTTCCAGCTGGTCGACGCAGATGTGCGAGGCCAGGTGGTTCACGCCGTACAGCGGCTTGCCCAGGGCGTACGCGTACGCCTTGGCCGCCGAGACGCCGACCAGCAGCGCGCCGGCCAGGCCGGGCCCGGCGGTGACCGCGACGCCGTCCAGGTCGCGGGCGGAGATCCCGGCCTGCGCCAGGGCGCGCTCGATGGTCGGGACCATCGCCTCCAGGTGCGCGCGGGAGGCGATCTCGGGGACGACGCCCCCGTACCGGGCATGCGTGTCGACGCTGGACGCGACGGCATCGGCGAGCAGGGTCGTCCCCCGGACGACGCCGACGCCGGTCTCGTCGCAGGAGGTCTCGATACCGAGGACGAGGGGTTCGTCAGCCATCACTCTCAGTTCCTTGTACGTTGTGCACGCTCAGGCGCATGACGAGCGCGTCGATGTTGCCGGGCTGGTAGTAGCCGCGGCGGAAGCCGATGGGCTGGAAGCCGAAGCGCTCGTACAGCTTCTGGGCACGGGTGTTGTCCACGCGCACTTCCAGCAGCACTTCGTCGCACTCGAAGGCGGTGGCGTGCTGGAGCAGGTCGGTCAGGAGCCGGGCGCCCAGCCCGGTGCCCCACTGGTCGCGGGCGACGGCGATGGTCTGGACGTCGCCCAGGCCGCCGGCCGCCGCGAGGCCGGCGTACCCGGCGAGCCGCCCCCCGGGGGATTCGGCCACCACATAGCGGCGGGTGGCCCGGGGGCCGCGCGCGTGGGCGAGCTCGGACCAGAACATGCCCTCCGACCAGGCGTCGTCGGGGAACAGCTCCCGTTCGAGCGCCAGCACCGGCGCGATGTCCCACCAGCGCATCTCACGAAGCGTGGCCCCGGTCACCTGGGCGTGACCACCTTGTAGTTCTTGGGGACCTGGGCGTCGGGGCGGCGCAGGTACAGCGGCCGAGGCTCCAGCAGGGCCTCACCGGCCGCCAGCCGCTCGGCGGCCAGGGCGGCGAGCGCTCCGGCCGACTGGTGCTCGGGGTCACGGGCGTCGGCGAAGAACTCGCCGTACAGCCGGGCGCCGGCTCCGACGGCGGGCAGTCGGGCCACCCGCTCGGCGATGTCGGCGGGCCGGTCGACCGCGGGGTCGCCCACGCGGGTACGGCGGTCGTCGTACCGGGCCCAGTAGACCTCCTTGCGGCGCGCGTCGGTGGCGACGACGAACGGCTCGTCGATCCCGGAGGCGTAGGCGAGGCCGTCCAGCGTGCACACGCCGTGCACCGGGACACCGAGGGCAGAGGCGAAGGTCGCGGCCGTCACCAGACCGACGCGCAGCCCGGTGTAGGGACCGGGCCCGACGCCCACGACGATGCCGGTGACGGTGTCGAGTTCCAGACCGGCCCGCTTCAGCACCCGGTCGACGGCGGGCAGCAGGAGTTCCCCGTGCCGGCGGGCGTCGACCTGGCCGGACTCGGCGACGAGGCGGTCCCCGTCGTGGAGGGCGACGGTGACGGCGGGGGTGGCGGTATCCATGGCGAGCAAGAGCACGCGAACAGCGTACGGCTCCGCGGCGGCGGGCACGGCGCCCCATCCGTACCATGCGCTGCTGCTACCGTCACACCGATACGTTCGGCAGGAGAGGTGACAGCGTGGCAAGGAGCAGCTCGGGATTCGTGGCCGGGCTCACCGCGGCGGCGGTCGTCGCGGTCGGCTTCCTCGCCTATCAGGCGTCGGCCACCGCGCCCGCCGACCTTTCGGCGAAGGCCAAGGCGCCGGCCGCCTCCCCCTCGGTGCCCGCCCCGGGCGGCCCCCGGCAGCCGGGCCGCAGCGCGCTGGCCCTCCCGGAGAGCTCGGGCAAGGGCGTGCGGGTGGTGTACGCGCTGAGCGAGCGGCGGGTGTGGCTGGTGGGCGCGAAGGACAAGGTGACGCGCACCTTCGCGGTGATGCCGAGCACGGTGAACCCGCCCCCGGGCACCTACGCGGTGACGTCCCGTTCCAGCACCGTGGCCGGGTCGGACGGGGTGCAGATCGAGCACGTGGTGCGGTTCGCGAACGTCGGCGGGGTGACGATCGGCTTCAGCGCGGCGGTGAACGGCACGCTGCCCACTCCGGATCCCGCGCGCAAGACCGGCGGCATCCGGATGAAGCGCGCGGACGGCGACGCGATGTGGCTGTTCGCGACGGTCAACTCGAAGGTCGTCGTCGTCCCGTAGCCACCGCGTGGCGGCGCGGTGCCGGAACTGCCCGGCCCGGTGCCGGAACTGCCCGGCCCGGTGCCGGAACTCCCCGGCGTGGTGCCGGGACTCCCCGGCAACAAGGGTCCACCCGGCCGGCCCGGTGCCGGAGCCCCGGCCGGCGCGGTGCGGCTACGCCGCCTCGGGGCGCTCGTCGCGCGGCCGGGGCGCGCCGTGGCGGCCAGGGGCGTCCTCGGAGTGCCGGGAGTCCTGTGCGTCCTGGCGGTCCTCGGCGGCCGAGGCGGTTTCCGGCGGCGTGGAGACGGCGCTGGCCGCCGCGCACGACGCCAGCAGGTCGCGCATCGGCACATCGTGCTTCGGCGTCGGCATGTTGCCTCCTGAGGCTCCGGGGGCAGGCTGGTTAGGTAGACCTAACCAGATCTGGTACCCATGGGACCACGCATCGGAGGTACGGCGCAACATCATGCCGACGTCTTGTCGGAAAGTACGGCGGCCCCGGCCCGCGTCACCGCGAGGGCAGGTCCACGTCCGCCCAGCGCGCGCCGACGCCGGTCAGCGTCACCACCCGCCGGTCGTCGTCGGTCGACCCGACCACCCGGTCGATGACCACGTGCAGCCGGTCCTCCGACAGGTCCTCGACCTTGCCCTCGCCCCACTCGACGACCACCACCGAGTCGGGCAGCGAGACATCGAGGTCCAGGTCCTCCATCTCGTCCAGGCCGCCACCCAGCCGGTAGGCGTCGACGTGCACGAGGGCGGGGCCGCCGGTCAGCGAGGGGTGGACGCGGGCGATCACGAAGGTCGGGGAGGTCACCGCCCCGCGTACGCCGAGTCCTTCGCCGAGCCCCCGGGTCAGGGTGGTCTTGCCCGCGCCGAGTTCCCCGGTGAGCATCACCAGGTCGCCGGGGCGCAGCAGCCGGGCGAGCGTGCGGCCCAGCTCCCGCATCTCGTCGGGCGAGTGGAGGGTGAGACGGGCCGCGTTCCGTGCGGTCTCAGCGGCCTGGCTGTGCGGTGCTTCCATACGTGCCAACGTTAGCCGCTGCGCGCACCGCCCCGACGCGCACCAGCAGGTCCGCGAGCCGGTCGGAGACCGTGTCCGGGTGCTCCAACATCACCAGGTGGCCGCCGTCCGGGACGATGACCAGTTCGGCGCCCGGAAGCAGGCGGGCGATGGCCTCGGTGTGCGAGCTCGGCGTGACCAGGTCCTGGTCGCCGGCCAGCGCCAGTACCGGCAGTCCGGCGAAGACCCCCAGGGCGTCGGCCTTGTCGTGCTCGCTGAACGCCGGGTAGAACTCGGCGACCACGTCGATGGGGGTGCCCTCGATCATCCGCTCGGCGAACCGGGCGACCGCCGGGTCGACCTCCCCCGAGCTGAACGAGTAGCGCTTGACGATGCCGGCGAAGAGGTCGGCCGTGGCCCGCCGGCCGCGCTCGACCAGCTCCGTCTGGGAGCCGAGCGCCCGCAGCACGCCGGGCAGGACGCGCCGTATCGCGTTCACCCCGGCGACCGGCAGGCCGTAGTTGACCTCGCCGAGCCTGCCGCAGGACGTGCCGACGAAGGCGACGCCGGCGACCCGGCGGCGGACCAGCTCCGGGTACTGCTCGGCCAGCGCCATCACCGTCATGCCGCCCATCGAGTGCCCGACCAGGACCAGGGGCCCCTCGGGGGCCGCCGCGTCGATCACGGCCTTCAGGTCGCGGCCGAGCTGGTCGATCGAGACCGGCACCCCGTCCGGTCCGCCCTGGGCGACGCCGCGGCCCGAGCGGCCGTGGCTGCGCTGGTCCCAGTGCACGGTGCGGACCAGGCCGCGCAGCGCGGCGCGCTGGAAGTGCCAGGAGTCCTGGTTGAGGCAGTAGCCGTGGCTGAAGACGACGGTGACCGGCGCCGGGGTGCGGCGTCCGAACAGGCGGCGCCGGCGGGACGCCGAGGTGTCCGGTTCGCACTCGTCGGTCTCGTAGTACAGCTCGGTGCCGTCGTCGGCGTACGCCTTGCCGGGGGTGCCGCGCAGGGCGCCGTAGGGTCCGGCCGCGTCCAGGGCGAGCCGGGCCTTGCGGCGCATACCGCGCCCGACGGTCAGCCGCTCCACGGCCACCCCCGCCGCCGCGCCGGCCGCGATCACGCCGAGCGCGGCCCCCGCCAGACCCGCGCGGCGCCAGTTGCCCGCCGCGGCCTCCGCGACGACGTGGGCCACCACCTCCGCCGCCTCCCCCGTGCTGGTCTCGCTCACGTCGACTCCTGAGGTTGCTCGCTGCCGTCCGCGCTCCCGCGCGTGCCCGGCGCCCTGTCGGCGTTCCTCCGCGCCCCCGCGGGCTCCTACGCGTTCCTATAGACGCGTGGTACCCGCGATCCGACGCGGGTCACGATCTCGTAGGCGATCGTGTCCGCGGCGCGCGCCCAGTCCTCGGCGGTCGGCTCGCCCTCGTCGCCCGGCCCGAACAGCACCGCCTCGGCGCCCGGTTCGAGCTCGTCGCCCTCCAGGTCGACCACGAACTGGTCCATCGCGACCCGGCCGGCCACCGTCCGCACCCTGCCGCCGACCAGCACCGGGCCGCGGCCGGAGGCGTGGCGCGGCACACCGTCCGCGTACCCCAGCGGGACCAGGCCCAGGGTGGTGTCGCGCGAGGTGACGTAGTGGTGCCCGTAACTGACGCCGTGTCCGGCCGGAGCGCGCTTGACCAGCGCGACGCTGCCGGAGAGCCGCATGACCGGCCGCAGGCCGAAGTCGGCGGGCGTGCCGATCTCGGGACTGGGCGAGATGCCGTACATGGCGACACCCGTCCGTACCAGGTCGAAGTACGTCTCGGGAAGGGTGAGGGTGGCCGGGGAGTTGGCCAGGTGGCGTACCTCCGGCTCGGCGCCCGCCCGCTCGGCGTACCCCAGCATCTCCTGGAACGCCTCGAGCTGGGCGGCGATCGAGGGGTGGCCGGGCTCGTCGGCGCAGGCGAGGTGCGACCAGACGCCGGTGATCCTGACCAGCCCGTCGGCCTGGGCCTTCAGGGCCTCGCCGACCAGGCGGGGCCAGTCGGCGGGCGGGCAGCCGTTGCGGCCGAGGCCGGTGTCGGCCTTGAGCTGGACGCGCGCGGTGCCGCCGCTCTCCCGGGCCGCGCCGATGACCTCGTCCAGTGCCCACCGGCCGCTCACCGACATGTCGAGTCCGGCCTCGATGCCCTGCCGCCAGGGGTCGCCGGGCGTCCACAGCCAGCACAGGAGAGGGGCGTCGATGCCGGCGGCGCGCAGCGCGAGCGCCTCGTGGGGCGTGGCGGTGCCCAGCCAGGTGGCGCCGGCCTCCAGCGCGGCACGCGCGCAGGGCACGGCGCCGTGGCCGTACGCGTCGGCCTTGACCACGGCCATGACCTGGGCGTGGGGCGCGACGCGGGCGCGCAGCGCGCGGACGTTGGCGCGCAGGGCGCCGAGGTCGATCTCGGCGCGGGCGCGGAGGGGCTGCGGTGTCTCACTCATCGCGCCCAGTCTCTCAGGTGCGCACGCCGCCCCGGCCTTCCGTGGCTGTCGCCCCGATCACGCGGCCGGACCCGGGGCATCCGGCCCGGCCGGCCCGGCCACGTCCCGCCACGCCCCCGGGAGGGCGTCGGCGACGTCGTACGCGGTGACCGGGGCACCCCGGGCCGCGCGGCGGGCGGCGAGGCCGTGGAGGTAGGCCGCGGCCGACGCCGCGTCGCGCGGGGGCAGGCCCGCGGCGAGCAGGGAGCCCGCCAGGCCGGACAGGACATCACCGCTGCCGGCGGTGGCCAGCCAGGGGGTGCCGGTCGGGTTGACCCGTACCGGGGTGTCGGACGAGGGGCCGGCCACCAGCGTGGTGGAGCCCTTGAGCAGCACCGTCGCGCCCCAGCGCCCCGCGAGTTCCCGCACCGCCTCCAGCCGGCGCGACTCCACGTCCTCGCGCCGGGTGCCCAGCAGCGCCGCGGCCTCCCCGGCGTGCGGGGTGAGGAGCGTCGGGGCGGGCCGGGCGCGGACCGCGGCCGGGTCCAGCAGGCGCAGCCCGTCGGCGTCCACCAGGACCGGCACGTCCGCGTCCAGCACCTCCTCGGCGCCCGGTGTGTCGTTCAGGCCGGGGCCGATCACCCACGCCTGGACCCGCCCCGCCCTGCCCGGCGGCCCGGCGTGCACCAGGGTCTCGGGGTGGCGGGCCAGCACCGCCTCGCCCGCCGGTCCGACGTACCGCACGGCGCCCGCGCCGCCCCGCAGGGCTCCGGACACCGCGAGGACCGCCGCGCCCGGGTAGCGCGCCGACCCGGCGACCACGCCGACGACACCCCGCCGGTACTTGTCGCTCTCGGCGGCCGGTACCGGCAACCACCGGGCCACGTCGGCGTGTTGCGGGGCCTCCAGGTCGGGCACGGGCGGCAGGGCCAGCCCGATGTCCACCAGCCGCACCGCGCCCGCGTGCTCCCGCCCCGGGTCGACCAGCAGTCCCGGCTTGTACGCCCCGAACGTCACCGTGGCATCGGCCCGTACCGCCTCGCCGGCCACTTCCCCGGTGTCCGCGTCGACCCCGCTCGGCAGGTCGACCGCGACCAGCACCGCGTCCGTCGCGCGTGCCGCCCGGACCAGCGCCGCCGCCTCGGGCCGCAGCCCGCCGCGTCCGCCGATCCCGGTGATGCCGTCCACGACCAGGTCGGCACCGGCCAGGGCGGCGTACGGGTCGCCGGCCACCCGGCCCCCGGCCCCGGTCAGCGCGGCCAGCCCGGCCCGGTGGGCGCGTGAGCCGAGCAGCACCGCCGACACGCCCGCCCCGCGCCGGGCCAGCCGGGCGCCCGCGTACAGCGCGTCGCCGCCGTTGTCACCGCTGCCCACCAGCAGCACCACCCGGGCGCCGTACACCCGGTCCAGCAACCCGGCGCAGGCGGCGGCCAGTCCGGCCGCGGCCCGCCCCATCAGCGCGCCCTCGGGAAGTCGCGCCATCGACTCGGCCTCGGCGGCCCGTACGGTCTCCACACGGTAAGCGGTACGCATGGGCTCAACCCTCCGCGATCACCACCGCCGACGCCACCCCCGCGTCATGGCTGAGGGACACGTGCCAGTGCCGCACCCCCAGTTCCGCGGCCCGGGCCGCGACCGTTCCGCGCACCCGCAACCGGGGCTGCCCGCTGTCCTCGACGCACACCTCGGCGTCCGTCCAGTGCAGCCCGGCGGGCGCGCCGAGCGCCTTGGCGACGGCCTCCTTGGCGGCGAACCGTGCCGCCAGCGAGGCGATCCCCCGCCGTTCCCCGCTGGGCAGCAGCAACTCCCGTGCCACGAACAGCCGCTCCGCCATCTGCGGTGTCCGCTCCAGCGCCGCCGCGAACCGGTCGATCTCGGCGACGTCGATCCCCACCCCGATGATCATCGTTCACTCCACCGTCACGGACTTGGCCAGGTTGCGCGGCTGGTCCACCTCGTTGCCGCGGGCCGTCGCCAGCTCGCACGCGAACACCTGGAGCGGCACGGTCGACACCAGCGGCTGGAGCAGCACCGGGGTCACCGGGACGCGGACGAGGTGGTCCGCGTACGGGACGACCGCCTCGTCGCCCTCCTCCGCGATCACGATGGTCCGGGCGCCGCGGGCGCGGATCTCCTGGATGTTGGAGACGATCTTGTCGTGCAGCACCGACCGGCCGCGGGGCGACGGCACCACGACGACCACCGGCAGGTCCTGCTCGATCAGGGCGATCGGGCCGTGCTTGAGCTCACCGGCGGCGAAGCCCTCGGCGTGCATGTACGCGAGTTCCTTGAGCTTCAGCGCGCCCTCCAGCGCCACCGGGTAGCCCACGTGCCGGCCCAGGAACAGCACGGTGTCCTTGTCCGCCAGCGAACGCGCCAGCTCGCGCACCGGCTCCATGGTGGCCAGCACCCGCTCGACGTCGTCGGCGATCCCGGCCAGGTCGCGGACGACGGCCCGGATCTCGTCGCCCCACTTGGTGCCGCGCACCTGGCCCAGGTACAGCGCGAGGAGGTAGCAGGCGACGAGCTGGGTCAGGAACGCCTTGGTGGAGGCGACGGCCACCTCCGGCCCGGCGTGGGTGTACAGCACCGCGTCCGACTCGCGCGGGATCGTCGAACCGTTGGTGTTGCAGACGGCCAGCACGCGGGCGCCCTGCTCACGGGCGTGCCGCAGCGCCATCAGGGTGTCCATGGTCTCGCCGGACTGGGAGATCGCGATCACCAGCGTCCGCTGGTCCAGGATCGGGTCCCGGTAGCGGAACTCGCTCGCCAGCTCCACCTCGCACGGGATGCGGGTCCAGTGCTCGATGGCGTACTTGGCGATCATCCCCGCGTGGAAGGCGGTCCCGCACGCCACGACGACCACCTTGTCGGCCTCGCGCAGCACCGCGTCGGGGATGCGGATCTCGTCCAGCGTCAGCGAACCGGCGGCGTCGACGCGTCCCAGCAGCGTGTCGGCGACCGCCTTGGGCTGCTCGGCGATCTCCTTGAGCATGAAGTAGTCGTAGCCCCCCTTCTCGGCCGCCGACGCGTCCCAGTCGATGTGGTACGACCGCACGTCGGCGGGCGCCCCGTCGAAGTCGGTGACCGTCACGCCGTCCCGGCGGAGCTCCACCACCTGGTCCTGGCCGAGTTCGATGGCGGACCGCGTGTGGGCGATGAACGCGGCCACGTCCGAGGCGAGGAAGGACTCGCCCTCGCCGACACCCACCACCAGCGGGGAGTTGCGCCGCGCGCCGACCACCACGTCGGGCTCGTCGGCGTGCACCGCGACCAGCGTGAACGCCCCCTCCAGCCGCCGGCACACCTGGCGCATCGCCTCGGCGAGGTCGGCCACCGACGAGTGCGCCTCGGCCAGCAGGTGCGCGACCACCTCGGTGTCCGTCTCGGACGCCAGGTCGTGCCCGCGCCCGGCCAGCTCGGCCCGGAGCGCCGCGAAGTTCTCGATGATGCCGTTGTGGACGACGGCGACCCGGCCGGCGTTGTCCAGGTGCGGATGGGCGTTGGCGTCGGTGGGGCCGCCGTGCGTCGCCCACCGGGTGTGCCCGATGCCCGTCGACCCGGCCGGCAGCGGCCGTCCGACCAGCTCCTTCTCCAGGTTGACGAGCTTGCCCGCCTTCTTCGCCGCGGCCAGCCCGCCGTCGGCGAGCACCGCGACACCGGCCGAGTCGTAGCCCCGGTACTCGAGCCGCTTGAGCCCGGCGATCACCACATCAAGCGCCGACTGCCCGCCGACGTAACCCACGATTCCGCACATGGCCAGCAGCCTACGACCGCCGCCACCGCGATACGCGGAGGGCCGCCCCCCGGGATCCCGCCCGCCACGGCCCCGTCCCGGGGCGGGCGGCGGGCGGCGGACGGCGGGCCGTGGGCCGTGGGCCCGGTGCGCCACCGTGGCACCGGCCCGCCACCGCCGGCCGGGGGCGCACCGTGACCGAGCCCACCCCCCACCGGGCGCCCGCACCCCCGACAATGGCCAGGTGATCACCTCGCCGCCTCTCAGCAGCCACGGCACCACCCCCCGCCGGGCGGAGGCCACGCCGTACGTGGACCTCACCCGCGCCGAGTGGAGTGCGCTGCGGGACAAGACGCCGCTGCCGCTGACCGCCGAGGAGGTCGAGAGGCTGCGCGGGCTGGGCGACGTCATCGACCTCGACGAGGTCCGTGACATCTACTTGCCGCTGTCCCGGCTGCTCAACCTGTACGTGGGAGCCACCGCCAGCCTGCGCGGCGCGCTCAACACGTTCCTCGGCGAGAAGGGCGCCCAGCGCGGCACCCCGTTCGTCATAGGGGTCGCCGGGTCGGTGGCCGTCGGCAAGTCGACGGTCGCCCGCCTCCTCCAGGCGCTCCTCGCCCGCTGGCCGGAGCACCCGCGCGTCGAGCTGGTCACCACCGACGGTTTCCTGCTGCCCATGAAGGAGCTCAAGGAGCGCGGCCTGATCTCCAGGAAGGGCTTCCCCGAGTCCTACGACCGGCGGGCCCTGACCCGGTTCGTCGCCGACATCAAGGCGGGCAAGGACGAGGTCACCGCCCCCGTCTACTCCCACCTCATCTACGACATCGTGCCCGGCCGGCGGCTGACGGTCCGCCGCCCCGACATCCTCATCGTCGAGGGCCTCAACGTCCTCCAGCCCGCGCTGCCGGGCAAGGACGGCCGCACCCGGGTCGCCCTCGCGGACTACTTCGACTTCTCGGTCTATGTCGACGCCCGTACCGAGGACATCGAGTCCTGGTACCTGAATCGTTTCCGCAAGCTGCGCGCCACGGCCTTCCAGGACCCCTCCTCGTACTTCCGCAAGTACACCCAGGTCACCGAGGAGGAGGCACTCGACTACGCCCGCACCACCTGGCGGACCATCAACCGGGTGAACCTCCTGGAGAATGTGGCACCGACCCGGGGCCGCGCGACCCTCGTCGTGCGCAAGGGACCGGACCACAAGGTCCAGCGCCTCTCCCTCCGCAAGCTCTGAGGTCCGAGTCCGAAGGAAGCGCCCGCCGTGCTGCACCTGCGTCTGATCGTTCCGCCCGACCGCACCGACGACGTCGTGCGCGCCATCGAGAGGACCGTCGGGACCACCCACCTCGCCGTCCTCCCCGGCGCGGCCCGTGACCCGGCCGGCGACCTGGTGCTGTGCGACGTGGCGCGGGAGGCGGGCGACGAGCTGCTCGCGGACCTGTGCGCGCTGGGCATCCACGAGACCGGCTCGATCGCCGTGGACGACGTCGGCCTGACGCTCTCCCGGCACGCCGACAAGGCGGAGCGGGCAGCTCCCGGCGAGGGCGCCGACGCGGTGCTGTGGGACCAGCTCACGGAGGCCACCCACGAGGAGTCGACGCTGAGCGTCACCTATGTGGCGTTCCTGACGCTGGCCACGATGATCGCGGCGTGCGGTGTGGTGCTGGACAACGCCATCCTGATCGTGGGCGCGATGGCGGTGGGCCCGGAGTTCGGCCCGCTGGCGGGCATCTGCACGGCGCTGGTACGGCGCCGCCCCCGGCTGGCCGGGCGGTCGCTGATCGCGCTGGTGGCCGGGTTCGCGGTGGCGATGGCACTGACCGTGCTGTTCAGCCTGGGGATGGACGCGGCGGGCCTGTTCACCGAGGACCGGCTGCGGGCGGAGCGCCCCAACACCGGCTTCGTCTACGCGCCGGACTGGTTCTCCTTCGTCGTCGGCCTGCTCGCGGGCGCCGCCGGCACCCTCTCGCTGACCTCGGCGAAGTCCGGCGCGCTGGTCGGCGTCGCCATCTCGGTCACCACCGTCCCGGCCGCCGCCAACGCCGCCGTGGCGCTCGGCTACGGCGACCTCGGCCAGACGAAGGGCTCCGTGGAGCAGCTGCTGCTGAACCTACTGGCGATCGTGCTCGCCGGGACGCTGACGCTGGTGGCGCAGAAGTTCTTCTGGGCGCGGCAGCGCGAGCGGGAGACCCGCGGGCAAACCGTCTGAGAGGGCCGGCACACACCGAAGGGGCACCCCGCCCGACCGGCGGGGTGCCCCTTCGGTGTGCGGGGATCAGCCCAGGGCCGACTTGACGACGTCGGCGAGCTGCCCGGCGACCGAGCGGGCCTGCTCGATGTCGGCGGCCTCGACCATGACCCGGACCAGCGGCTCGGTGCCCGACGGGCGCAGCAGCACCCGGCCGGTGGAGCCCAGGGCGCGCTCCGCCTCCGCGACGGCGGTGCCCAGCTCCGCGGAGGTCTTCACCCGGGACCTGTCGACGTTCTTGACGTTGATGAGGACCTGCGGCAGCCGCTCCATCACCCCGGCCAGGTCGGCCAGCGTGCGCCCGGTGGCCGCGACCCGTGCCGCCAGCAGCAGGCCGGTCAGGGTGCCGTCACCGGTGGTGGCGTGGTCCAGCACGATCACGTGCCCGGACTGCTCGCCGCCGAGCGCGTAGTCGTGCTCCTTCATCGACTCCAGGACGTACCGGTCGCCGACGGCCGTCTGCACCAGCCGCAGCCCCTCGCGCTCCATGGCCAGCTTGAAGCCCAGGTTGGACATGACGGTGGCGACAACGGTGTCACCGCGCAGCGTCCCGGCCTCGCGCATCGCCAGGGCCAGCACGGCGAGGATCTGGTCGCCGTCGACCTCCGTACCGGTGTGGTCCACGGCCAGGCAGCGGTCGGCGTCGCCGTCGTGGGCGATGCCGAGGTCCGCGCCGTGCTCCAGGACGGCGGCCTTGAGCATCTCCAGGTGCGTGGAGCCGCAGCCGTCGTTGATGTTCAGCCCGTCCGGGGTGGCGCCGATGGTGACGACCTCGGCACCGGCCTGCTGGAACGCGGCCGGGGAGACCCCGGAGGCGGCGCCGTGCGCCTCGTCCAGGACGACCTTGAGCCCGTCGAGCCGGTTCGGCAGGACGCTCAGCAGGTGGGCGACGTACTGGTCGAAGCCCTCCTGGTAGTCGGCCACCCGGCCGACGCCGGCGCCGGTCGGCCGGTCCCACGGCTCACCGGTGCGGTGCTGGTCGTACACGGCCTCGATCCGGTCCTCCAGCTCGTCGGCCAGCTTGTGGCCACCGCGCGCGAAGAACTTGACGCCGTTGTCCGGCATGGCGTTGTGGCTCGCGGAGAGCATCACGCCCAGGTCGGCACCGAGCGCGCCGGTGAGGAACGCCACGGCCGGGGTCGGCAGCACGCCGACGCGCAGCACGTCCACGCCCGCGCTGGCGAGGCCGGCCACGACCGCGGCCTCCAGGAACTCTCCCGACGCACGCGGGTCCCGCCCGACCACGGCGGTCGGCCGATGTCCCTCGAAGGTCCCCGCCTCGGCGAGCACGTGCGCCGCCGCGACCGACAGACCGAGCGCGAGCTCCGCCGTCAGATCCGCGTTGGCGACACCGCGCACACCGTCCGTGCCGAAGAGTCGTCCCACAGCTGTCCTCCGAAATACTCCGAGAAATGCAAGCCTCTGAGCGCGCTGATGCCCGTTTATACGCATACGCCCGAGGTCATGGAAAGACGGACGCCCCGGCAGCACAGAGGTGCCGCCGGGGCGTACGTACGAAGCAGACCGAGCAGGCGATTAACGCTTGCTGTACTGCGGGGCCTTACGGGCCTTCTTCAGACCGGCCTTCTTACGCTCGACGGCGCGGTCGTCGCGGCTGAGGAAGCCCGCCTTCTTCAGGGCGCCGCGGTTGTTGTCCACGTCCGCCTCGTTCAGCGCGCGGGCCACGCCCAGGCGCAGGGCGCCGGCCTGGCCGGAGACGCCGCCACCCGAGATGCGGGCGATGACGTCGTAGCGGCCCTCGAGCTCGAGCACCTTGAAGGGCTCGTTGACTTCCTGCTGGTGCACCTTGTTGGGGAAGTAGTCCTCAAGGGTGCGACCGTTGATCTTCCACTTGCCGGTGCCCGGAACGATCCGGACGCGGGCGATGGCGTTCTTGCGGCGGCCCAGGCCGGCGGCCGGCTGGGGGTCGCCGAAGCGGGACGCGAGGGACTCGGAGGTGTACTCACCCTCCACGGGGACCTCGGACTCGAAGGTCGTGACCTCCGCGTAGGTCTCCTCTTCGCCCTCGACGGGGGTTTCAACAGTGGTCTCGGCCACGATGCTCCTCAGATTCTTTTCGTCTTAGGGGGTGGCCGGACTTACTGCGCGACCTGGGTGATCTCGAACGGAACCGGCTGCTGGGCAGCGTGCGGGTGGTTCTCGCCCGCGTAGACCTTCAGCTTCGAGAGCATCTGACGGCCCAGGGTGTTCTTCGGGAGCATGCCCTTGATGGCCTTCTCCACGGCCTTCTCGGGGCTCTTGGCGAGCAGCTCGTCGTAACGGACGGAACGCAGACCACCCGGGTAGCCGGAGTGGCGGTACGCCATCTTCTGGGTGCGCTTGTTGCCGGACAGGTGCACCTTCTCCGCGTTGATGATGATGACGAAGTCACCAGCGTCAACGTGCGGCGCATAGATCGGCTTGTGCTTGCCCCGCAGAAGGGTGGCGGCGGTGGTCGCCAGACGGCCCAGGACGATGTCCTGCGCGTCGATGATGTGCCACTGGCGCGTCACATCGCCGGGCTTGGGGCTGTACGTACGCACGGTCGTAGCCTTCGCTTCTTCAGTGAGTGGGTCCTGACAAGGCCACCCGGACGATCACGACAGCCTTGACGGCACGGCGGGGACGCAACCCGAGTGCCAGTCGCTGGTCATCGGCCCGGTGGACCGGCGTAACGGCCTCTCACGTGAGAACGAGCAAGCCAATACGCATAACGAACCAGAAGAATACGCGCGCTCCCCCACCCGGGTCAAAACCGCCCCCCGGTACCCGCGCCGCGCCACCGGCCGGCCCCCCTCCCACCTGCGCCGCGACCGTTCCGCGCCACCCCGGGGGCCGCCCGCCCGGCGCGGCCCCGGGCGCCGCCGGGCCGCCTCCGCACGTCGTCGCGTCCCGGCCCGGGCCTAGGCAGTTTCGTTTGGATCAGTCGGTCGTTGGTCCGGGTGTGCCGTTGACTGATGCGCAGTGGGCGCGGATCGAGCCGTTGCTCCCGGACCGG
>NZ_JBFAGV010000014.1:0-155165 GCF_040653855.1 Streptomyces sp. NPDC050856 | reverse complement strand
CCGGTGACGCCGTTCATCGCGATCCGCACGGTCCTGCGTGTCACGGAGGTCCCCCCAGGGTCGTGGGCGCCGGGCACCGGGACCGTTCGGGAGATCGTCCGAGAGGAGGGACGTCGATGAGCACGAAGGACTTCGTGGAGAAGGACTACTACAAGGTTCTCGGCGTCCCCAAGGACGCGACCGAGGCGGAGATCAAGAAGGCGTACCGGAAGCTCGCCCGCGAGTTCCACCCGGACGCCAACAAGGGCGACACCGGTGCCGAGGCGCGGTTCAAGGAGATCTCCGAGGCCAACGACATCCTCGGTGACCCCAAGAAGCGCAAGGAGTACGACGAGGCGCGCGCGCTCTTCGGCAACGGCGGGTTCCGCCCGGGCCCGGGCGGCGCGGGCGGCACGTTCAACTTCGACCTGGGCGACCTCTTCGGCGGTGCCCAGGGCGGCGGCCAGGGCGCCGGTGGTTTCGGCGGCGGACTCGGGGACGTGTTCGGCGGCCTGTTCGGCGGCCGGGGCGGCGCGGGTCCGCGCACCCAGCCGCGCCGGGGCCAGGACGTCGAGTCCGAGGTGACGCTCAGCTTCACCGAGGCGGTGGAGGGGGCCACGGTCCCGTTGCGGATGTCCAGCCAGCAGCCGTGCAAGGCGTGCTCGGGCACCGGCGACAAGAACGGCACCCCGCGGGTGTGCCCGACCTGCGTCGGCACCGGACAGGTGTCGCGCGGCGGCAGCGGCTCCTTCTCGCTGACCGACCCGTGCGTGGACTGCAAGGGCCGCGGGCTCATCGCCCAGGACCCCTGTGACGTCTGCCGGGGCAGCGGCCGGGCCAAGTCGTCGCGCACCATGCAGGTCCGCATCCCGGCGGGCGTCTCCGACAAGCAGCGGATCCGGCTGCGCGGCAAGGGCGCGCCGGGCGAGCGGGGCGGCCCGGCCGGTGACCTGTACGTCGTGGTGAACGTCGACTCCCACCCGGTGTTCGGCCGCAAGGGCGACAACCTGACCGTCACCGTGCCGGTCTCGTTCACCGAGGCGGCGCTGGGCGGCGAGATCCGGGTGCCCACCCTGGGCGGGCCCCCGGTCACGCTGAAGATCCCGGCGGGCACGCCCAACGGGCGGACCATGCGCGCGCGGGGCAAGGGCGCGGTCCGCAAGGACGGCACCCGCGGCGACCTGCTGGTGACCGTCGAGGTGGCGGTGCCCGGGGAGCTCGGCGACAAGGCGCGTGAGGCGCTGGAGACCTACCGTGAGGCGACCGCGGGCGAGGACCCGCGGGCGGAGCTGTTCCAGGCTGCGAAGGGGGCTTGAGATGGACGGACGCCGCCGCAATCCGTACGAGTTGACCGACGAGACGCCGGTGTACGTCATCTCGGTGGCGGCCCAGCTCAGCGGGCTGCACCCGCAGACGCTGCGCCAGTACGACCGGCTCGGCCTGGTCTCCCCGGACCGCACGGCCGGACGGGGCCGGCGCTACTCGGCCCGCGACATCGAACTGCTCCGGCAGGTGCAGCAGTTGTCGCAGGACGAGGGCATCAATCTGGCCGGTATCAAGCGGATCATCGAGCTGGAGAACCAGGTCGCGGCGTTGCAGTCCCGGGTCGCGGAGCTCACCGCGGCCGTGGAGGGCGCGGCGGCGGCGATCCGGCAGCGCGAGGCCCAGGTGCACGCCTCCTACCGGCGCGACCTGGTGCCCTACCAGGACGTGCAGCAGGCGAGCGCCCTGGTGGTGTGGCGTCCCCCCAAGCGCGGCGAGTGACCCTTCCGTGAGGCCCTTCCCGTACGGCGTTCCCGTCGTCCGGGGAGGGCCTCACGCCGTTCCGGGACCCCCGCCGGGCAGCCGCGCGGGCGGCCGGCGGGAGCTCAGTGGTCCTGCTCCAGGATGCCCGACTGGGCGATCAGGTAGCCGAGTTGGGCGCGGCTGCCGCTGCCCAGCGCGGAGGCGAGCTTGGCGATGTGCGCCCGGCACGTCCGTACGTTCATCCCCAGGCGGCGGGCGATGGCCTCGTCCACATGGCCCTCGACCAGGAGCCGGGCGATGGACCGCTGGACGCCGCTGACGCCGTTGAGGGCGGGCGCGTAACAGACCTCGTCCTCCCACGGGATGCCGCGCAGCCAGAACTGGTCGAAGACGCCGACCAGGTACTGCACCAGCCCCTCGTGGCGCAGCTCCAGGGCCACCTGGCGGTCCCGGCGGGCCGGTACGAAGGCCACCTTCCGGTCGACGATGATCAGCCGGTCGATGATCTCCTCAAGGGTGCGGACCTCCAGGCCGTAGGGGGCGATGCGCTCCACGTAGGCCATGGTGGCGGAGTGGTGGCGCGCGGTGTGCTGGTACAGCGTCCGCATGCGCACCCCCCGGCCGAGCAGCGGCTCGACCCGGCGCAGCCCCGCCTTGACGGTCTCCGGCTTGCGCCCGCTGCCGGGCTGGATGGTGAGCAGCTCCGTGGTGCACTCGTCCATCACCCGGTCCAGGGTGGCGTTGATCAGCGCGAGCCCTTCCAGGACGCTGACGGCCTGGGTGGTCGGCGGCACGGACGCCTTGATGGTCATGAATGGCTCGAAGGTGTCGGCCAAGGAGATGGCCAGCTGCCTGCGCTCCTGGATCTCGCGCTCGATCGGGTGTATCAGCTGGTTGAGCGCGATGGACGGAGGTATCGGCCGGAGCCACTGGGCATCGTCGGGATCCGGATGCAGCAGGGCGAGTTCGAGGAGGCAGGGCGCCCCGTCCGCCTCCGACCGCGCTATCCGGCCGGCCCGCAGAGCCGTCGCGTACAGATGCTTCCCCGCTTCGCACAGCTCACCGTCCTGGCCGTGGCTGTGCCCTCTGTCCGTATCGCCCCTCTTCGACTGCATTTGCACCCCCCTCAGGGTCCTGTATTTCAGGAACATGATGCCTGGCCTGCCTGGTGCAAGCGTTCGGAGTGAGCCATCGTCTTACTCGCGGGGGAGGAGGTAAGGACAAAAAGAGGTGGAGATCGTCCATGACCAGGATGGTTCGTGCACTTAGCGTCATAGCTGTT
Organism: Streptomyces sp. NPDC050856; assembly: GCF_040653855.1. Classification (NCBI taxonomy): domain Bacteria; kingdom Bacillati; phylum Actinomycetota; class Actinomycetes; order Kitasatosporales; family Streptomycetaceae; genus Streptomyces; species Streptomyces sp. NPDC050856. The sequence continues at coordinate 152,158 of NZ_JBFAGV010000014.1, read as the reverse complement.
GGCGCCGCGGCTGCTCTCGGCGCTGTCGCCACCAACGGCGAACCGACGTGGGAGAGCGAACCCGCAGGGAGTGTCGTCGCGGGGGAGCCCACGTGGGATTTCGCGCCGCGCGCCGCGGGGGAGTCCGCCCGGGACGTCACCCCCACCGGTTGGCGTGAACCGACATGGGACGTCGCACCGGGTTCGGGTGAGCCCACGTGGGACAGCGCTCCCACCGCGTGGCGTGAACCCACGTGGGAGGCCGCCCCGGCGGTCACGGGCGCATGAACGTCCCTGACGACTCGCGCTTCCGCCGCGAGATGGCGTCCGCCTACCGTTCCGGGTGGCATTTCATCGATCTCGTCACCGCCGTGCCGCACGGTGGCGATTCGTTGATGGTCACCCTCTTCGGTGAGCCGATCGTCATCACCCGGGGGGACGACGAGGACATCCGCGCCTACCGCTGCCTTCGCCGCCCCCGAGGGGCCCCGCAGCCCGTCCGCTGCGCCATTCGCTACGGCATGATTTTCGTCAACCTCGACCAGCGCGATCACCAGCTCGTCGAGCCGGAGACCACCACCGCCACCCCCCGCAGCGCCTGAGCGGTTCCCCCGTCGTTGTAAATCGCTCGGGTGCTTCCCCCACACAACGGCGCCATCGTGGACCTGAAACACGATGGCGCCGTTGTGCTGCCCCGGTGCGCCCGGGGTTCCCGGCACGCCGCGCCGTCCCCCCACTCCCGCCGCCACGCCCTACGCGCGGCCCATCGCCCGGGTCAGGGCGATCTCGATGACCACCCGGTCCGGATTGGGCGACGGGGTGCGCCCGTAGCGCTCCGCGTAGCGCGCGACCGCGTCGGCGACCGTCTCCGCCTCCGTACGGACCCTCGCCACGCCCTCCAGCGTCGCCCAGCGCCCCTTGTCGACCTGGCAGACCGCCACCCGGGCGCCCTCGGGGCCGGCCGCCAGGACATTGGCGACCTTGCGGCTGTGCTTGTTGGTGATCACCCGGGCGATGCCCTTCTCGCCGCCCTCCGGGTCGTAGGTCACCCCCACCGCGACGACGTGCGGAGTGCCGTCCGGGCGAGGCGTGGTCAGGGTGCACATGTGGTACTCGCGCCAGAAGGCGAGGTACGAGTCGCCGGGGTGGCGGGGGTCGATGGCCATGTGCCGGAACCTACCGGGGGTGGCTACCGCCCACCACCTTGAGTGGAATAGACTCAAGTTTGTGTACGTTGGATGAGTCAAAGACTGGCATCAGCCATTCGCAGCCGAGGAGGAGAGACCCGCCGTGGACGCCGAGCTGACCAACAAGAGCCGGGACGCTCTCAACGCCGCCACCAGCCGTGCGGTGTCCGACGGGCACCCGGACCTGACCCCCGCGCACCTGCTGCTCGCGCTGCTGTCGGGCCAGGACAACGAGAACATCACCGACCTGCTCGCCGCCGTCGAGGCGGACCAGGCCGCCGTCCGGTCCGGGGTGGAGCGGCTGCTGGCCGCCCAGCCCAGCGTCACCGGCTCCACCGTCGCCCCGCCGCAGCCCAACCGCGAGCTGCTGGCCGTGATCGCCGACGCCTCGCAGCGGGCCCGGGAGCTGGGCGACGAGTACCTGTCCACGGAGCACCTGCTCATCGGCATCGCGGCCAAGGGCGGCCGGGCCGGGGAGCTGCTGGCCCAGCAGGGGGCCGGCGCCAGGGAGCTGCTGGACGTGTTCGAGAAGGCAAGGGGAGGACGCCGGGTGACCACACCCGATCCGGAGGGCCAGTACAAGGCCCTGGAGAAGTTCGGCACGGATTTCACCGCCGCCGCGCGGGACGGCAAGCTCGACCCGGTCATCGGCCGGGACCAGGAGATCCGCCGCGTCGTGCAGGTCCTGTCACGCCGCACCAAGAACAACCCGGTGCTCATCGGTGAGCCCGGCGTCGGCAAGACCGCCGTCGTGGAGGGACTCGCCCAGCGCATCGTCAAGGGCGACGTCCCCGAGAGCCTGAGGAACAAGCGCCTGGTGGCCCTCGACCTCGGCGCGATGGTGGCCGGCGCCAAGTACCGGGGCGAGTTCGAGGAGCGGCTCAAGACCGTCCTGTCCGAGATCAAGGCCAGCGACGGCCAGATCATCACCTTCATCGACGAGCTGCACACGGTCGTCGGCGCGGGCGCCGGCGGTGACTCCGCCATGGACGCCGGCAACATGCTCAAGCCGATGCTCGCCCGGGGCGAGCTGCGCATGGTCGGCGCCACCACCCTGGACGAGTACCGCGAGCGGATCGAGAAGGACCCGGCCCTGGAGCGCCGCTTCCAGCAGGTCCTGGTGGCCGAGCCGAGCGTCGAGGACACCATCGCGATCCTCCGCGGCCTCAAGGGCCGGTACGAGGCCCACCACAAGGTCCAGATCGCCGACTCCGCGCTGGTGGCCGCCGCGACGCTCTCCGACCGGTACATCACCTCCCGCTTCCTGCCCGACAAGGCCATCGACCTCGTGGACGAGGCGGCCTCCCGGCTCCGCATGGAGATCGACTCCTCGCCCGTCGAGATCGACGAGCTCCAGCGCGCGGTGGACCGCCTGCGCATGGAGGAGCTCGCGCTCAACAACGAGAGCGACCCGGGCTCCCTGCAGCGGCTGGAGAAGCTGCGCCGTGACCTCGCCGACAAGGAGGAGGAGCTGCGCGGCCTGACCGCCCGCTGGGAGAAGGAGAAGCAGGGCCTCAACCGCGTCGGTGAGCTGAAGGAGAGGCTGGACGAGCTGCGCGGCCAGGCCGAGCGGGCCCAGCGCGACGGCGACTTCGACACCGCCGCCAAGCTGCTGTACGGCGAGATCCCGGCCGTGGAGCGGGAACTGGAGGAGGCCAGCGAGGCCGAGCAGGAGGCCGCCAAGACCGCCGACGCGAAGAGCACCATGGTCAAGGAGGAGGTCGGCGCGGACGACATCGCCGACGTCGTCGGTGCCTGGACCGGCATCCCGGCCGGCCGCCTGCTGGAGGGCGAGACGCAGAAGCTGCTGCGCATGGAGGACGAGCTCGGCAAGCGGCTGATCGGCCAGACCGAGGCGGTACGGGCGGTGTCGGACGCGGTCCGGCGCACCCGCGCGGGCATCGCCGACCCGGACCGGCCCACCGGCTCGTTCCTCTTCCTCGGCCCGACCGGTGTGGGCAAGACCGAGCTGGCCAAGGCGCTCGCCGACTTCCTCTTCGACGACGAGCGGGCGATGGTCCGGGTCGACATGAGTGAGTACGGCGAGAAGCACAGCGTCGCGCGGCTGGTGGGAGCTCCTCCCGGCTACGTCGGGTACGAGGAGGGCGGCCAGCTCACCGAGGCGGTGCGCCGCCGCCCGTACAGCGTGGTGCTCCTGGACGAGGTGGAGAAGGCGCACCCGGAGGTCTTCGACATCCTGCTCCAGGTGCTGGACGACGGCCGCCTGACGGACGGCCAGGGCCGGACGGTCGACTTCCGCAACACCATCCTGATCCTGACCTCCAACCTGGGCAGCCACTTCCTGATGGATCCGGTCAGCAGCGAGGAGCAGAAGAAGGAGCAGGTCCTGGAGGTGGTCCGGGCCTCCTTCAAGCCGGAGTTCCTCAACCGCCTGGACGACCTGGTGGTCTTCTCCGCCCTCGACCGGGAGCAGCTGGCGCACATCGCCGACCTCCAGATCGCCCGCCTGGCCAAGCGGCTGGCCGAACGCCGGCTCGCCCTGGACGTCACCCCGGCCGCCCTGGAGTGGCTGGCCGCCGAGGGCCACGACCCGGCGTACGGCGCGCGCCCGCTGCGCCGCCTGGTCCAGACGGCGATCGGCGACCGGCTCGCCAGGGAGATCCTGGCGGGCGAGGTCAGGGACGGCGACACGGTCCGAGTGGACCGGGACGCGGACGGCGACGGCCTGGTCGTGGGCCCGGTGAGGTGAACCCCCCGTGCCCGGCCACCCCGTTCCGGCCCGGCCGCCACGTCCCGCTGCGGCCTCGCCGCGGGCCGGATCCTGTCAGCTCCCAGCGGATCGCCGGTTCCCGGGCTTGCCAGCCCCCGCCCGGGATGGGAGAGGATGGCCGCAATCGTACGAAGGGAAATTCACGGTGAGCATCGACCCGTCCTCGATTCCGAATTTCGGGGGCCAGCCCCAGCCGCAGCAGGCCGCAGGACCGGCGGGCCCCGTCGTCCCGGACCAGGACCTGGTCAAGCAGCTGCTCGACCAGATGGAGCTCAAGTACGTCGTCGACGACGAGGGTGACCTCGCGGCGCCGTGGGAGGAGTTCCGCACGTACTTCATGTTCCGGGGCGAGGACGACCAGCAGGTCTTCTCGGTGCGGACCTTCTACGACCGGCCCCACCCGGTCGAGAACAAGGAGAAGATCCTCGAGACGATCGACGACTGGAACCGCCGCACCCTGTGGCCCAAGGTCTACACGCACCTGCACGAGGACGAGCAGGGCGGCGCGACCGTCCGGCTCATCGGCGAGGCGCAGATGCTGATCGGCACCGGGGTGGCCCTGGAGCACTTCGTGCAGTCGACGGTCAGCTGGGTGCGCGCCTCGATCGAGTTCGACAAGTGGCTCCTGGAGCAGTTCGGCCTGGTGGCCGAGGGCGACGAGGGCCCCGACGTCGAGGCCTGACCCCGGTCGTGCCCCCGGCGCTCCCGGGGTGCCCCCGGGCCTGAGCCCGAAGCGGTGCGCGGGGCCCGTGCCGCCGGTGCGCTACAGCGCCATCGTGGCGAGCGTCAGCAGATAGGTCCCGTAGCCGAACGAGAGCCCGGCCAGGGCCGCGATCACCACGATCGCGGCCCGCGGCCGGGCCTTTCGCAGCGCGCACGCCAGCGGCAGCAGCAGCGGGAAGGCCGGCAGCAGGAAACGCGGCTTGGACTCGAAGAATCCCGACCCGCCCACCGCGATCACCACCAGCACCGCCGTGTAGACCAGTACCACCAGCGGCGGCCGGTCCAGCACCAGCAGCGCGAACAGCAGCACCCCCACCCCCGTCAGCACCAGCGACACCGTGAAGCCCAGGTCCATGGGCCGGGTCGCGACCGTGCGCGCGAAGCGGACGGTGCCCGCCCCGAAGTCGAACCGCGACGTCCAGCCGGCCTGCACCGCGAAGTACCCGCCCAGCAGGTCCCCGGTGCGCGAACCCACCCACAGCAGGTAGCCCGCCCAGCCGGCCGGTGCCGTCGCCGCCGCCGCCCAGATCCGCCAGTCGGTACGGCGCTGGTCCCTGAGGAGCCGGTACAGCTCGTACACCGCGGCAGCGCCGACCGCCGCCGCCACCGCGACCCCGTTGGGCCGCGAAGCCCCGGCGAGCGCCGCCAGCACGCCCGCCCACAGCCAGCGCCGGGTGAGCACCGCGTACAGCGACCAGGCCGCGAAGGCCGTCAGCAGCGGCTCGGTGTACGCCATGGACAACACGATCGAGTGCGGCAGCAGCCCCCACAGCAGCACCAGCGTGGTCGCCACGGCCCGCCCGTGCAGCCGCTCGCCGACCAGGTGGATGCCCCAGGCCGCAGCCCCGGCCGCCGTCCAGGACACCAGCAGCCCGGCCGTACCGCCGCTCACCGGCAGGACGGCCGTCACCGCCCGCACGAGCCCCGGGTAGAGCGGGAAGAAGGCCATGTCGGACTGGACGGCGCCGTCCGGCCAGTGCAGGACCCGGCCGTAGCCGTGCGCGGCGATCCGCAGGTACCAGTCGGAGTCCCAGGAGCCCGCCAGCAGGGCGCGCGGCGAGCGGTCGATGTGCCACGCCCACAGCGCCATCACGGCCATCCCGGTGAGCCGGGCGGCGGCGAACAGCCCCAGCGCGGGCGCCGCCCGGAGCAGCGCGGCCCGGAGCAGGGCGGTCCGCCGGCGGGGAACCGGCCGGGCCCCGGCGCGGGCCCCGGTGCGGTCGAAGGTCTCGGCGGACGTCTCGGCGGACAGGGTGCACCTCCGGGCGCGCGTGATCGTTCACCCCGACCCTCCGGGGCGCGCGCGGACGGCGCGAGCGCAGGGCGCCCGCCCGGGTGGTGGCCGCCCGGAGCGGACCCGGCGCGCGCGTGTCGCCGTGACAGCGCCGCCCTGAGGCGCTAGCCCACCGCCGTCAGCCGCTGCACCGCGTCCGCCAGCACCTCCGTGCGCTTGCAGAACGCGAACCGGACGAAGGGCGCCCCCTGCTCGCGGTGGTCGTAGAAGACCGCCGTGGGGATGGCGACCACCCCGCACCGCTCGGGCAGCGCCCGGCAGAACGCGATGCCGTCGTCCTCCCCGAGCGGGCGGATGTCGGCGGTGACGAAATACGTGCCGGAGGGCCGGTAGACCTCGAAGCCGGCCCTCGCGAGCCCGTCGCCGAGCAGGTCCCGCTTGGCGCGCAGATCGGCGCGCAGGCCGTCGAAGTACGCCTCCGGCAGGCGCAGCGCCTCCGCGACGGCGTACTGGAAGGGCCCGGCGGAGACGTACGTCAGGTACTGCTTGGCCGAGCGGACGGCCGTGGTCAGGTCCGGTGCGGCGGTGACCCAGCCGACCTTCCAGCCGGTGAACGAGAAGGTCTTCCCCGCCGAGGAGATCGTGACGGTCCGCTCGCGCATACCGGGGAACGCGGCGATGGGCAGGTGCTCGGCACCGTCGAAGACCAGGTGCTCGTACACCTCGTCGGTGACGACGAGCAGGTCGCGCTCGACGGCCAGCGCGGCGACGGCGGCGAGTTCGTCGCGGGTGAGGACGGTGCCCGTGGGGTTGTGCGGGGTGTTGAGCAGGATGAGGCGGGTGCGGTCCGTGACGGCGGCGCGCAGCTCGTCCAGGTCCAGGACGAACCGCCCGCCCTCCGGGCGCAGGGTGACCGGCACACGGGTGCCGCCGGCCATGGCGACGCAGGCGGCGTGCGAGTCGTAGTACGGCTCCAGCGCGATCACCTCGTCCCCCGGCTCGACCAGCGCGAGCAGCGACGCGGCGATGGCCTCGGTGGCGCCCGCGGTGACCAGGACCTCCGTGTCGGGGTCGTACACGAGGCCGTACCGCCGCCGCTGGTGCTCGGTGATCGCGGTACGCAGCTCGGGGACGCCGGGCCCGGGCGGGTACTGGTTGCCGCGGCCGTCGCGCAGGGCGCGGACCGCCGCCTCCCGGATCTCCTCCGGGCCGTCCGTGTCCGGGAAGCCCTGGCCCAGGTTGATCGAACCGGTGCGGACGGCGAGCGCGGACATCTCCGCGAAGATCGTCGTGCCGAACTCGGCGAGGCGGCGGTTGAGCGGCGGTCGTTTCATGGCGGCCATCCTGGGCCGAACGTCCGGGGTTCCTCAAGTGGGCTCCGGACCGCGGCGGCACTCGCTCCTCCCGGCCACCCGGCCGCCTCCCGTCCCGCTCCTGTCCGGGGTGCCGTCCGGGGTGCGAGCGGCCCGTACGGCACCCCGGACGGTGGCCCGTACGGCGGTCCGGTGCGGCGGTCCGGTGCGGCGCGGTCGGGGAGCGCGGCCGCGCCGGAAGCTCTGGACTTCCTCAATTCGGATTGGGCCGGGGGAGCGGGTGGGCATCCCCCTCACACGAACGACACGGGGGAGGGTGAATCGCATGGAGTTCGGAATGATCTTCGCCGCTCTGCTGATCCTGGCGGGCGCCGCGGTGCTGGTGAACGTGGTCTCCGGCGGGCGGAGCGGAAGGCGCCGCCGGGCCCGCTACGGCACCGCCGCCGGAGGCTCGCGGAACAGCTGGTGGGCCGGGGGTGGCGGTGGGGCCTCCTGCGGGAGCAGCGGCGGGGGCTCCTCGTGCGGCGGGAGTTCGTCGTGCGGCGGGGGCGGATGCGGAGGCAGCTGACACGGGGCAGCTGGTCCGTGACACCGATGGCGTCCGGACGGGAATCAACTCCCGCCGGGCGCCGTCCTGTTGCCGGGTTTGTAGGTCCACTCACCCTGTTTTCGTTGAACAGTTGAACCGGCAGGCCCCCGCGGGGATGGAAACCGCGTCAAGTTGGGTAAAAACGCTGTGAGTCATGCGCTGTTCATGATTCGCTCGCTGTCGAGAACCTCCAGCCCTCGGACCTGGCGCGGACCCGAGAAGGAGATCCCCAAGTCCTCCCCCCGAACGTTTGCCGGGACGCCCCCGGTGCATCCGTCAAGCCGTGTTTGTGGAGCCGACCCATGCTCACGACGCTCAACACCGCCTATACCGACACGCGCGCCGCCGACCTGGCGTGGGCGCTCGACCGGGAGGCCCTGCCCGCCCTCGCCGTGCTCGATCTCGAGCTGTCCGGCGCCTCACTCCAGCTCCGACTCCTCGGCGCCTCCCACCAGGTCCTCCTGGAGGAGGAGCGGGGCAGATGCTCCGAGACCGTCGCCTGCATGCCCGGCAGCAGCACCCCGCTGCCGCTGGGTGTGGCGAAGCGGATCGGGGAGTGGGAGTACGAGTTCGCCGCCCGCGTCGAGACGCTCTCGCGGGGCTCCTTCGCCGGCCGCGCGCAGGAGTTGCTGGCACTCGTCGCCGACCATCCCCATGGCCTCGCCGGTACGTTCCCCGGCTCGCCGCACGCCTTCACGGCGATGCTGGCCCAGCGGCACGAGGGGCAGGTGCGGTGGCGCACCTGGCACGCCTACCCGCAGGAAGGCCAACTCGTGGTGACCCGCACCCGGGTGGGGGTCCGTATGCCGACAGCGCGCCACTTGCACCCGTGTGGGTGACTAACCGCGATGATGCCGTGACGTAGCGTTATGGGAGTGATCGAAGCGCCCCCCTCCCTCGCCGCCCCGCCCGCCCGGGGCCAGGCACCGCCGCCCGTGCGGCAGCGCACGGGGCGGTTCGTGGTGCTGACCGCCGTCTTCGTCTGTGCCGCGTGCGGTCTGGTGTACGAGCTGGAGTTGGTCGCGCTGGCCTCCTACCTCATCGGCGACTCCGTCACGCAGGCCTCCGTCGTCCTGTCGGTGATGGTCTTCGCGATGGGCGTCGGTTCGCTGCTCGCCAAGCGGCTGCGGTACCGGGCCGCTGTCGGCTTCGGTCTGGTCGAGGCGGCCCTGGCGCTGGTCGGCGGCTGCTCGGCCCTGGCGCTGTACGCCACGTTCGCGTGGCTGGGCGAGTCGCGGTACGCGCTGGTGGCGTTCTCGCTCGGCATCGGCGTCCTGATCGGCGCGGAGATACCCCTGCTGATGACGCTGATCCAGCGCATCTCACGACGGGCCGAGCAGGACGCGGGCGGCACGGTCGCCGATCTGTTCGCCGCCGACTACGTGGGGGCGCTGATCGGTGGCCTGGCCTTTCCGTTCCTGCTGCTGCCCTGGCTGGGCCAGCTGACCAGCGCGCTCCTGACCGGCGCGGTCAACGCGGTGGCGGGCGGGGCCATGGTGCTGTGGCTGTTCGGGCGGGACCTGACCGCCCGTGGACGGTGGTCGCTGATCGCCGCCAATGTGCTGGTGCTCGGGGTGCTGGCGACGGCCGCCGTGCTGGTGGACGACTTCGAGCAGGCGGCGCGCCGGGCGGTGTACGGCGAGCGGGTGCGGGTCGCGGTCCAGACGGAGGTGCAGGAGGTGGTGCTGACCGGCGCGCGCGGCGAACCGCCCGACCTGTTCCTGGACGGGCGGCTGCGGGTGAGCGGGCGCGACGAGCACCTCTACCACCAGGCGCTGGTGCATCCGGCGATGCGCGGGCCCCACGCGCGCGTGCTGGTCCTGGGCGGCGGTGACGGGCTGGCGGTGCGGGAGGTGCTGCGGTACGACGACGTCGAGTCGGTGACCGTGGTCGACCTGGACGAAGGCGTGGTCCGGCTGGCGCGGACCGACCCGGAGCTGTCGACGCTCAACGGCCGCGCGTACACCGATCCGCGCGTGCGGGTGGTGTACGCGGACGCCTTCCGCTGGCTGCGGGAGGCGGCGGGCCGGCCGGAGCCACCGGGGCGGGCGGAGCCGGTGGCGCGGGCGGAACCGGCGACCGGGCGGTACGACGTGGTCATCTCGGACCTGCCCGACCCCGGCATCACGGCCAGCACCAAGCTGTACGCGCAGGAGTTCTACGGCCTGGCCGCGCGGGTCCTCGCCGGCGGCGGACGGCTCGCGGTGCACGCCGGGCCGATGGCGTCCCGTCCACGGACGTACTGGACGGTGGACGCGACGCTGCGGGCGGCGGGTTTCGGCACCCGGCCGTACTGCGCGACCGGGCGGGCGTCCGGTTTCGCGGACGGTCCCGACCGGTCCACCGGCGGTTCCACCACCCCGCACGACTGGGGACTGGTACTGGCGAGGCCCGGCGGCACCCCGCCGGAGCTCGCCCTCCCGGCGGACGTCCCCGCGCTGCGGTCCCTGGCGCCGGCGGTGCTGGCGGCGTCGGCGGAGCGGGCCGAGCGGACCCGGCTGCCGGGCCTCGCGCCGTCGACGCTGGTGCACCCCAGGTACGGCGGGTGACTCCTTTTGCCCTTGACGACACGCAGACGCGACGGCCGCGCGTGGGTAGGCTCGGCTTCCATGGAGCATGAGGTGTTCGTTCCGGTCCCCGTCCCGACCCTGCGCGAGCTGCTGGCCGACCCGGCCGGGCTGGCCCGCTGCGTGCCCGGGTTCCAACAGGACGCGGACGCGTCCGCCGACCCCCTGTCGGGCCGGCTGAAGGTGCGCGTCGGCGGACACACGATCACCTACCGGGGCGCCCTGCGCGTCGCCGAGCGGGAGGACGGTGTCCTCTCCGTGGAGGGCGAGGGCGCCGAGGCGCGCGGCACCGGCTCGGCGAAGCTCGCGCTGACGGTCCGGCTGGCTCCGGCGGAGGGGGGCACGACGCTGGCGTTCACCGGCACCACCAGCGCGGACGGCCGACTGGCTGAACTGGAGCCCGACGCGGCCACGTCGGCGGCGCACCGCCTGCTGGACCGTTTCGCCGAGTCCCTCGCGGAAACGGCCCCGGCCGCCTCCGCCCGGTCCGGTGACGACCCGGCCCCGGGCGCGGACGACGACCGGGACGAGCCGGAGCGGCGCGCGGAGCCCCAGGAGCTCCGAGCGCCCGCGCCGGGCGAGGACATGGGCGCCTTCGACGACGACGGGGTCGACCAGGGAGCCGAGGGCCCGGGCGGCGTGGTCGACGAGGCCGTACCGGCGTCCGTGTTCGACGCGGTGGTGCCGCCGCCGGCCCTCGACCCGCTGGCCGACGAGGACTTCGTGGCGGCCGACGCCGCGCCGGTCGAGGCGGCGCACGCCCGGCGCACCATGATCGGCCGCAGCGCCGAGGAGGTCGACCACGCCCCGCCGCGCGGCCGGTACACGCCGACGCCCGGACCGGACACCGGCGGCGCGTCGGACGTCCTGCGCTGGCTCGCGCCCGCCGCCGCGCTGGCGCTCGCCTCCGCCGTGGTGGTCGGGCGGGCCCTGCGGCGCCGCAAGTAGTGTCGGCGGTGTGAGTAGCAGCAGCAGTAGCAGCGAAGAGAAGGTGCGGCTGGCCGCCGGCGACGTCGAAGTGACCGTCGCCCCGGCGAACGGCTGCCGCGTGGACAGCCTGCGCATCGGCGGCACCGAACTGCTCCGGCAGGGCGAGCGGTACGGGTCCTTCCCGATGGTCCCCTGGTGCGGGCGGACCGGGAACGGCCGGTTCCTCAACGGCGCCACCTGGCATCAGTTGCCGCTCAACTCGCCACCGCACGCCATCCACGGCACCGTGCGGGACACCGCCTGGCGGACCGTCCGGGCCGGCGGGAGCGACGCGGCCTTCACCTGCGATCTCGCCGAACCCTGGCCGTACCCGGGCCGGGTCACCCAGACCTTCGAGCTGTCCGAGGACTCACTCACCCTCCAACTGGGCGTCGAGACGTACGGGGACTCCTTCCCGGCCCAGGCGGGCTGGCACCCGTGGTTCAACCGGAAACTCGGCGACAGCGCCGTGGAGCTGGACTTCACGCCGCGGTGGCAGGAGGAGCGGGGCGATGACCACCTGCCCACCGGCCGCCGTGTCGCGCCCGCCCCGGGCCCCTGGGACGACTGCTTCGGGATGCCGGACGGAGTCGACGTCACCCTCACCTGGCCGGGCGTGCTGGAGCTGAGGGTGACCAGCCGCGCCCCCTGGGTGGTGGTCTACGACGAGCAGGAGGCGGCGGTGTGCGTGGAGCCGCAGTCGGGTCCGCCCAACGGCCTCAACACCGACCCGCGCCTGGTCACGCCCATCGAACCGCTGGAGGTCGCGACGACCTTCGCCTGGCGGCGGCTGTGAGTGGCGCGCTCTAAGCTCATGGGCATGACTGACGTACGCGCCGATCTGCTCCAGCAGATCAAGGACAAGGCCGTGGTGCACGGCAAGGTGACCCTCTCCTCGGGTCTGGAGGCCGACTACTACATCGACCTGCGCCGGATCACCCTGGACGGGGTCGCCTCGCCGCTCGTCGGTCAGGTCATGCTCGATCTGACGGCCGACCTGGACTTCGACGCGGTGGGTGGCCTCACCCTCGGAGCCGACCCGGTGGCCACGTCCATGCTGCACGCGGCCGCCGCGCGCGGCCGGACGCTGGACGCGTTCGTGGTGCGGAAGGCCGCCAAGGCCCACGGCATGCAGCGCCGGGTCGAGGGCCCGGACATCAAGGGCCGCCGGGTCCTGGTGGTGGAGGACACCTCCACCACCGGTGGCTCGCCGCTCACCGCCGTCGAGGCGGTGCGCGAAGCCGGTGCCGAGGTCGTCGCGGTGGCCACCATCGTGGACCGGGCGACCGGCGCGGCGGAGAGGATCAGCGAGACGGCCGGGGTGCCGTACCGGTACGCGTACGGGCTGAACGAGCTGGGCCTGGCCTGAGCGCCGGGCCCTGAGCTGGGCTTTTTTCAAGGGGCGGACGGTTTCACGTGAAACCGTCCGCCCCTTGTGGCAGGCGGGGTGGAGCCCGCGCGGCGGTCTGGGAAGATAGGTGCGACGATGACGTCGCCCACAGGTCAGGGTCCAGCAACGAACGCCACCGCACATCACAAGGAGCGGACAGATGCCCATCGCAACCCCCGAGGTCTACAACGAGATGCTCGACCGGGCGAAGGCAGGCAAGTTCGCCTACCCGGCCATCAACGTGACCTCGTCCCAGACCCTGCACGCTGCCCTGCGCGGCTTCGCGGAGGCCGAGAGCGACGGCATCATCCAGATCTCGACCGGTGGGGCCGAATTCCTGGGCGGCCAGTACAGCAAGGACATGGTGACCGGCGCGGTCGCCCTGGCCGAGTTCGCGCACATCGTCGCCGCCAAGTACGACATCACGGTCGCGCTCCACACCGACCACTGCCCGAAGGACAAGCTGGACGGCTACGTCCGCCCGCTGATCGACATCTCCGCCCAGCGTGTCGCCAAGGGCGAGAACCCGCTGTTCCAGTCGCACATGTGGGACGGCTCGGCCGAGACCCTCGCCGACAACCTGGCCATCGGCCAGGAACTGCTCGCGAAGGCCGCCGCCGCCAAGATCATCCTTGAGGTCGAGATCACCCCGACCGGCGGCGAGGAGGACGGCGTCAGCCACGAGATCAACGACGAGCTGTACACCACCGTCGACGACGCGATCCGCACCGCGGAGGCCCTCGGCCTGGGCGAGAAGGGCCGCTACCTGCTGGCCGCCTCCTTCGGCAATGTGCACGGCGTCTACAAGCCGGGCAACGTCGTGCTCCGTCCCGAGCTGCTCAAGGACCTCCAGGCGGGCGTCGCCGAGCGCTTCGGCAAGGCCAGCCCGTTCGACTTCGTCTTCCACGGCGGCTCCGGCTCCTCCCAGGAGGAGATCGCCACCGCGCTGGAGAACGGCGTCGTGAAGATGAACCTGGACACCGACACCCAGTACGCCTTCACCCGCCCGGTCGCCGACCACATGTTCAAGAACTACGACGGTGTGCTGAAGGTCGACGGCGAGGTCGGTTCCAAGAAGACCTACGACCCCCGCACCTGGGGCAAGCTGGCCGAGGCGAGCATGGCCAAGCGCGTGACCGAGGCGTGCGCCGCGCTGCGCTCGACCGGCACCAAGCTGAAGTGACGCGGCCCGGAGACCAGGGCTGAGACAGCCAGGACGACGGCGCCGGAGCGACACCTCCGGCGCCCACGGGTGGCGGGTACGGGCCCGGCATCGCCGACGCGGTGCCGGGCCTGTGACACTGGGGGCATGGCCATCCACGAGAACCTTCTGGGGGGACCGCCCCCCACCCTGCTGCCCGACGACCCCGAGCCCCGTGAGCTCCTCGCGGGCGGTGCCGCGCCCGCCGACGTCGCGGCGAAGTACCCGGCGTCCTCGCTCGCCTGGGCCCAGCTCGCCGACGACGCGTTCGCGGGCGGCCGGGTCGTCGAGTCGTACGCCTACGCCAGGACCGGCTACCACCGGGGCCTCGACGCGCTGCGCCGCAGCGGCTGGAAGGGCCACGGCCCGGTGCCCTGGGAGCACGAGCCGAACCGTGGCTTCCTGCGCGCCCTGCACGCCCTGGCGCGCGCCGCGCAGGCGATCGGTGAGCAGGAGGAGTACGAGCGCTGCTCGGTGTTCCTGCGCGACTCGTCGCCGGAGGCCGCCGACACCCTGGGCTGACACCCGGGCCGGTGGGGAACCGGCACCCGACGGGACCCGCCCCCGGTGCGCCGGTGGGCGGGTCCCGCCGTGAGGAACGCGGTCCGTATCCGGGGTCCGTATCCGGGGTCGCACCCGGGGTCGGCGTCCGGGATCAGGCATCTGGACCGGACAGGGGCCCGGATCCGGCGTCCGGATCCCTGCCTGCGGATCCGGACTCCGGGGGCGCCGGCCGGTGCCGGGCCCCATCGTCCCGAGGGCCTCAACATCACCGGGGCTCTCGTGCGATGATGCGATTGGGACCGCGCGCACCCGACGCGTGACGCGGGACCGAGGGGACCGGGGCTCCACTGCCACGCGGAAGGAGCGGACCGCTACCCGGTAGCACGCATTGATGGAGACAGCGATGTCTACTTCCCCCGATGCCTCCGCAGCCGGTTCGGACACCCCGAATCTGGACTTCGCGGGCACGACACCGTACGAGGACTATGTCCAGGCGGATGTCCTCACCCACCTCCAGCACCCGCTCTCGGACGATCCGGGAGAGATGGTCTTCCTCGTCACCACCCAGGTCATGGAGCTGTGGTTCACCGTCATCGTCCACGAGTGGGAGACCGCGAGCCGCGCCCTGCGCGAGGACCGCCTCCAGGTGGCCATGGACGCCCTCAAGCGCTCCGTGCGGGAGTTCGAGGCGCTGAACGCGTCCTGGACGCCGCTCGGACAGCTGACGCCCGCGCAGTTCAACTCCTACCGCAGCGCGCTGGGCGACGGTTCCGGGTTCCAGTCGGCCATGTACCGGCGGCTGGAGTTCCTGCTGGGCGACAAGTCCGCGTCGATGCTGGTCCCGCACCGGGGCTCGCCGCGCGTCCACGCCGAGCTGGAGAAGGCGCTCAACGAGCCGAGCCTGTACGACGAGGTGCTGCGGCTCCTCTCGCGGCGCGGACTGCCGGTCCCGGCCGAGGTCCTCGACCGGGACCTGACGCAGAAGTACGAACCGTCGCAGGCGGTCGAGGAGATCTGGGCGCGGGTGTACGCCGACCCCGACCAGAACGGCGAACTGGTGCGGCTGGGCGAGGCGTTGACGGATGTCGGCGAACTCGTGTGGCGCTGGCGCAACGACCACCTGGTGGCCACCCGGCGCGCGATGGGCTCCAAGACCGGCACCGGGGGCTCGGCCGGAGTGGCGTGGCTGGAGAAGCGCGCCCGCAAGAACGTCTTCCCCGAGCTGTGGACGGCGCGCAGCCATGTCTGAGGCACTCATCGACAAGGCGCGGGCGCTGGACGAAAAGGACGAACTGGCGGGACACCGCGAGCTGTTCGCCCTCAGCGACGACGTGGTCTACCTCGACGGCAACTCGCTGGGCGCGCTGCCCCGCCATGTGCCCGACCGCATGGCCGACGTCATCACCCGCCAGTGGGGCGAACTGCGCATACGCTCCTGGGACGAGAGCGGCTGGTGGACCGCGCCGGAGCGGATCGGCGCGCGCATCGCGCCCCTCGTCGGGGCGGCGCCGGGCCAGGTCGTGGTCGGCGACTCCACCAGCGTCAATGTGTTCAAGGCACTGGTCGGAGCGGTACGGCTGGCCCCGCCCGAGCGGGACGAGGTCGTGGTCGACGCGACGACGTTCCCGACGGACGGGTACATCGCCGAGTCGGCCGCCCGGCTGACCGGCAGGCGCCTGGTGACCGCCGAGCCCGGGGACGTGACGGACGCGGTGGGCCCGCGCACCGCCGCGGTGCTCGTCAACCACGTCGACTACCGCACCGGCCGGCTCCACGACCTGCCGGGCATCACCGGGGCCGTGCACCGGGCCGGCGCGCTGGCCGTGTGGGACCTGTGCCACAGCGCGGGCGCCCTGCCCGTGGACCTGGACGCGCACGGCGTGGACCTGGCGGTCGGCTGCACGTACAAGTACCTCAACGGCGGCCCCGGTTCACCCGCCTACCTGTACGTCGCGGCCCGCCACCAGGCGCGCTTCGACTCACCGCTGCCCGGCTGGAACTCGCACGCCGACCCGTTCGCGATGACCTCCGGCTACGAGGCGGCGGCCGGGGCGGCGCGGGGCCGGGTGGGAACGCCCGACATCCTGTCGATGCTGGCGCTCGAAGCCGCGCTCGACGTGTGGGACGGGGTGTCGGTGGCGGCGGTCAGGGCCAAGAGCCTGGCGCTGACCGACTTCTTCCTGGAGTGCGTCCGGGCCTACGTCCCCGAGGGCCGGGTCGTCCCGGTGACGCCCGAGGCGCACGCCGAGCGGGGCAGCCAGGTGGCGCTGCGCTGCGGGACCGCCCCGGCGGTGATGGAGGAGCTGATCGACCGGGGCGTGGTGGGCGATCTGCGCCGCCCCGACGTGCTGCGGTTCGGCTTCACCCCGCTGTACGTCGGCTTCGCCGACACCGAGCGCGCGGCCCGCGTCCTGGCGGAGGTGCTGGGCTGACGTCCGGCCTGGTCCGCGGGGGCGACGGGGCTGGTACCGTCCCCGCGGACCAGGCCGGTCCGGCCCCGTCACCGAAAGGCTGAGCACCATGCCCGACCCCGCCGCGCGCGACGCCGCCGAGGAGGCGTCGGCCCTGTCGCACCCGGCTGTCGCCCCGGACTCCACCGCCCCGTACGGCGAACACCCCGACCAGGTCGTGGACTTCTACGCGCCCCGTGGCGGAGCGGGTGAGCGCGCGCCGCTCGTGGTCGTCCTGCACGGCGGGGCGTGGCGGGCGCGGTACGACCGCCGGCACGTCACGCCCTTCGCGGACTTCCTGGCTCGGCGCGGTTTCGCCGTGGCCAATGTGGAGTACCGGCGCGGCGGTGACCCGGCGGCGGCCCGGCGCCCGGGGCCCGGCGGCGGTGACGGGCCGCCGGCCGGACGGTGGCCGGAGACGTTCGACGACGTGGCCGCCGCGCTGGACGCCCTGCCCGCCCTGGCGGCCACGCACCTGCCGGGGGCGGACCCGCGCCGCACGGTCCTCACCGGGCATTCGGCGGGCGGGCACCTGGCGCTGTGGGCGGCCGCCCGGCACGTCCTGCCGGCCGGGACGCCCTGGCGGCCGGACGCCCCGCCGCCGCTGCGCGGGGTGGTCGCGCTGGCGCCCATCGCGCACTTCGGGCTGGCGGTGGAGCTGGACGTGTGCGGCGGCGCGGTGACCGAGCTGCTGGGCGGCGGGGCGCGCTTCGAGGAGCGCGCCGGATACGCCGACCCGGCCGCGCTGCTGCCGACCGGGGTGGCCACGGCCGTGGTCCAGGGGCGTGCGGACACGGTGGTGCCCCGGGAGGTGGCCGAGGCGTACGCGGAGGCGGCGGCGGAGGCGGGGGAGACGGTCGGGCTGACCCTGCTGGACGACGTGGGGCACTTCCCGCTCATCGACCCGGCGGCGGACGCCTGCGCAGTGGTCGCCGAGGAGATCGCCCAGCTCGCCTGGTGACGCCCGTCGGGGACACCGGGAACGGCGCGCGGCCCCGCCCGGTGGGTACGCGTAGTACTCAGGAGGGACGCCGCAGGATCCGTATCCAAGGTGACGACCGCGCCGCGCCCCCCGCCTACCTTTGACGACGTGACCGACACCGAGACCCGCAGCCCTGAGCTCCGCCTGGTCCAAGGCATGCTCCAGGGTCTGCACCGCGAGCTGTTCCACGACGTCCTCGCCTACCGGCTGCTGCCGCCCATGGGCACCGACGGGCCGGTCGCTCGGCGCCTGCCGGGTTTCCTGCGCCCCTACGCCGCCTGGCGGCGGCACGCCCTGGTGGTGGCGGCGGCGTTCCTGGTGCTCTGCGTCGCCCTCCAGGTGGGCATCGGCAACGGCAGCGGTGAGCTGTTCCTCGTCAGCGGCTTCCTCCCGGCCGCCGCCGTGCTGCTGACGCTCGCCAGGCCGGTCGCCGCGTTCTGGCTGTCGCTGCTGTCGACGCCGTTCGTCGCGGCGCTGGGCGACCACTGGGACGACTTCCCCTGGCCGGCCGCCTCCTTCACCGCCCACCTGGTGGTGATGACGGTCGTCGCCGCCCGGACCCGGCCGCGCACCGCCGCCTGGATGTGGGTGATCAGCGCGCTGTACGGGTTCTTCGCGGAGGTCCTCATCAACCGGGGGTCGGGCACCAACGCGCCGCCCTTCCTCGTCACCGCCGCGGTCGCCCTGCTCGTGGTCACCCTCCTGCACGTGCGCCGCGAGGCGAAGGAGGAGGTCACCGCCGAGCGGACCGTCACCGCGCAGGAGCGCTCCCGGCGCACCCTGCTGGAGGAGCGCACCACGATCGCCCGCGAGCTGCACGACGTGGTCGCCCACCACATGTCGGTCGTCGCCATCCAGGCGGAGGCCGCCCCCTACCGGGTCGAGAACCCCCCGCCGGAGCTGGAGCAGGCGTTCGTGACGATCCGCGAGAACGCGGTGGCCGCGCTGACCGAGCTGCGCCGGGTGCTCGGTGTGGTTCGGGCCGAGGACTACGAGGCCCCCGACGCGCCGCAGCCGACCCTCGCCGACCTCGACGGGCTGATCGCCAATGTGCGCGACGCCGGCCTGGCCGTGGACACCGCGGTCACCGGCGCGGCGCGCGAGCTGCCGCCGGGCGTGGAGCTCTCGGCGTACCGGATCGTCCAGGAGGGGCTCAGCAATGTGCTGCGGCACGCCCCCGGCGCGGTCGCGAAGGTCGAGGTGTCGTACGTGCTGGGCGGCCTGGGGCTGCGGATAGTGAACGGACCGGCGCGGGGCCTGGTCAAACCGTCCCCGGGGGCGGGCCACGGGATCACGGGCATGCGGGAGCGGGTGACGATGCTGAACGGCGAGATGACGGCGGAGCCGACGGCGGAGGGCGGCTACGAGGTGGCCGCGTTCATACCGGTGACGGCCGCCGTGAAGGAAGCGTCATGACCATCCGGGTACTGATCGTGGACGACCAGATGATGGTCCGCGAGGGCTTCTCCGTCCTGCTGAACGCGATGCCGGACATCGAGGTGGTCGGGGAGGCCGTCAACGGACGCGAGGCGATCGCCCAGGTCGCGGCGCTGCGCCCGGACGTGGTCCTGATGGACATCCGGATGCCGGAGCTGAACGGCATCGACGCCACCCGCGAGATCGTCGCGGCGGACGGGGACGCGAAGGTGCTGGTGCTCACCACCTTCGACCTGGACGAGTACGTGTACCAGGCGCTGCGCGCGGGCGCCTCCGGCTTCCTGCTGAAGGACGCCTCCGCCCGGCAGCTCGCCGACGGGGTGCGGGTGGTGGCCGCCGGCGAGGCCCTGCTGGCGCCGACCGTCACCAAGCGGCTGATCACCGAGTTCGCCAAGGCGGCCGGGACTCCGCGCCCACCGGCCCTGGCGCAGGTCGGCGACCTGACGGAACGTGAGACGGAGGTGCTGGTGCTGATCGCCCAGGGCCTGTCGAACGCCGAGATCGCCTCGCACCTGGTGGTGGCCGAGTCCACGATCAAGACCCATGTGAGCCGCGTCCTGGTGAAGCTGGGCCTGCGCGACCGGACGCAGGCGGCGGTCTTCGCGTACGAGGCGAGGCTGGTGACACCGGGGTAGCGCGGGGGCTAGCGTCCCGCCATGGAAGCCACCGATGCCGTACCGGCCGTCTTCGACCCCTGGTCGCCCGCGTTCGTCGCCGACCCCTACCCCGCGTACGCCGAGCTGCGGGCCCGGGGCCGGGCGCACTGGTTCGAACCGACGGGGCAGTGGCTGGTCCCGCACCACGCCGATGTGTCGGCCCTGCTGCGGGACCGGCGGCTGGGGCGGACCTATCAGCACCGCTTCGGCCACGAGGAGTTCGGGCGGACCGCCCCGCCGGCCGCGCACGAGCCGTTCCACGTCCTGAACGACCACGGGATGCTGGACCTGGAGCCCCCGGACCACACCCGGATCCGGCGGCTGGTGTCGAAGGCGTTCACCCCGCGCACGGTCGAGCGGCTGAAGCCGTACGTCCACCGGCTGGCACACGACCTCGTCGGTTCCCTGGTCGCCGAGGGCGGGGGTGATCTGCTGACCGCCGTCGCCGAGCCGCTGCCCGTCGCCGTCATCGCGGAGATGCTGGGCATCCCCGAGGCGGACCGGGCGCCGCTGCGGCCGTGGTCGGCGGACATCTGCGGGATGTACGAGCTGAACCCGTCGCCGGAGACGGCCGCCCGCGCGGTCAGGGCCTCCGTGGAGTTCTCCGCGTACCTGCGGGAGCTGATCGCCGAGCGGCGCCGGACGCCGGGCGACGACCTGATCTCCGGTCTGGTCGCGGCGTACGAGGACGGGGAGCGGCTGACCGAACAGGAGATGGTCTCCACCTGCGTGCTGCTGCTGAACGCCGGCCACGAGGCCACGGTGAACGCCACGGTCAACGGGTGGTGGGCGCTGTTCCGGCACCCGGAGCAGCTGGCCGCGCTGCGCGCCGGCCGGGCCCCGTTGTCCACAGCTGTGGAAGAACTGCTCCGGTACGACACCCCGCTCCAGCTCTTCGAGCGCTGGGTGCTGGACGACATCGAGATCGGCGGCACCACCGTCCCGCGCGGCTCGGAGATCGCCCTGCTCTTCGGCTCGGCCAACCGCGACCCGGAGGTCTTCGACCGCCCCGGCACGCTGGACCTGTCCCGACGGGACAACCCGCACATCTCCTTCAGCGCGGGCATCCACTACTGCATCGGCGCCCCGCTGGCCCGTGTCGAACTGGCCGCGTCATTGGCGGCGCTGCTGGAGCGGGCGCCGGCGCTCCGGCTCGTCGGGGAGCCGGAGCGCAAGCCGGGCTTCGTCATCCGGGGACTCAACGGCCTGCTCGTCGAGGTCTGACGGCGTCAGGTGACCAGGTCGCGGCGGCGCAGCCCCGCCAGTCCGGCCGCCACCAGCGCCACCGCGACCGCCGAGAGGACCAGCACCGGGGGCCAGTCCATCTCCGCGCCCGGCAGCTTGGGCAGGTGGCCGAAGGGGGACAGGTTCAGCACCGGCCGCGGCAGGTCCAGCGCCGGACCGACCCAGCCCAGCGCCAGCGACAGCCCGGCCGCGCCCCACGCGGCGGGCGCCGCCCGGGGGAAGCAGCCGTGCACCCACACCGCCAGCCCGCCCAGCACCCACACCGCCGGGAGCTGGACCAGGGCGGCGCCCAGCAGGGGGCCGAAGTCCCCGCCGTACGAGAGGGCCAGCCCCACCGCCCCGGCCGTCATGACCGCCACGGCGCCGCCGAAGGCGACCACGAGGTGGCCCGCCGCCCAGCGCGGCCGGCCGGCCGCGCCCGCCAGGACCGGTTCGGCGCGCTGCGAGGTCTCCTCGCCGTGCAGCCGCAGTACCGACCCGACCGCGTACAGCCCCGCGACCATCCCGAACATGCCGGCCATGGTGGCCAGGAACGCCTCCTCCATGCCGTCCGCCCCGCCCATCCGGCGGAAGATCTCCCTGGTCCGTTCGTTGGCACCGACCAGGTCCCCGGCGCCTTCGGCCATGCCGCCGAACACGGCTCCGGCGGCCAGGAAGCCCAGCGCCCAGGCGGCCAGGGTGCCGCGCTGGAGGCGCCACGCCAGGCCGCCCGCCGTGGCGAGACGGCCCCGCGCCGGGCCCGGCCGGGCCGGCCAGAACGCCGATCCGAGATCACGCCGTCCGGCCAGCCGGTAGGCGATCGCCGTCTGCGCCAGGACCACCGCCGCCGGCAGCGCCGGCACCCACCAGCGCTCACCGGCGAAGGCGCGGACGTTCTCCGCCCAGCCGACGGGGGAGAGCCAGGTCAGTGCGGAGGATCCGTCGGACCTGCCCGCGTCGCCCGCCGCGCGCAGCACGAAGGCCAGGCCCAGTACCGCCGCCGTCAGCCCCTTCGCGAGGCGCGCGCTCCCGGTGAGCTGGGCGGCGATCGCCGCCGTGGTGGCGAAGACCATGCCGGTGCCGCCGACCGCGAGGCCCAGGGCGAGCGCCCCGCCCGCGCCCTCGCCGGCCAGTCCGCCGGTGATGACCGCCGCGACGGCCGCGTTGGCGGCCAGCGCGGTGAGCAGGGCGGCGGTGAGCGGCGCCCGGCGCCCCACCCGCCCGGCACAGAGCATCTCCTGGCGCCCTGTCTCCTCTTCCTCGCGGGTGTGCCGCACGACGACGACCAGGCTCATCACGGCCGCCAGCACCGCCGCGAAGGTGCCGAACCGCCAGGCCACCAGCGCGCCGGTGGTGTCCCCGAACACCGGCCCGTACAGCGACCGCATCGAGGTGTTGGCGGTCATGGAGGCGGCGAGCCCGGCGCGGTCGGCGGGGGTGTCGTACAGGCTCGCCATCGAGCCGGTGCCGCTCACCACCAGGCCGCCGACGGCCACGGCCCACAGCGGCAGCAGCAGCCGGTCGCGGCGCAGCGCGAGCCGGGTCAGCGCGCCGGTGCCGGCGAGGGCGCCAGTGGTGGTGCGGGCGCCCATCACACGGCTCCTTCGTAGTGGCGCAGGAACAGCTCCTCCAGCGTGGGCGGGGTACTGGTCAGCGACCGGACCCCGGAGCGGGTCAGGGAGGTGAGCACCGCGTCCAGCCGGTCGCTCTCGACCTGGAGGCTGACGCGGTTGCCCCGGACGTCGAGGCCGTGGACGCCGGGCAGGTGGGCGAGCCCGTCGGGTGGGCCGGCCAGTTCGGCGGTGACGCTGGTACGGGTGAGGTGGCGCAGCTCGGCGAGGGAGCCGGTCTCCACGGTGCGGCCCTTGCGGATGATGCTCACCCGGTCGCAGAGGCTCTCCACCTCGCTGAGGATGTGCGAGGAGAGCAGGACGGTGCGCCCGCGCTCCCGCTCCTCGGTGACGCACCTCTGGAAGACCTCCTCCATGAGCGGGTCGAGCCCGCTGGTCGGCTCGTCCAGGATCAGCAGGTCCGCGCCCACCGCGGCGAAGGCGGAGACCAGGGCGACCTTCTGCCGGTTGCCCTTGGAGTACGCGCGTCCCTTCTTGGTCGGGTCGAGCTCGAACCGTTCGACGAGCTCGGCGCGGCGCGCCCCGTCGATCCCGCCGCGCAGCCGGCCGTACAGGTCGATGACCTCGCCGCCGGAGAGGTTGCGCCAGAGCGTGACGTCACCGGGCACGTAGACCACGCGCCGGTGCAGCTCGACCGCGTCGTGCCAGGGGTCCTTCCCCAGCACCTGGGCGGCACCGGAGTCGGCGCGCAGCAGGCCGAGCAGCACCCGGACGGCGGTGGACTTCCCGGCGCCGTTGGGCCCGAGGAAGCCGTGGACCTCACCGGTCCCCACGGTGAGGTCCAGGCCGTCCAGCGCGTGGGTCCGCCCGAACGACTTGTGGAGTCCGGAGACGGTGATGGCGTTCGTCGTCATGCTTCCGAACGTACGCGAGTTTCACAAATTTGTGAAGTTAAGGAACCGTATAAACTCGGGGCGGACAGTGTGCGACGACGGGAGAGGACGCGGCCATGGCCGACAAGGACGAGGAGGCGGTGAGCCGCTTCGTGGAGCGCTTCGCGGCCGAGATGGCGGAAGCCGGTATGCAGCGCATGGCGTCCCGTGTCTTCGCCGCGCTGCTGGCCTCCGAGACCGGGTCGCTGACCTCCGCGGAGCTCGCGGAGCAACTGCGCATCAGCCCGGCCGCCGTCTCCGGCGCGATCCGCTACCTGGTGCAGGTCGGCATGGTCGGCCGGGAGCGCGACCCCGGCTCGCGCCGGGACAGGTACGTGCTGCACGACGAGCTCTGGTACGAGACCTTCACCCGCCGCGACCAGGTGCTGACCCGCTGGGAGAACACCTTGCGCGACGGCGCCGAGAGCCTGGGGCTGGACTCCGCGGCCGGGGCGCGGGTGGCCCGGACGGCGGAGTTCTTCGACTTCCTCCAGCGGGAGATGAACCAGATGCTCGACCGCTGGCGGGAGCACCGGGCCGCGCGGGAGGGCGGGGCCTCGTCATGAGGCGGCGACGGGCCCGGGAGGGACGGCGACCCCGTCCGGCACCCCCGTCCCGGCGCTACACCTCCGCCGTCGCCACCGCGACCGGCAGCGTCAGCGCCCACGCCGCGGGCCGCACCGTCCAGGTGCGGGTCCGCACCGGCCCGCTCAGCACCGCGTCCGCGTGGTAGCGGTACGCCGCGCCCGAGACGGTCACGGTGGTGGCCACGGCCCGTACCGGACCGGCGGCGCGGGGGTGCACGACCACCTCGGCGACCCCGTCCCGGGACTCCACCGTCACGCCCTCCACCGGGTCGTCCACATCGGCCAGCAGCCGCCCGTCCGCCTCCACCCGCAGCCGGTGCGCGCCCACCGTCCGGTCGGCCGGATCGGACGGCGCGGGGCGGACCAGGGTGCGCACCAGCGAGCGGCAGGCGCCCCACACCGACGCCGGCGCCCCCGGGCTCCCCGGCGGGCCCGCCGGGATCCGCAGGCCCCGCACCACCACGCCGTCGCTCTCGTCCACCAGCAGGTCCAGCCGCCGCGCCGCGCCGTCCAGCACCGCCCTCGCGGCGGCCACCGCGCCCAGCGGCACCCCGAGCGCGCCGGACAGGTCCACCGATCCGCGCGGCCCCACCGGCACCACCGACAGGGCCCCGTCCGCCAGCTCGCGGCCCCGGTGGAGCAGACCCACCGCGCGCAGCAGGGCACGGTCGTCCCCTATGACGACCGGGCGGCGCGAACCCCGCCGCGCCAGGTGCCGGGCGAACTCCTCCGGGCTGTCCGGGAGGCACACCTTGACCCCCGCCCCGGCGCACAACACGTCCTTCGCGATCCGTACGGATTCGCCGTCGCTCCGGCGCGCGGCCGCGTCGATGACGACCAGCAGCTGGTCGGGAGCCGACACCTCGGTCCTTCCTCGGGTAGCATCTTTGTGCAAGAGCCCCTTGCGCTATTGCGCCAGGGGCTTCGTCTATTCCGGGGCACCCGGTTCAACGGCTCAGGTTGTGTCGTACACCGTCGTACGACGTTTGTACTGCCTCCTGTGCCTTGGACATGCCCCGCCCGGAAGGGGTGTACGCCTGTGCCCGCACTTGTGCTGCTCGGTGCTCAGTGGGGTGACGAGGGCAAGGGAAAGGCCACCGACCTCCTCGGTGGATCCGTCGATTATGTGGTGCGCTACCAGGGCGGCAACAACGCCGGCCACACGGTTGTCGTGGGCGACCAGAAGTACGCGCTGCATCTTCTCCCTTCCGGAATCCTCTCACCGGGGTGCACCCCGGTGATCGGGAACGGTGTCGTCGTCGACCCGGCGGTCCTGCTCTCCGAGCTGAGCGGACTGAACGAGCGCGGCGTCGACACGTCGAAGCTCCTGATCAGCGGTAACGCGCACCTGATCACGCCGTACAACGTCACCCTGGACAAGGTGACGGAACGGTTCCTCGGCAAGCGCAAGATCGGCACGACCGGCCGTGGCATCGGCCCGACGTACGCCGACAAGATCAACCGCGTCGGCATCCGCGTCCAGGACCTCTACGACGAGTCGATCCTCACCCAGAAGGTCGAGGCGGCGCTGGAGAACAAGAACCAGCTTCTCGCCAAGGTCTACAACCGGCGCGCGATCGAGGCCGGCAAGATCGTCGAGGAGATGCTCCAGTACGCGGAGCAGATCAAGCCGTACGTCGCCGACACCACCCTGATCCTCAACAACGCCATCGACGAGGGCAAGGTCGTCCTCTTCGAGGGCGGCCAGGGCACCCTCCTGGACGTGGACCACGGCACGTACCCCTTCGTGACGTCCTCCAACCCGACCGCCGGCGGTGCCTGCACCGGCGCCGGTGTCGGCCCGACCAGGATCAGCCGGGTCATCGGCATCCTCAAGGCGTACACGACCCGCGTCGGCGCCGGCCCGTTCCCGACCGAGCTGTTCGACGAGGACGGCGAGGCGCTGCGCCGCATCGGCGGCGAGCGGGGCGTGACCACCGGCCGTGACCGCCGCTGCGGCTGGTTCGACGCGGTCATCGCCCGCTACGCCACCCGTGTCAACGGCCTGACCGACTTCTTCCTCACCAAGCTGGACGTGCTCACCGGCTGGGAGCAGATCCCGGTCTGCGTCGCCTACGAGATCGACGGCAAGCGCGTCGAGGAGCTGCCCTACTCGCAGACCGACTTCCACCACGCGAAGCCGGTGTACGAGTACCTGCCGGGCTGGTCGGAGGACATCAGCAAGGCGAAGACCTTCTCCGACCTGCCGAAGAACGCGCAGGCGTACGTGAAGGCGCTGGAGGAGATGTCCGGCGCGCCGATCTCGGCCATCGGCGTCGGCCCGGGCCGTACCGAGACGATCGAGATCAACTCCTTCCTCTAGGGACACCCTCCCGGCGCACCGCCGCGGGCACACCCGCTCCAGGCACCCACGGACCGTCCTCGGCGGTCCGTGGGTGCCGCCGTTTCCCGCCCCCTCCACGGGTTGCCGCCGGGGAGCGCGGCCCGGCCGCCGGCCGGATGCCGCCGGAGGCGGAGCGGGCGCCCGGAATCCCGGCGACGACCTGGGGAACGGCGTCGGCGGGGCGCCGCGCCCCGGGGTGGACTCACCGGGCGGGCCCGCCGCTCGAGCTCCTGACGGGCAGTGGAATTTCCTGGTCCAGACCTTGACAGGTCCAGACCAATGCGGTGGAGTGTCGGCACCCCCACATGGCGGCACACCGTCCCGCGCTCTGCCGCCCCGAAGGAGTGATCACGTGTCAGGGCTGTCACGGCTGTCCCCAACCACCCCGCTGTCACGGCGCTTTACGACGCTGCTCGCCGCGCTCGCCATGGCGATCGGCCTCGCCGTCCTCCTCCCCGCCCCCTCCGCGTCGGCCGCCGAGTGCGCTTCGCCGTGGAGCTCCGCCACCGTCTACACGGGCGGCAAGTCCGCCTCGTACAACGGCCACAACTGGCTGGCCAAGTGGTGGACGCAGAACGAGCGCCCCGGCACCTCCGACGTCTGGTCGGACCAGGGTGCCTGTGGTGGCTCCACGCCGGGACCGGGGCCGGGACCGGGGCCGTCGCCGTCCGGCTTCGTCGTCAGCGAGGCGCAGTTCAACCAGATGTTCCCGAACCGGAACCCCTTCTACACGTACAGCGGCCTGACCGCCGCGCTCAGCGCGTACCCCGGCTTCGCCAACACCGGCAGTGACACGGTGAAGAAGCAGGAGGCGGCCGCCTTCCTGGCCAACGTCAGCCATGAGACGGGCGGCCTGGTCCACATCGTGGAGCAGAACACCGCCAACTACCCGCACTACTGCGACGCGAGCCAGCCCTACGGCTGCCCGGCCGGCCAGGCGGCGTACTACGGCCGCGGCCCCATCCAGCTCAGCTGGAACTTCAACTACAAGGCGGCGGGTGACGCGCTCGGCATCGACCTGCTCAACAACCCCCACCGCGTCGAGCGTGAGCCGGCCGTGGCCTGGAAGACCGGTCTCTGGTACTGGAACACCCAGAACGGCCCCGGCACCATGACCGCCCACAACGCGATGGTGACGGGGGCCGGCTTCGGCCAGACCATCCGCTCCATCAACGGGGCGCTGGAGTGCGACGGCAAGAACCCGGCGCAGGTGCAGAGCCGGATCAGCAAGTACCAGAGCTTCACGCAGATCCTGGGCGTGCCCACCGGCGCCAACCTCGGCTGCTGAGACCCCGTACCGAACGGCCGGGGCACCGCGTGGGCCCGGGTACCGGAGAAGTCCCTCCGGCACCCGGGCCTTCCGCCGTCGCCGTCCGGTTCCGCGGCCCGGCCAGGTATCGGAACGGGGGGCGCGGCATCACAACTCGGCATCCGATTGGCGTAAGGACGGCATAAAGGGCTGTCGGGGGTCGCGGAGTCGGTAGCGTACGCGCGTTCGATCTTCTTGACGTCACCGAGGACACGCCATGGCCACTCCGCCGCCGCCCCACGCCCAGGACTCCCCGCAGGTCTCCCCGCCTGCCGAGGGCTTCGGCGCTCCGGCCGCCGCCCCGCCCGCCGCTCCCCGCAAGAAGGGCGGCGTGATGAAGAAGATCGTCAGGATCGCCGCCCTGATCGTGGTCGCGATCGCGGTGAAGCTGGGCGTCTCGTACTTCTTCAACTCGCCCGTCCACGCCGAGGCGGGCGACTGCGTCCAGGTCACCGGCAGCGACACCGACCCGAAGGTCGACACCAAGGAGTGCGCCGACAAGGACGCCAACTACAAGGTGGTCAAGGTCGTCGACAACACCTTCGACACCAGCGTGTGCGAGAACGTCGCCGAGGCGGCGCTCGCCCAGCAGTGGGACGCCGAGAAGTTCGTCCTCTGCATGAACCCGGTCAAGAAGTAGCACCCGCCGCACCACGCGACGGCGCCCGGCCCGGGGGGACACCCCCCGGGCCTTTTCCCTCGCCCGGCCCGGCCGACCAGCCGCCCGTACCCGTACCCGCCGCGGTCCGGTTCGGTCCGGTTCACCGCGTCCCGACCACGACCGTGGCGTACAGCTCGTCGCAGGTCACCACGGACGGGGTCAGTCCGCCGGAGGCCACGATCCGGGTGGCCGGGTCCGCCTGGCGCTCGCTGGTCTCGAACAGCAGGCTGCCGCCCGGGGCCAGCCACGCGGCCGCCTCGGCGGTGACCCGCCGCAGCACGTCCAGCCCGTCCGCGCCGCCGTCGAGGGCCACCCGCGCCTCGTGCACCCGGGCCTCGGCGGGCAGCAGCCCCACCTCCTCGGTGGGTACGTAGGGGACGTTGGCGAGCAGCACCTCGACACGGCCCCGGAGCGCGGCGGGCAGCGGCTCGTACAGGTCGCCCTGGAGGACCGTGCCCCCCACGGCGGCCACGTTGCGGCGGGCGCAGCGCACGGCGGCGGGGTCGATGTCGGCGGCGTACAGTTCGGCGCCGCCCAGGGCGGTGACCAGCGCGGTGCCCAGGGCGCCCGAGCCGCAGCAGAGGTCGACCACGACCGCCCCCGGCCTGGCACGGGCCCGGGCCTGGTCGACCAGGAACTCGGTGCGGCGGCGGGGCACGAAGACACCGTCGTCGACGGCGACGCGCGCACCGTGGAACTCCGCCCAGCCGAGGACGTGTTCGAGGGGGTGGCCGGCCGCGCGCCGGCGCACCATGGCGTCGAGTTCGCCGGGTGTGCCGGCGGCGCCGAGCAGCAACCGGGCCTCGTCCTCGGCGAAGACGCACCCCGCCGAGCGGAGCGTGGCGACGACGGCGGAGAAGACCGGGAAGGGGGCGGAGAGAGGGGGAACCGGCATGGCAGGAACCTTTCGGGAGCCGCGAAGGGCGCTCCCGCGACCCGTCTATGCCGGTGGGACCGCACAGCCGCGAGACGGGAGCACCCAGCCTGACCTGGCGTTGATGGGTCTCACCTCCTCGGTGGGTTCCGTGACGGACGCCGCGACTCTACCCGACCGGCCCCGGGGGGCGCGGGTCCGCCGTGACCGTGTCCATCGCCCGTGCCAGCCGCTCCAGCACCCTTACCGTCTCGGCGAATTGCTCCTCGCCGAGCTGGGCCGCGAGGCGGGCCGCCAGGTCCGCGTGGCCGGGCTCGATCCGGGCGACGGCCTCGCGGCCCGGCTGGGTGGGCGCGAGCAGCTTGGCGCGCCGGTGGGCCGGGTTGGGCACGTACTCGGCGAGGCCCTCCCGCACCAGGAGGTCCGCGATCCGCTGCACGCTCTGCCGGGTGATGCCCATGGCGCGGGCGATCCCGGAGACGGGCAGCGGTTCCCACAGCACGGCGCCCAGGACCTGCCACCGGGCGGCGGTGAGCCCGGCCGGCCGGGCCAGCCGGTCCGAGACGGCGAGGAACCGGCCGTTCAGCCGGAACACCCCGAGGGCGGTACGGGTGAGCAGCTCCTGCTCGGTGTGGCGGGGGGTCACGAGTCGAGCACCGCGTAGGCGGCGGCGTCGGAGTGGTGGAACAGCCGGTACCAGGCGTCGAGCTTCTCGCCCTCGTACACGCCCAGTTGGGCGAGGACCTCCCGGGCGAAGGCGACCGGCTCGGTGGGGCCGGCGGTGATGAGGCCGCCGTCCGTGACGGCGTCCGCCTCGACGTAGTGGGCACCGCCCCGGTAGCCGGTCGCCGCCAGGTAGCCGGGCACGGCGCTGGTGTGGGCGCGGTCGTCCAGCAGCCCTTCCCTGGCGAGCCCCGCGGTGGCCCCGCAGATGGCGGCCACCGGCACGCCCGCGCCGAGGAAGCGGCGCGCGGCGGTGGCGAACGGCGCCAGGTCGTCGCCCGTCTCCCACAGGTCGGCCCCGGTGAGGATGAGCAGCGCGCTGTCGGCGGGGTTCAGGTCGGCCAGCGCCAGATCGGGGACGACGCGCATCCCGCCCATGGTGGTGACCGGCGCGGTGGTCGGGCCGACGGTCCGTGTCCCGTACCCGCCGCGGCTGAGCCAGGCGGTGGCGTGGCCGGTCTCCCAGTCGGCGAAGGTGTCGTAGACGGCGAGGTGGACGGTCCCGCGGGTGGTGGTGCCGGTCATCGTGGCCTCCTGTGCCCGGGCTCGGGCGGCGTCGCCGCGAGCGGCTCGCGAGCCGTGCCGTGCGGTGGTGGTCGGGTCCGCCGTGGCAGCTATGACAGAATGCTGTCACTGCGACAGGGTACTGTCAATCGCGGGAAGCCGCCTCGGATCCGCCCGGCCCCCGACACCCTGCCGAGCCCGGCGGCATCCGCCATACAAGATGGCCATACCGGTGCCCACCTGCGCGTCCTTACCCTGGGGCGCATGACCCCTCATGCCGACCACACCACGCCCGCCGATCCGGGGGCCGGTGCCGCCGTCAAGGCGGCCGACCGCGCGCACGTGTTCCACTCCTGGTCCGCCCAGGAACTGATCGACCCGCTCGCCGTCGCCGGCGCCGAGGGGGCGTACTTCTGGGACTACGAAGGGAACCGCTACCTCGACTTCACCAGCGGCCTCGTCTTCACCAACATCGGGTACCAGCACCCGAAGGTGGTCGCCGCCATCCAGGAGCAGGCCGCGAGGATGACCACCTTCGCGCCCGCCTTCGCCATCGACGTCCGCTCCGAGGCCGCACGCCTCATCGCCGAGCGCACCCCGGGCGACCTCGACAAGATCTTCTTCACCAACGGCGGCGCCGAGGCCGTCGAGAACGCCATCCGGATGGCCCGGCTGCACACCGGCCGCCCCAAGGTGCTCTCCGCCTACCGCTCATACCACGGCGCCACCTCCACCGCGATCAACCTCACCGGTGACCCGCGCCGCTGGGCGTCCGACACCGCGTCCGCCGGCGTCGTGCACTTCTGGGCCCCGTTCCTGTACCGCTCGCCGTTCTACGCCGAGAACGAGGAGCAGGAGTGCGAGCGGGCCCTGGCGCACCTGGCGGACACCATCGCCTTCGAGGGCCCGGCCACCATCGCCGCGATCATCCTGGAGACCGTCCCCGGCACCGCCGGCATCATGACCCCGCCGCCCGGATACCTGGCCGGTGTCCGCGAGATCTGCGACCGGTACGGGATCGTCTTCGTCCTGGACGAGGTGATGGCGGGATTCGGGCGCACCGGCAAGTGGTTCGCGGCCGAGCACTTCGACGTCGTGCCCGACCTGCTGACCTTCGCCAAGGGCGTGAACTCCGGGTACGTCCCGCTGGGCGGCGTCGCGATCTCCGAGGCCGTCGCCGCGACCTTCGCCACCCGCCCCTACCCGGGCGGCCTGACGTACTCCGGCCACCCGCTGGCCTGCGCGGCGGCCGTCGCCACCCTCCAGGTCATGGCGGAGGAGAAGGTCGTGGAGCACGCCGCCCACCTCGGTGAGCACGTCCTCGGTCCCGGCCTGCGCGAACTGGCCGAACGCCACCCCTCGGTCGGCGAGGTGCGCGGCCTGGGCGCGTTCTGGGCGCTCGACCTGGTGCGGAACGGGGAGACGCGCGAACCGCTCGTCCCGTACAACGCGACGGGCGAGGCCAACGCGCCCATGGCGGCCTTCGGCGCGGCCTGCAAGAGGAACGGCCTGTGGCCCTTCATCAACATGAACCGCACCCACGCCGTACCGGCCTGCAACATCACCGAGGCGGAGGCCAAGGAGGGCCTCGCCGCCCTGGACGCGGCCCTCTCGGTCGCCGACGAGCACACCGTGTGACACCCCGTGACCCCCTGGCGGTCCCCTCCGGCTGGCTTAAGGTGTCCAGAACCGGACGGAGGGGGCCGAGGACCATGCCCGCGAGCGGAGCTGTGACCCGCAATACTCTGCGCCAGCAGATCGCGGACGCGCTGCGTGACGAAGTGCTCGCGGGCCGTTTGCAGCCGGGGCAGGAGTTCACGGTCAAACAGATCGCCGAGCAGTACGGGGTGTCGGCGACGCCGGTCCGCGAGGCGCTGGTCGACCTCTGCGCGCAGGGGCTGCTCGACTCCGACCAGCACAAGGGCTTCCGCGTCCACCAGTTCTCGGTCGACGACTACCGGGGCATGGTCGAGGCCCGCGCGCTCATCGTGGACGGCGTCTTCCGGCGACTCGCCGACCGGCGGCCGGCCGGCGCCGAGGACGGCGAGCGCGGCGGCCGGTCGCTCCCGGCGCGGGCGCGGGGGGCGGCCCTGGTGCCGGTGCGCCGGTGGGCCGAGGAGGCGGTACGGGCGGCACGCGCCGGTGACCTCGACATCCTCATCGGCTACGACCTGCGGTTCTGGCGGGAGATCGGCGGCTTCCTGGACAACCACTACATCGCCGACTTCCTGCACCGGCTGCGCGTCCAGGCGTGGGTGTTCGCCGTGCCGTACCTGCGCTCCGACGGCAAGCCGCGCGAGTGGCTGTGGAGCGGCCACGAGGACCTGGTCGACGCGGTCGTGCTGGCCGACCCGGACGCGGTGATCGCGGTGATCGACGCGTACAACGCGCACTCCCTGCGGTGGGCCGACCATCTGGAGCGCGCCCGGCGCTGACACCGGGGCGTCCGGGCGCCGGGTTTACGAGACCGTGTCCTGGCTTCTGGCACGGCGGGTGAGCGAATGGGCGCAGGGTGGGTATGGGACCTGCACCGCACGACAACTAACCTGTCCCGGTTGCCCACTTTCGTAGGAGAGCGAGTCTCCCTTGGCCTGTGACCTGTGGTTGGTGCCCCTCGTCGACGTGCTGTGCCACAGCCCCGACAACCCGTTCGCGGAGGAGATCGCCGCGTACGACAAGGCCCTGACGGAAGCCGGCCTGCCGACCGTCCCCGTCTTCGCCTACATGCCGGGCCTGTCCGGCGACGTGGCCCCGGTCGCCGGATTCGACTACGACGCCCTGCACTTCCTGCGCCGGGCCTACCTCCTGCAGATCTGTGGCCTGGCGGTCTCCCCGGTGGACGAACTCGGCGGGGACTACGAGCAGTTGCTGGAGATGTTCGAGTCGACGGCCCAGCAGTCGCACCTGGTCTGGCACTACGACCACGCGGGCGCCTACGTGCCGGTGGACTTCCCCACGCCGCTGTCCAACGACGAACTGCTCACCGGCGGCGGTCCGCTGGGTTCCGCGCAGGGACTGCTGCGCGAACTGGAGTACGTGGCCCCGGCCATCGGCATCGACCCGGCCAACCCGCCGGCCGCCCCGCTGCCCCCCGAGCGGCCCACGTCGCTGGAGGAGCCCGCGGGACCGATCCCGTACGACGAGAGCCCCTTCGCCCGGGAACGCCACGTCTGGCTGGGGCTGCACGCCGCGGCGACGCGGAGCCTGGCCCAAGGCTCCATGATCATCTTCAGTTGACCCGGGGCCACCGCCGGACCGCCCCGCCGGGGGGTCCGAGGGCCGCCGAGGGGGACCGCCGCCGCTAACGCGGCTCCGGCGGCCGCTGCCGGGGCATGTTCGGCCGCGTACCCGGCGGCAGCGGGAAGCGCCCCGCCGCCGGACCGCTCTCCGGCCGCGCCGGTCCCGTTCCCGACGCCTGCGTCACCAGCGGCGCGGGACCGGACCGGAACTCCACCATCCAGTCCGCCGTCTCCGCCCGCACCAGCTCCGTCACGTCCTCCGAGAACCGCCGCAGCACCCCGAGGCACCGCTCGGCCGCCTCGCTCGCCGTGCCCTCCGCCGGACCCAGCACCTCCCGCACGGACTCCGACGCCCAGTCGAACTGGAGCGCCTGCAGCCGCCGCTGCACCGCCTGCGCCGTGGCGACGTCCCGCATCCACCCGGAGGTGAACCCGAAATAGCGGTCGCAGGCCACGCACGCGGCGGCGAGCAGCAGCGACAGGTAGCCCCAGCCCGCCGCGCCCTGCCACGCCCGGGCCAGGTCCAGCAGCGGCAGCGCCGCGCCGACGACCGCGCCCAGCGCGGTGCCACCGCGCAGGACGCGTGCGCAGCGGCGCTTGGCGACCCGGTCGCGCAGGTACCACTCGGCGGTGCGCAGCGCGTTCCCCTCCACCCACCGGTAGAGCTCGTCCAGCCGCTCGGCCGGTTCGCCCCAGTCGCCCAGCGGAAACGGCCGCCCGGCCAGGTCGCCGCCGTACCGCCCGTGGCTCTCGCCGTCCCCCGGGGCGGGCTGCCCGGGCTGCATCTCCGGCTGGCTCACCGGGGCACTCCTCTGCGCTCTGCGTGACAATGCGTAACGTGCCGTAGCGTGCGGTGCGCGCGTGGGTGGTGCGCACCCCCTTTCCTACCGCCGAATGGTGGGTCGGCGGGGGCGGACTCCGGGTATTTCCGCCCGCAAGGGCGTCGTGATCAGGTGCGGGGCGCGCCCGGATCTCACCCGGACGAGTGAAGCGGTGTGGATGGAGCGCACTGCCCGGCGACCACGTAGGCTCGGCACCGAACCGCATTGATCGTCGAGATGCCAGGAGTGACCGTGATTCCCGGTGGTGGCCAGCCCAACATGCAGCAGCTCCTCCAGCAGGCCCAGAAGATGCAGCAGGACCTCGCCCGCGCCCAGGAGGAACTGGCCAGGACCGAGGTCGAGGGCCAGGCGGGCGGCGGCCTGGTCAAGGCCACGGTCACCGGCGCCGGCGAGCTGCGCGGCCTGGTGATCGACCCCCAGGCCGTCGACCCGGAGGACACCGAGACCCTCGCGGACCTCGTCGTGGCCGCCGTGCAGGCCGCCAACGAGAACGCGCAGCAGCTCCAGCAGGACAAGCTCGGCCCGCTCGCCCAGGGCCTGGGCGGTATGCCCGGCCTGGGCATCTGACGCCCGGGCGGGCCGGACGAAGGGCCCATCGCCCCTTCTAAGGCGCACCCGCAGCAACTACCGTAAGCACCACAGCACTCCCGGAGAGGCGTTCCGTTGTACGAAGGCGTGGTTCAGGACCTCATCGACGAACTGGGCAGGCTGCCCGGCGTCGGTCCCAAGAGCGCGCAGCGGATCGCCTTCCACATCCTGCAGACCGAGCCCACCGACGTCCGCCGCCTCGCCCATGCCCTCCTGGAGGTCAAGGACAAGGTCCGGTTCTGCGCGGTGTGCGGCAATGTCGCGCAGGAGGAGCGGTGCGGCATCTGCCGCGACCCGCGCCGGGACGAGGCGGTCATCTGCGTGGTCGAGGAACCGAAGGATGTCGTCGCGATCGAGCGGACGCGTGAGTTCCGGGGGCGTTACCACGTACTCGGTGGCGCGATCAGCCCCATCGAGGGCGTGGGCCCGGACGACCTGAGGATCCGCGAGCTGCTGGCCCGTCTCGCGGACGGCACGGTCACCGAGCTGATCCTGGCGACCGACCCGAACCTGGAGGGGGAGGCCACCGCGACGTACCTCGCGCGGATGGTCAAACCCATGGGCCTGAAGGTCACCCGCCTCGCCAGCGGACTTCCCGTTGGCGGAGACCTGGAATACGCCGACGAGGTCACGCTCGGGCGTGCGTTCGAAGGGAGACGACTCCTCGATGTCTGACGCCACACTCCACGCGCACACGCTGGACCCGGACAGCTTCGCGGTCCAGATCGCCGACTCGATCGAGTCCTTCATCGTCGCCACCACGGAAGTGGCCAGGGGCGACGAGCCCGACAGCGCGGTCCCGTTCCTGCTGCTGGAGGTCTCCCAGCTCCTCCTGACCGGCGGGCGGCTGGGCGCGCACGAGGACATCATCCCGGAGGAGCGGTACGAACCGGACATCGGTCCGGACGTGGACGTGGACGAGCTGCGGCTGCGGTTCGCGGCGCTGCTGGACCCGGTGGACGTCTTCTCCGAGGTCTTCGACCCGTACGAGCCGCGCCGGGCGCCCGTGCCCTGCCGGATCTCCGACAGCCTGGCCGACATCGTCATGGACCTGCGCCACGGCCTCGCCCACTACCGGGCCGGCCGCACCACCGAGGCGCTGTGGTGGTGGCAGTTCTCCTACTTCTCCAACTGGGGCCCGACGGCCTCCGCGGCCCTGCGCGCCCTGCAGTCCCTGGTCTCCCACGTGCGCCTGGACCAGCCGCTGGAGGCGCTGGACGGCCTGGACACGGACGAGGACCTCACGGAGGACGCCCTGGAGGAGGAGGCGGGCCGGGTGATGGCCGAGGAGATCGCGGGCCCGCTGGGTCTGCGTACGGTCAAACAGCCCTAGCCCTGTACAGCCCTGGCCCTGGCCCGGGCCCTGGCCCTGGCCCGGTGAGCCGCCCGGCGCGCTGATGCGGCGGTGCCACCCGGTGTCGCCAGGGTGACGTGGCCGGGTGAGGTGACCCGGTGGGGTGGCCCGGTGACGTGACCCGCCCCACATTCCGCGTACCCGGCCCGTGGGAAGGGCAGGTGCCAGGCGCGAACGGCCGTGAAGCGCCCCCCGGGCAGAAGCGGTGATCACGCAGTGAGCGGGACATCTCACCAAGTGATACGGAGGGGGCGTTTCCCGACCGCTCGCTAGACTGAGCCGACCGCAAACGGACTGAGCGAGGAGCGCACGTGGGCCTTGTCGTGCAGAAGTACGGAGGCTCCTCCGTTGCCGATGCCGAGGGCATCAAGCGCGTCGCCAAGCGAATCGTCGATGCCAAGAAGAACGGCCACCAAGTGGTCGTCGTGGTATCCGCGATGGGCGACACGACGGACGAGTTGATCGATCTCGCCGAGCAGGTATCCCCGATCCCTGCCGGGCGTGAGTTCGACATGCTGCTGACCGCCGGAGAGCGCATCTCCATGGCGCTGCTGGCCATGGCGATCAAAAACCTGGGCCACGAGGCCCAGTCGTTCACCGGCAGCCAGGCGGGCGTCATCACCGACTCGGTCCACAACAAGGCGCGCATCATCGATGTCACGCCGGGCCGGATCCGTACGGCGCTGGACGAGGGCAACATCGCCATCGTCGCGGGCTTCCAGGGCGTCTCCCAGGACAAGAAGGACATCACCACCCTCGGGCGTGGCGGATCGGACACCACCGCCGTCGCGCTCGCCGCGGCGCTGGACGCCGAGGTGTGCGAGATCTACACGGACGTCGACGGCGTCTTCACCGCCGACCCGCGGGTCGTGAAGAAGGCCCGGAAGATCGACTGGATCTCCTTCGAGGACATGCTGGAGCTCGCCAGCTCCGGCTCCAAGGTGCTGCTGCACCGCTGCGTCGAGTACGCACGCCGATACAACATCCCGATCCACGTCCGGTCCTCCTTCTCGGGGCTCCAGGGCACGTGGGTCAGCAACGAACCGCGAGGGGACCGCAAGGTGGAGCAGGCCATCATCTCCGGTGTCGCCCACGACACCTCCGAGGCGAAGATCACCGTCGTCGGAGTGCCGGACAAGCCGGGCGAGGCCGCCGCGATCTTCCGCACCATCGCGGACAACGAGATCAACATCGACATGGTGGTGCAGAACGTCTCCGCCGCGTCGACCGGTCTGACCGACATCTCCTTCACCCTGCCCAAGGCCGAGGGCCGCAAGGCCATCGACGCCCTGGAGAAGCAGAAGGGGCTCATCGGCTTCGAGTCGCTGCGTTACGACGACCAGATCGCCAAGATCTCGCTGGTCGGCGCCGGCATGAAGACCAACCCGGGCGTCACGGCCGGGTTCTTCGAGGCGCTGTCGGACGCGGGCGTGAACATCGAGCTCATCTCGACGTCCGAGATCCGCATCTCGGTCGTCACCCGGGCCGACGACGTCACAGAGGCCGTCCGCGCCGTCCACACCGCCTTCGGCCTGGACAGCGACACGGTCGAGGCCGTCGTCTACGGAGGCACCGGTCGGTGACCGCCCGATGAGCCGCAAACCGACGCTCGCGGTCGTCGGGGCGACCGGGGCCGTCGGTGCGGTGATGCTCCAGATCCTGTCGCAGCACGCCGACGTCTGGGGTGACATCCGTCTGGTCTCCTCGCCGCGCTCGGCCGGCCGCAAGCTGGCCGTGCGCGGCGAGGAGACCGAGGTCCTCCCGCTGGACGAGGCGGCGCTCGAAGGTGTCGACGTGGCCCTGTTCCTGGTACCGGAGCAGGTCGCCGCCCAGTGGGCGCCGGTCGTGGCCGTCAAGGGCGCCGTCGTGGTGGACGCCTCGCCGGCGTTCCGGATGGATCCGGACGTGCCGCTGGTGGTCCCCGAGATCAATCCGCACGCCGTACGGGTCCGCCCGCGCGGCATCGTCGCGAGCCCCGGCTGCACCACGCTGGCGCTGATCGTCGCGGTGGGCGCCCTGCACGCCGAGTTCGGCGTGGACGAGCTCGTCGTCTCCGCGTACCAGGCCGCCAGCGCCGCGGGCCAGGAAGGTGTCGACGCCCTGCGCCGGCAGCTGCGGGTGGTCGCCGGTACGGAACTGGGCACCGGCCCCGGTGATGTGCGCCGCGCCGTCGGTGACGACACCGGCCCCTTCCCGGCCCCGCTGGCGCTCAACGTGGTGCCCTGGGCCGGGTCCCTGCGGGAGGACGGCTGGTCCTCGGAGGAGCTGCGCGTCCGCGGCGAGGTCCGCAAGATCCTCGGGCTGCCGCGGCTGCGGGTGACGGCTACCTGCGTACGGGTGCCCGTGGTGACCACGCACTCGGTGTCCGTGCACGCGCGCTTCGAGCGCGAGGTCACGGTGGCCCGGGCGCACGAGATCCTGGCCACGTCGCCCGGTGTGGTGCTGTACGACGACCCGGCGGCCGGGGACTACCCGACGCCCGCCGACGTCGTGGGCACCGACCCGACGTGGGTGGGGCGGGTGCGGCGGTCGCTGGACGACGAACGGGCCCTGGAGCTCTTCGTGTGCGGCGACAACCTGCGCAAGGGCGCCGCGCTCAACACCGCGCAGATCGCCGAGGCGGTCGCGGCCGAATTCACGGTGGACTGAGCCCGGGCCCTTTGTAGGATCTGTGAACGCCCTGTGATCAAGTCTGCGGTCTGGACCTATTGAACCGGGGCGATGGCATGTTCGACGATGCTCTCTCCCCTCGCCGCAACCGATGGCCGGGCGGGGAGCGTCTATGCGGTCGCCCCTTCGTGCTGCCACGAAACCGGGGCATTGGGGAAGAGCGGGTGCGCATGAGGGCAAACGACGCATCGCCAAAAGCGACGGCGTGCGCGTACAACCCTGACGGGGGGCGGCGTGTCCAACAGGCGTGGCAGAGGTACTCGACATCACAGCGGTCGCCCCGGCGGTGGCGCCGCTCGGCGGCGGCACGCTCGGCGCGGCCGGCACGCTCGGCGGCGCGGTACGCCCGCTGCGGCGGCCACGCCGGCGTCCCGGCGGCATGCCGGTGATCGCTCCCATGCCCGCCGCCCGGCACACCCGCATACCGTCCCAGCGCGAAGGCGCTGACGACACCATGACGATGACCGCGGGTACCACCGTCGACCACCTCACCGAGACCTACCGCGCCCACTACCGGTCGCTGCTGGGCCTCGCCGCGCTGCTGCTGGACGACACCGCCTCGTGCGAGGACGTCGTCCAGGAGGCGTTCATCCGCGTCCACTCGGCACGCAGCCGGGTGCGCGACCCCGAGAAGACCCTCGCCTACCTCCGGCAGACCGTGGTCAACCTGTCCCGGTCCGCCCTGCGCCGCCGCATACTCGGGCTGAAGCTGCTCTCCAAGCCGATGCCGGACATGGCGAGCGCCGAGGAGGGGGCCTACGACCAGCTGGAGCGCGACGCGCTCATCAAGGCGATGCGCGGACTGCAGCGCCGCCAGCGCGAGGTCCTGGTGCTGCGGTACTTCGCGGACATGACCGAGGCACAGGTCGCCGAGACCCTGGGCATATCCCTGGGGTCGGTGAAGGCATACGGCTCACGTGGCATCGCGGCGCTGCGCGTCGCGATGGAGGCCACGGCATGAGTGAGCGCGGGAAGAGACTCGAGCGGTACGGGCCGGACGGGCCTTTGAACGACCGGACTGGGAACGGGATTGTGAACGACAGGCCGGACAAGGACTTCGACGGGCCCGGCTCGCCGCGCGGCCTCGGCAGGCCGGATGAGCCGGGCGTGACAGCCGCAACCGGCGGACCGGGTGAACCATGTGAGCCGGGGGGAACGGCCGGCCCCGGCGGACCGGGTGGCCCGGACGGACCGGGCGGCCGGGGTGGACCGTGGGGTCCGGGCGGCCCCGGTGGACCTGGCGGACCGGGGGACGGCTCCGAGGACGACGGCGAACTGGCGCTGCGCCGCATGCTGCAGGGCGCGGTGGCGGACCTGCGGCCCTCCGACGGCGCCCTGGACCACCTGCGCAGGGCGGTCCCGGCACGGCGGGCGCGCAAACGCCAGGCCCTGGTGGGGGTGGCGGCGGCGGTCCTGCTGCTGGGCACCGCCGTACCGGCCTTCGTCCATGTCGCGAACTCCGGCGACACTGCCACGGACCGCCCCGTCAACGCCGGGCACGGCGAGCAGGCGCAGGGCGGCACCGGCGAGCCGAACGGCGACGAGGAGGGCGGGACCGGGACGGACACCACCCCGGGCACCCCCTCGCCAGGCGGCGCCGAGAAGGACCGGGAGGGTCGCGAGAAGCCACAGGAGTCGGCATCCGGCACCTCCGACGGAACGGTCGGCGGCACCGCTGACCCGGTGGTCTCCGCCACGCCGGCCGCGCCGGCCTGTGCGGCGGGCCAGCTGGGTGTGGCCCTGGCCCGGGCGGACGGGCCCGACCCGGAGGGCAAGGTCTACGGCACCTTCCGCATCGCGAACGTCTCCTCCGTGGAGTGCGTCGTCGGCGGCGCCGGGTCGGTCGGCTTCCAGCCGACGGGGGCGGCGGACCCGGCGAAGATCACTGTGGCCGTGCACACGCCGGGCGACCCGGCGAGCGGCCTGCCGGACCCCGGTGGGAAGCCCCCCGAGGCGCTGGTGCTGAAGCCGTCCGGGGCGTACGAGGTGAGGTTCGCCTGGGTACCCGAGGAGACCTGCCCGACGAACGGCGACGGCGGGGGCGGCGGCGGGGCCTCACCCGACCCGTCGCCCTCCACCGACAGCGGTGGCGGCGCGCCGGCCGACGGGCAGGACACCGGCCCGGCGGACACCCAGGCGCAGCTGACCACGGCGGACGGCACCCCGGCCGACGGCGGCGTCACGGTCACCCACACGGCAGCACCGGGCGCCCCCGCGGCGCAGGCGACGGTGCCCAACGCCTGCGCGGGCACGATCTACCACACGGACCCGCTGCCCACGCGGTGACCGCCCGCCGCCCCCAGCCTGCCGGCGTCGCGGCGCGCGGAGCCGGTGGCTCGGGCCGGCCCGTGGCCCAGCCCGGAACCCGGGGTCCGGGCCACCGCCCCGGTGGCCCACGCCTGCCGGCCGGGCCCGGCCGGCAGGGCCCGGCGGCTCAGGTCCGGTCGGCGGGGGAGGCGGCCACCTCGGCGGCGGCCTCCCGGGCCGGTGCCGGGGGTGACACCGCGGCCGGCGCCGCGGCCGTCTCGGGTTCCAGGCCCAGCGCCGCGTCCCGGGCCGCCTCCACCTCGCGGCGGAACAGCCGGAACCACATGAACAGCACGAATCCCGCGAACACGAACCACTCGCCCGTGTAACCCAGGTTCTGGAACGCCTTCAGGTCCAGCCCGCTGCCCTGCGGCGCCGCGGCCGGGACCGGCTTCATGCCCGCCGGGGCGTCGATGAGAGTGATCCAGGCGTCGTAGACGTCGTCCGGCACGATGTTGACCAGGGACGCCGCGCTGATGATGCCGACCTGCCCCTCGGGCAGCCCGCCCGCCGCGCGCACCCCCTTGGAGCCGGCGCTCTCGGAGGCCTGGAGCGCACCGGTGACGGTGACCTCACCGGCCGGCGGGGCGGGCGCCTGGGCGCCGGCCGGCAACCAGCCGCGGACCACCGGCAGCGCCCTGCCCTCGTCGGTGCGCAGCAGGGTCAGGACGTACGACCCGGTCCTG
This sequence comes from Streptomyces sp. NPDC050856, assembly GCF_040653855.1. Classification (NCBI taxonomy): domain Bacteria; kingdom Bacillati; phylum Actinomycetota; class Actinomycetes; order Kitasatosporales; family Streptomycetaceae; genus Streptomyces; species Streptomyces sp. NPDC050856. The sequence goes on along the minus strand of NZ_JBFAGV010000014.1, from coordinate 109,831 downwards.
CCGTCCAGCTCCCGGCCAGGGACCAGGAACTGCCGCCCGTACCGCCCGGTCGCCGTGGCGTGACGGCCCGACGTCTCCTTGTCGACCGGGAGCAGTTCGGCCAGCGGCGCCGCCTCCACACTGCCCGGATCGGGGCGCCGCTCCGCCTCCTGGTGGGAGTCGACGCGGTCCTCGAACCTGCCGAGCTGCCAGGTCCCCATGAAGACGCAGAAGGGGATCGCCAGCGCTACGAAGATGTTGATCCCCCACCAGCGGGGCGTCGTCAGGAACCGGTACACACCCCCACGGTACGGAATCCGCTCACCCTACTTCCGGCCGGGGCCCCGGCCGGAAGGGCCCGGCCCCGCGCCGCCACCGCCGTACCCGCCGCCACCCGTGTCCTCCGCCCGGCTACCGGACCGCGCCGCCGCCCCCCTCCAGATGCCGGGCGGCGAAGGCGAGCTCCAGCCGCACCTGCTTGATCCGCTCCTCCACCACCAGCGAGCCGTGCCCCGCGTCGTACCGGTACACCTCGTGCTCCGCGCCCCGCGCCGCCAGCCGGTCCACGTAGTTCTCGACCTGGCGGATCGGGCAGCGCGGATCGTTGACGCCCGCCGATATGTGGACCGGGGCCCGCACCAGGTCCACGTACGTCAACGGCGACGACGCCTCGAACCGCTCCGGGACCTCCTCCGGCGACCCGCCGAACAGCGTGCGGTCCAGGGCCTTCAGCGCCTCCATCTCGTCGTGGTAGGCCGTGACGTAGTCCGCGACCGGGACGGCCGCGATACCCACCGCCCACGCCTCGGGCTGCGTACCGAGCCCCAGCAGGGTCAGATACCCGCCCCACGACCCGCCGGTCAGCACCAGCCTCGCCGGGTCGGCGAGCCCCGACGCGACCGCCCACTCGCGGACCGCCGCGATGTCCTCCAGCTCGATCAGCCCGACCCGGTGCTTGAGGGCGTCGGTCCACTCCCGGCCGTATCCGGTGGAGCCCCGGTAGTTCACCCGCACCACCGCGTACCCGTGGTCCACCCAGGCGGCCGGGCCGGCGGCGAAGGCGTCACTGTCGTGCCAGGTCGGCCCGCCGTGGATGTCGAAGACGGTCGGCAGCGGCCCCGTCGCGCCGGCCGGCTTCTGCACGAGCGCGTGGACGCGGCCGCCAGGCCCGGGCACCCACACGTCCTCCACCGCGACCGACTCCGGCGCCTTCATGCCCGGAGGGTCCAGCACCACCCCGCCGGCCGTCGAACGCACCGCCGGCGGCAGCGCGGCGGACGACCACAGGTACTCCACCGTGCCGTCGGGCCGTGCCGTCGCCCCCGACACCGTCCCGGCCGGGGTGTCCACGCGCACCAGGTCCCCGGTGGCGATCTCGTACCGCCACAGCTCACCGCGCGCCTCGAAGCTGTGCATGATCAGCAGCCCCGACCCGTCCGGGTACCACTCCGCCGACACATCACCGGGCAGGTCCAGCGCCAGGTCCGTCTCCGTCCCCGCCACCACGTCCCAGATCATCGGCTCCCAGCGTCCCCGCCGCTGGTGGCCGACCAGCAGCCGGGTGTCCCCGTCCACCGGCGCGAAGCCGAGCACCGACAGACCCAGCTCGCGGGTACCGCCCTCGGTGTCGTCCAGCTCGGCCACCACGCCACCGTCCGGCCGCAGTACCCGCAGCGCCGAGTGCATGGCGTCACCGTGCTCGGTGTGCTCGACGGCGATCAGCGTGCCGTCGTGCGAAAGGTCCCCGACCCCCGCCGACTCCCGGTGCCGGTAGATCTCCACCGGCGGCAGCCCGGGCCGCACCAGATGGACGGTCGAACCGTCCTCGTCCGTGGACCGGCCGACCACCGCCGTGCCGTCCCGCCCCATCGCCAGCCCCGACGGGTACGACGGCTCGAGTCCCGGCGCCGCCGGCACGTCCTCACCGCCGGTGAACGGCTGGCGCATCCAGATGCCGAACTCGTCGCCGTCGGTGTCCGAGAACCACCAGATCCACTCGCCGTCGGGCGACAGTACGCCGTCCGTCGTCCCGTTCGGCCGGTCGGTGACCTGCCGCTGCTCACCGCTGTCCCGGTCCCAGGCGTACAGCTCGTACGTCCCGCTCGCGTTGGACACGAACAACGACCGGGCCGGCGCCTGCTCCGCCCAGTCGGGCAGCGACACCCGGGCGGCCCGGAACCGCTTCTCCCAATCGGGCATGACGGCGTCTGTGTCAGTGGTGGTCTCAGTCATGCCCCCATGATGCTCTGCCGCGCCCACATTCCGTCAGCACGGTCCTCAGCCTGTGGACAACTCCCGGACGGGACGGCGGACACCGTCAGGTCCACTCCACCCCCGCGCCGCACCACGGCCGCCCCCACCGCCGCCCAGTGGGCCTCAGCGCAGCGCCGGCGGGGTGTCCTCGGCGCACAGCGCCCAGATGACGAAGACGCCGACCGCGATCGAGATGACGGCCCAGACAGGCTGGTACGGCAGCCAGATGAAGTTTACGATCACCGCCAGCGCGGCCAGCGCGACCCCGGTCGCCTTGGCCCATCCCGCCCCCGCCAGGACGCCCGCGCCCACGGCGGCGACCACCAGCCCGAGCACCAGATGGATCCAGCCCCAGGCGGTGACGTCGAACTCGAAGACGTACGCACCGACGCGTTCGTACACATCGTCCTCGGCGATGCCCGCGATGCCCTGGAGCATCCCCAGCACCCCCTGCACCAGCATCAGCACCCCGGCGAACATCGCCCCGCCCGTCGCCCACGACGACGACCCGCCGCCGCCGGAGGGGGCGGTGTGATGGGCGTACGCGTGGTGCCCCGGGCCCCCGCCGCCCGCGCCTGCGTCACTCATGCCGCCCCTCTCCGTCCGATGCGTCCAGCCGACGCTCCGAGCCTGCGCCCCGCCATCGCCCCCGGCGACCGGGAGCGGCCCACCCGGGTGACCCGTCGAACCCCGGTCACGGCACTGTCCCGGCGGCCCGGGCGGTCGATACACGCCCTGTTGGAACAGTCGCGTCGCGCTTTACGGTCGTTACTCCGGGTGCGAGGGGGAGCGGAGCGTCGCAGCCCAGCTGTTGCTGCTGACCGAGCGCGGCTGGCGGCTGCTGGTCGACCGGCGCTGGCCGGGAACGCGTGCCGCCAACGTGGACATGCTGCTGGTCGGGCCCGGTGGCGTCTTCGTCGTCGACGTCAAGAACTGGCGGGCCGCCCCCGAGATCTCCGGCGGGCGGCTCTGCGCCGGCGGCGAGTCCCGGCACGAGCACATACGCGGACTGCTGGCGGTGACGAAGGCCGCGGAGGGCGCGGTCGCGGCCCTGGGGCTCTCCCCCGTGGCGGTACGGCCGGTCATGGTGTTCGCGGGCCGGCGCTTCGACGCCGAGGTGGGCAGGGTCCGGCCGCTCGGGGAACGGGAGGTCGGACCGGTTCTGCTCGCCGAGACGCACCGGCTCCGGACCGCGCAGGTCCGGGCGCTGGCCGATCACTTGGAGAGGGTCTTCCCGGAGTACGAGTTCGGCGGTCGGGCGCACCGCGCTCGGCCGGGAGCCGGTGACAGGCAGCGAAGCCGATGGGCTCTTCGACCTGGACGGACTGCGTGAGGCGGCCCTCGCCGAAGCGCGCCGGGCCCCCATCGAGCGGTGGATGACCTTTCTCCACCCGGATCAGGTCGCACTCGTCCGGCGTGACCACGAGGGCCCCGCCCGGATCAGCGGCCCCGCCGGCACGGGCAAGACGGTGGTCGGCCTGCACCGAGCGGCGCATCTCGCCCAACGCACCGGCGGACGCGTCCTGTACGTCACCTTCGCCAACAACCTGCCCCGGGTCCAGAGAACCTTCCTCAGGGCCATGGCGCCGGTGCTCTCCGACCGGGTGGACTTCCGCAGCCTGCACTCCTGGGCACAGGAGTACCTGCAAAGTCGCGGCGTCCCGGTGCGCCTGCACGGGGACAAGGCCGAAACGGCCTTCAGCCTCGCCTGGAAGCACGTAGGCCGGGAAAGCTGCCTCGCCGAGATCGACGCCATGCCCGGCTATTGGCGCGAGGAGATCGACTACGTCATCAAAGGGCGTGGCCTCACCACCTTCGAGGAATACGCCGCCGTACCGAGGCGCCGACGCCGCACTGTGCTGCGCAGGACTCACCGGCAGGCGGTGTGGGCGCTGTACGAGGCGTACGAGCGCACCCGGGAAGTCGATGTGACGTACCACGAGGGCGAGGTGGTCCGGGTGACGGCCAAGACCTTGGAGGAGCACGACCGGGCCCTGGTGGACGCCCTGCGCTCCCTGCCCCCGCAGGCCCGGGCGGACACCGCGGTCCTGTGCCCGTCCAAGGGCGCCATCGGCCACTACCAGGGCCTCCTGACCCGAGCCGGCCTCCCCGTGTGCCTCCTGGAGCACTACGACGGCAGCCCCGCCGAGGGCGTGAAGCTGGGCAGCTACCGCCGGGCCAAGGGGCTGGAGTTCAAGCGGGTACCTCCCGAGGTACGACGCCGTCGCACCGAGAGGTGCCGAAGCCCCCGAGACCCGGTCCGAACGGGAACAACTCGCTCGCAGCCAGCTCTTCGTGGCCATGACCCGGGCCCGCGACGTGCTCTGGCTGGGCAGCGTGAACCCGGACCAGCGCCCTCGGGAGGGCTTCCCCCGCCGGGAAGGACCGGCATGCCGACCCGCACCCGAGACGCCCCTCCCGGAGGGCGGTCAGTGAAGGATCGCGGCGGTCGCTGAAACCAGGGTCAGCCTCTCGTGTGGCGCTCGGTCCGGCGAGGCGGGGACACCAGGACCCGGAAGTCCCAGCGCACGCCAGCTCTGCCGGCGCGTTCCGGGACGGCCGTGACCGAGGAGGTCCACCGGATCAGATCCGGCCCGTCATCCAGACCGGCGCCGTGGTCATGAACGGATCTTCGGCGCGACCCACAGCGGGCGTAGGCACGCGAGAAGCGGTAGGCGCGCAGACGGAAACAGGTGAGGCACCTACTGCATTCAGTAGGTGCCTCACCTGGTGTTTCAGCTGTCGGGGTGGCGGGATTTGAACCCACGACCTCTTCGTCCCGAACGAAGGTCACGCAGGGCCGATGCCTGCCGATGCTGACGTTTGAGCAGGTCAAGATGTTGGTGTGGATTGTTCTAGGGCGGTTTCGCAGGGGCTCTGGGAGAAGATCTTCTCCCAAATTTCTCCCAAGCGCTGCTCTGGTAGTTAGGGGGCCGCTCCCGCGCATGGCGTTGCTTGAGCGAATTTGCGCAATACGGAAGGGGTTCGACTCCCCTAGGCTCAACGGGAAAACGGCTCTAAACTGCGGATACGTGGTGTGATGGGCATTTTATGCGCATCAGTAGGCACACCCGCGCTCACTACCCTTCAGGAAGCTCCTATCCTGCTCGGGGTTCACGGCTCTGGTTCTCCGCCGCGTGTCCCCTGGGCTCGTGCGTTCGTGGCTTCTGGGAGGGGAGCCCCGCATTGCTAGCTTGCGTATGGACGCAGGTATGGGTGGCAGGGCTTTAGGCCGCGCCGCACGCAGGGCATGTTCTCCGGTCTGAGTGAGCGACGGGGGGCGACACCGTCCGCTTCGATCGGGGAGAGGCTGGATCTCGCCAACGGTGAGGACAGCCGCGATCGGCGGTACTACTCTCCGTGTGGTGATAGCTGCACAGGGGATGACAGAAGACGAGACGTGCCGGGCACTGGTCATACCTGCCCTCGCGGATTCCGGGTGGACCAGTGATCAGATTCGCCCGCAGTTCCGCATCAACGACGGCCGGCTCACGCCCACGCCGAAGCGGCACGTCTACGGCGACCCTCTGGTTGCCGATTATGTGCTTGAGTACGCGCCGGACGTTCCCATCGGTGTCGTCGAGGCCAAGCGCTACCGCGTCGATGCCAACGACGGTGTGGAGCAGGCTCGTCGGTACGCTGCGAAGCTCGGGCTGTCCTTCGCCTACGCCACCAACGGCCGGCAGATCGTGGAGATCGACTACAGCGGTACTGCTCCCACAATCCGGGAGCTCGACCGTTTCCCCTCCCCCGAGGAGCTGTGGAGCCGCTATCTGGCCGACCAGCAGGCGGACTCCAGCGTCGGGCGCGAACTCCTGGCCGCCCCCTACGATCACACACTGCGAAATTCGGACAACACCGCCAAGCGGCCGCGCTACTACCAGCGCGTCGCGGTAGCCCGCACCCTCGCGGCCATCGCCGCAGGGCAAAAGCGGATCCTTCTCGTGCTGGCCACCGGTACAGGGAAGACCATGGTGGCCCTTCAGACGGTTGCCAAGCTCTACAGGTCCCAGTGGACCTCCGGCCGCAAGCCCAGGGTTCTGTACCTGTCGGACCGCTCGATGCTTGTCGACGACCCCAAGGACAAGTACTTTCTCCCCGTCTTCGGCCAAGACGACGTCCACAAGATCAGTGGCGAGCCCGTGCGAGGCCGGAAAATCTACTTCGCTCTGTACCAGGCGCTGGAGAAGGGCGATGAGGAGGAACTTTTCCGTCGCTACGAACCCGACTACTTCGATCTTGTCATTGTGGACGAGTGCCATCGGGGCAGCGCCCGGGACAACTCGCAGTGGCGTCGCGTGCTGGAGCACTTCTCACCTGCGACCCAGCTCGGGCTGACCGCCACCCCGATCAGTAAGAAGGAGGCCGACACCTTCGACTACTTTGGCGAGCCCGTCTACACCTACTCGCTGGCCGACGGCATCGAGGACGGCTTCCTGGCCCCGTACCGGGTGCGCCGGGTCCGGCTCAACGTGGACATGGAGGGCTACCAAACCGAGCCAGGGCAGCGGGACAAGTACGGGAACGAAATCCCGGAGGGCGTTTATGGCCCGAAGGACTTCGAGCGGGTCATGGTGATCCTGGAGCGCACGGAGGCGGCGGCGCAGTACGTCATCGACTACCTGCGCTCCACCGCGGAGGACGGCAAGCACGGCAAGACCATCGTGTTCTGCGAGGACAACAACCACGCCGCGCGCATGCGCACGGCCCTCTTCAATGCGGCCTCGGCGGAGGTGCAGGCGCACCACGACTATGTCGTGCGGATCACCGACGCCGACGGCCCTCATGGCCGGGCTCTGCTGGATGACTTCCGCAAGGACGAATCCGACGAACCAGTGATCGCCGTGACGTCGAAGCTGCTCAACACCGGTATTGACCTGCCGGCCGTACGCAACATCGTCCTGTTCCGGCGCATCGGCTCGATGCCCGAGTTCAAACAGACCATCGGTCGGGGCACCCGCCTGTGCCCGGAGATCGGCAAGGGGTCCTTCGACATCATCGACTTCGTCGAGGCCACCCGGCTCTTCAACGACCCCGGGTTCGACGGTCCTCCTCTCCGCGTCGTACGCGATACCGCCGACGAGCAAGGGCATGTGGTCGGGAGCGCACCGGAGACTCCCGAGGGCGACGAGATCGATTCGGAGAGCGTGGCCGAGCCCGAGGCGGCGTACGACCAGACGGAGGGCGGCAGCTTCGACGAGCCCCGTGCCGATGGCAGGGTGGACGACCCTGACGAGGTGGACCGCATCCAATCCCGCGGCAGGCGCTACGTGGTCAACGGAGTACACGTCTACAAGTGGGGCGAGCGGCGCTACCAGCTCGACACGGACGGCCGGACTATGAGGCTGGTGACCATCCAGCAGTGGGTACACGACCGCGTACTCGAACTCGACCTTGCACCGGACAAGCTGCGCTCCCAGTGGGCCGTCGCCAAGAGCCGGCGCGAACTCATGGCCATCCTGCACACCGCAGACGTCGAGGCGGAGGAACTGCCTGAGGAGTTCGGCAGCCCGGATGTCGATCCGGTCGACCTGCTTCTCAACGTCGCCTGGGGACTGCCGCTGGTCAGCCGGGAGGAACGGCTGTACCGGTTCCTGCACGAGCACCGTGACTTCCTGGAGTCCTTCCAGCCTCAAGCCCGACAGGTGCTGGAGGAGATGCTGCTGAAGTTCGCCGAGCATGGCTCGCCCCAGCTCAAGCCGGAAACCCTCGGGGTGCGCCCGTTCACCGAGATGGGTTCGGTGGTCGAGCTGGCAAACCGCTTCGGCGGCGCCAAGTCTCTGCACGAGGCCATTGACGAGCTGAGCAAGCGGCTATTGGAAGCTTCATGAGTAAAGTAAAACTGTAGTTTGATGTTGATAGGGGACGCTAAACTAAAGACGACTGTTAGGTATTCGTACCTGATAGGCTGGGAAGGTGCTCAGGGACCGTACGGACACCAGGGCTGCCCTCTGGCGCATCGCCAGCGGGCAGCGTGGTTACTTCACAGCAGCTCAGGCGCTTGAGGCTGGGTACTCGTATCAAGCCCAGCGGTACCACGCTCAGCGTGGCAACTGGACGGCCGTCGACCGTGGTATCTACCGCTTCCGTGAGTTCGACGTCCTGCCCGGTGGTGAGGACGACCATCTGGTCCGCTGGTTCCTGTGGAGCAAGGGGCGCGCGATCGTTTCCCACACCACCGCCCTGTCTGTCCACGACCTGGGGACGGCCAACCCCTCACAGATCCACCTCACAGTCCGTCCCGGTTTTCGGCAGAAAGACGATGCCGTGACCCTTCACCGGGCCGAACTCGCCCAGGACGAGATCGAGGAGCGCGACGGCTACCGCGTGACGACACCGGTACGGGCGATCATCGAGTGCGCGGCCGCGCAGGTGGACCAGGACGTAGTGGACTCCGCCGTCGCCGAGGCTCTGGTACGGGGGCTGGCTACCCGGCGACGCCTCCTGCACACGGCCCAGCGGCTGGGCGCACGAGCGGAACTCGGTATCGAGCGGGCGCTTCAGGAGACGCAGTGACCGATCGCTATCGTGACGCCACCGCGCTCCGGCGGGCTCTTGAGGTCCGGCTCAAGCAACAGGCAGCCGATACTGGTACAGACCTAGCCAGGCGGCGCCGTCTCGTCGTCTTCGACCGAGTCGCAGCCCGCCTCTCCGCTGACCTGGCAGCGGGCTGGGTCCTCAAAGGCGGGGCAGTGATGGAGTTCCGTCTGCGTGGCAGAGCGCGAACAACCAAGGACATGGACCTCGCTGCCCGCCCGGACGGCGAACCGGGACTTGACGGCCCAGCAGTGCGTGAACTCCTCATCGACGTACTCGCAGTGGACGAGGACAAGGATGGCTTTTTGTTCCAGGTGTCCCCTCCCATCGAGCTCAAGGCGGACACGGCAGGGCGGGGCGGCTGGCGTTTCTCCGTCGAGTCCCGACTGGCGGGCAGGACCTTCGCGACCGTACGCATCGATGTCGTCGCACGGGGAGAGGAGATCGCCCTGACCGAGAGGCTTCCGCTGCCCAACACCCTGGGCTTCGCCGGAACTCCGCCCCGGGACATCGAGGCTGTGGATCGCCGGCAGCACTTTGCCGAGAAGCTGCACGCCTTCACCCGCGACTACGGCGACCGACCCAACACCAGAGTCAAGGACCTGGTGGACCTGGTACTACTCATCGAGAGCGGCCTGGTCCCGGACACATCCGTAGTCGATGCCGTACGACATGTATTCGCCGTACGGGCGACACATGAGGTGCCAGCGGTGCTCCCGGAACCACCACCGAGCTGGGCCCAAATTTACCCCGAACTGGCCGAGGGCCTCACCGATACTGCCCCTCGACTCGACGCCGCGCTCGACTTGGTGTGCGGATTCTGGTGCGAGGCATCTGACAACGGCGAAGCCGAACCGAAGCAGAAAGACTGAGATGGCGTCCACCAAGAAGAAGGCGGCTGTGGCCACCACGTCAAGGGCGCGACTCGCGTCCGTCATCAAGTCGGCACGCGACACCATGCGCAAGGACGCCGGACTTAATGGTGACCTCGACCGCCTCCCCCAGCTCTCCTGGCTGCTGTTCCTCAAGGCGTTCGACCAGCGTGTCGAGCAGGTAGGGCCGCTGCTTGATCCCGACTACCGTCCGGCGATCGAGAAGCCGTACCGGTGGGAGGACTGGGCGACGAAGCCGGACTTCAGCGGCAACGAGCTGAAGACCTTCGTCAACGACGAACTCATCCCGCATCTTGCCGGGCTGAAGGGCGCCGACGGCGACGCCGAGGACCCGCGGAACGTTCTGTCGACCATCTTCAAGGACGTCAACAACCGAATGCAGTCCGGGACCCTCCTACGGGACCTGGTGAACCTGGTGGACGAGATCCACTTCGACTCCTCGGACGACATCCACACGATGGCGTTCCTCTACGAGTCGATCCTCAAGGAGATGCGAGACGCAGCCGGCGACTCCGGCGAGTTCTACACCCCTCGCCCCGTCAACCGCTTCATGGTGCAGCAATCCTTCCTCAGACTCGGAGAGTCGATTCTCGACCCGGCCTGCGGTACTGGAGGCTTCCTGGTCCAGGCATACGAGGACCTAGTGCAGCGCGTGGAGACCGACACCCAGCGCAGGCAGCTGCACGACGACATCCGCGGCATCGAGAAGAAGTCGCTCCCATACCTGTTGGCCAGCATGAACCTGCTGCTGCACGGTATCGGCGCGCCACGGTTGGTCCGAGAGAACGCCCTGCTGCAGATGCGGGACGCTACGGCAGCGGACCGGGTGGACGTGGTGCTGACGAACCCGCCGTTCGGGGGTGAGGAAGAGCGGTCAGTGGTCGAGAAGTTCCCGAAGGGCTACCAGACTCAGGAGACATCCTGGCTCTTCCTGCACGCCATCCTTGATCAGCTGAAGAAGGGCGGACGCTGCGCGATTGTCCTGCCGAACGGCAGCCTCTTCACCAGCGGCGAGAACAGCATCGGTGCTCGCATCAAGCAGAAGCTGATGAAGGAGTGCAACCTGCACACCATCGTCCGCCTGCCCCAGGGCGTCTTCGCGCCGTACACGCAGATTCCGTCGAACCTGCTGTTCTTCGAGAAGGGCAAGCCAACGGAGGAGGTCTGGTTCTACGAGCTCCCCCTTCCGGATGGCCGCCGCAGCTATACCAAGACCAAGCCGATGCGGTTCGAGGAGTTCGAGCCGTGCGTGGAGTGGTGGGGCGGTGCAAAACGGGAGGGCCGCGAAGAGGGCGGCAATGCGTGGAAGGTAGCGGCTACTGAGATCGAAAAGGCGGGCTTCAACCTCGACATCCCGAATCCGCATGGTGGGGAGGACCTGGCGCATCGATCGCCGGAGGATCTTGTGAATGAGCTCATTAAGACGGAGAACGAGATTCTGGGGCTGCTGAAGGAGCTGCGCGACGAGGTAGGGGTCAGCTGTGGAGGTGAATGAGGTTCAGCTTGGTGACGTCCTGACGCTGGAACGTATCCCCGTCGACGTCGATCCCGATGCCGAGTACAGGCAGATCGGTATCAAGTCTTTCGGCAACGGGATCTTTCATCGTGATCCCTGCTTGGGTTGTGATCTGAGCAAGCTCAAATATTTTGAGGTCCATCCTGGTCGGCTTATCGTCAGTAACATCATGGCCTGGGAGGGCGCCATCGGTATCTCGACGGAGAGTGAGGAGGGTTTCGTCGGGTCTGCTAGGTTTCTGAGCTATCGTCCTACTGGTGACGTCGATATTCGATACCTGAACTACTATTTCCAGAGCGCGGACGGACTCTCATTGATCCGTTCAGCTTCAACGGGGACTGTAGCCCGTAACCAGACCCTCTCGCCGAAGAACTTCGAGAAGGCTACGGTGTCTCTTCCTGCCCCGGACGAGCAGCGTCGGGTCTCCGACAAGCTCGATAAGCTCATGTCGAAACTTGGCACAACGGTCGCAGTCTCTCCTGGTGCGGAAGATGCCCGCCAGCTTGCGGTATCTGGGCTCGATCAGGTACTCGCCCGCTGGGCAACCGGCACCGTTAGGGTGGACGATGCCTGCACGCTGGTAAGTGACACTGTCCATCCTGGTGACGACCCAAGCCCGGCCAGAGAGTTCGTGGGCCTGGAACACATTGCACCACACCTCGGTACACGAATCGGATCACGCCCGCTCGGTGATGAGAAGGGACGGAAGTTCAGGTTCGCAGCTGGGGATGTTCTCTATGGTTACCTGCGCCCGTATCTAAACAAGGTGTGGCTCTCCGACCGGGCTGGGCTGTGTAGTGTGGAGCAGTATGTACTGCGTCCTAACGGCATCATGCCTGGCGAGCTTCTTGCGGCTGGCCTGCGGAGCAAATCCACTCTGGACAAGGTCCTAAATGCCACTCATAATCTCCAGCTTCCGCGCCTTCGCTCTGGTCTTCTCATGGCCATGGAGATTCCCAGCATTCCGCGCGACCGCCACAAGCAGGCGACAGCCGATGTTAATGCATTCATGCAGAAAGTTCGGACCCTTGAAAACCGCCAGCGCCACCGCGATGAACTTCTGACCGCTGTCCGCCCCGCCCTCCTCAACGCCGCGTTCTCCGGACAGCTGTAGCCGGCCCGGAGCCGACTCTCAGCCGGAGGTAGCCTCCACTCGACGCCATTCCCGGTCCGTGACCACCACATGGTCCAGGAACCGGAGCCCGACCGCCTCTGCTCCCGCCGCCAAACGGGCTGTCGCGCCGCGGTCGGGCTCGCTGGGCTCCACGCGGCCTGTGGGGTGGTTGTGGGCTACGCCGAAGGCCGTGCCGCTGGTGGCCAGGACCAGGGCCAGCACATCGCGGACAGGAAGAAGAGAGCGGTCAACCGCGCCCTCGGTCAGCATCGTCTTCCGCAGTACCGCGCCAGCCGCGTCGCACACCACGACCACGACCCGCTCGTGCCTCAGGCCCCTCAGCAGCGGTGCTGCGATCCTGGCCAGGTCAGCGGATCCGCGAACGTATTGCCGACTCTGGACCTCGGCTGGTGCTGCCCGGCGCCCCAGCTGAAAGGCGGCCGCGACCCGCGCCGCCTTCGCCGGCCCCATCCCCGGTAGCCCCGCCATCATCTCGTGTGCCGGTGTCCGGGAGAGTTCGTACAGTCCGCCGTGCCGGGCGATGAGCTGCCCCGCCAATTCCACCGCATCGCAACCGCCCGTGCCTGAGCCAATCAGCAGGGCAAGGAGTTCGCGGTCGGAGAGCGCTTCCGCTCCTCGGTCCAGCAGCCGCTCCCGGGGCCGATCAGCAGCCGGTACATCCGTCATCCGCATTCCGGCCCCACCTCAGCCATCAGTCCGCAGAATCGCGGTCGATCGGTTCGTCCAGGAGGGAGTCGGAGTCCGCTTCCTCCTCCAGCCCCTCGTCGTCGGGCAATGACTGCGCCTCACCCCTCGCGGCAGGACTCACCGGTCCCGCCGCTCCACCGATCAACTGCATCAACCGCCGGTGCAACGTCTCCGACCTCACGCGCAGAAATGTGTCGTAGTCGTCCCGCAGCGCCGCCTGGTAGGCGTCTTCCTCTACCAGGCAGGTGTTCAACCGCTCGCGTAGCGGTCCCTCGCCCTCGATATCGGCCAGGTCCCGCAGATACTGCGAGGGCGGCCGGTCGGTCACCCAGATGTTGCTGTGGGAGGTCAGCATGACCAGATTGCCGCAGACGTTCGCCCCGGCGCTGCTCACCCCGCGCGACCGCAGAAACGCCTTGGGAAAGAAGTGATGGAACTCCTTGTCGTTCTGCCACGACAAGGCCCTGCCCACGTCGATCCGTTGCCCGGTGAGCAGGTCCAGCGGGTCCTCGTACGCAAGGAGGAGAGCGAGGAGCTTGCTCGGTGCGTTCCGTTTGGAGAAAGCGCTCCGCCGCCACACGGCGCTCCGGGGGAGTGCCGCTCCCGTCTCGATCTCTTGGGCCTCACCCTTGGCGAAGGAAGTGATCGCCTGCAGGTCGGGACCCATCTGGGCCTCGCTCCAGCCCTTAAAGTACTCACCGCTCGCGGTCAGCCAGAACCAGCGGCGCAACGCGTCGTACTGCGCGGACGAAGGCTTCGGTAGCTGCCGGAACATTTCGACGAGCACCGCGAACTGGTTGTAGTAGGGCAGCGCATCGGCCTTCGGTGTACGGATCTGGGTGCTGAGGAAATCCACCGCCCGCTCGGCCGCCTTCGCCGCGTCGGCCACAGCCTCCCGCAACCGCTCCTTGTCGAGTTCTCTCAGACGGTTGATGTCCTTGGTGGAGAACCCGAATCCGGACGCAACCGCGATCGTGCGGAGCATGGTCTTGGTGTCGACCCGGCCGTAGCGCTTCGCGTCGAGGACCTGGAGCAGTGATTCGATCTCCTCCTTGAGGTCGAAGTCGGGGCTCCATGTGCCGGCCCGCGCCACGTCGACGATGTTCATCGTCGTGCCCGTGCTGTTGATCCGTACGAAGACCTCCGCCGACTCCTCCGCCGACATGTGGTCCAAGGTCACCACTGGCACCAGGTAATTGGCGAACTGCTCGTACAGCTCGGTCGCGCGCTCGCGCAGCTCGGGGGACAACTCGGCCACCTGCCCGAAGAGGGATCCCGCCGAGCTCACCTTCCGCATGGGGATGATGTGCGGTCCGGTCGGGCTCTCCGGGTTGCGCTGGAAGAAGCGCTCCCCTTCCAGGTCGTAGGCGATGTCCCAGGAGCCGGTGCCGCCGTGCAGTGCGCCGATGATGCTAGCGAGCCTCTGCTGGCCGTCGAGGATGTACTTGACCGGACGACCTGGACACGGCGGGTCCACCTCCAAGCCCGCGACGGTCTCCTCGCTGGCGAGTTGCTCTGTGGTATCCCACAGCAGCAGGCTGCCGATGGGGTAGTTGCGCAGCACCGAATCCAGGAGGTGGAGGATCTGGTGCGGCCCCCACACGAACGCCCGCTGGTACTTCGGCAGCACGATCTCGCCGGTCAGCACACGGTCTGCGAGCCGGGAGACTGGGACGATCGTCGGTTCCGGGCTGGCGGACTGGCGCCTGCGGCCTGTTGTGCTCACTGAGCATGCCCCCCATAGGCCGTGATCTTTGGAAGATTCGTTCGCTGTGAATTCTACGGAGCAGCACTGACAGACAGACGCCCTCGAGATCGGATTGGCACAGATGCTTCGGCACTATCGTGCCCAGCAGAGCTCACTCTCGCGGCGGCCGGACGCTGGCAGCCTTCAGCAGGAGGAGAGACCTTTGCGCGCGGTTCTGTGGGAGCCCGGGAGTGAGATCCCCCGGGCCAGCCCGACAGGGGTTGCCCCCCAACACGCTTTCCAAATTTTCGTATGGGGGTCCAGCGAGGGCCGTACCCGTCCTGACCTGCGGCGGAGCGTTCGCGGCGACACCGTCCGGACGGTGCTGGGCGGAGGCGAATGAGACCACGAATGAGACCACGCTGGGTGGCCCGTCCAGCTTCCGCGATGCTGTCAGGCTTGGATGGTGAAGGCGGGCTCGTAACCTTCATCGATCTTGATGTCTTCGTAAACCACGGTCTCGCACAACCGGTTCCAGCGGTTGCCGAGGAGGACCGCGAGTCCCTTTGGGCAGGCGAGGAAGAGGTGCATGCGCCGCACAGGACGGGCTACGCGGCGAAGATGGTTGCGAATCCCGACGGCCAAGGCGTTTGCTGTTGAGCTATCGGGAACGGAGTTGTCCTTCGCCACGCCCCCGGGCGGTGTGTAGATCACGAGCTTGGCGACCGGCAGGTTCTGCACGCGCAGGTACTCCAGGATGTCGTCGGTCGGATCGGTCGCGACGGCGATGGCAACGGCGAGCTCGTCGCCCTGACCGAGTGGGTGCTCTGCGGTTCCGGGGACCAAGGCGTGGTCGTACGCATCGTTGGTGGACCAGAGCTGGCCACGCTGATCGGCAGCGAGATCGGTCCCGGTCACCATGCGAAAGGTGGTGCCGACCAAGAAGGCTGGTGCCAGCCGGATGCTGCCGGTGACCGAGATGGCGGTGGTGCCTGCGGGAAGGTGCCCGGGGGCGGCCTCGATTTCCGCTTGGAGCTGGGTCCAGGTGTTCGGAGGGGCGGGACGGCGCTTGGTGAAGTCGGAGTCGCCGTCGAGGCGGTCGACCCAGTCGATGGCGTGGTCGGCGGTGCGGGCCATCGGATCGGGCTTGAGAGTGGCAATCGACAGGATGGCCTGAGCTGGGCCATCCTTTAGACCGAGGGTTTCCACGGCGGACCGGACCATCTCCAGGGTGAGCTTGCGCCTGCCATCGCGAACCATTTCGGCGACCCAATCCGCACCGATCTTCAGCGCCTGCTCATCGTGGCGCAGACCCGTGAGGGCCATCAGCAACCGCAGGTGCTCCTGGTACCGGACTATGTCCTGGGCGAGGTCGAAACGCAGCACGGACAGAAGTTCACCGAGTTCGGTCTCGGTCAGGCCGGCTGCCTGGGCCCAGCGGGCACGGGCCCGACCGAGCTTCGATGCGGCGCCCCCCGCTGCCGCCTTGGGCATCAGGAGACCTGTGCGGGCATCGCGCACGGCCACCAGCTCGTCACCCGGGTCGGGCGCGCGGTTGCTGACGAGCACCAGCTCCGCGCTGTCGCCGTCCGCGGTCAACTGACGCCATGCCTTGGCGATCTTCTTGAGGACCGACGGGCCGCCGTCCTTGCTGCGTTTGGTCAGGTACTCCTCGTTGACGGGCGTAGAGCTGTCCACCGCGTACTTGACCTGCTTGTAGGTGCTCGGCGGGGCGTCGCGCAGAAGGACGACGTCGTCGAGATTTCCGACTCCGTCGAGTTCCACGCCGACGCATCGGACCGGGTTGTGTGAGCGCGCGGCGTTCTCGCGTAGGAGGCACAGGCAGGCATCCCAGACGGCGAGCCACTGGTAGTAGTCGCCCATGGTCCGAACGCTCGTGGGACCGGGAGCAGGGAGGGGTTCCATCAGCGCTCCTCGGTAAAGACAGGGGTGGGCTGGAGGTCTTCGGCGAGGGAGAGAAGGTCCTCGTCGTACACCGGCCTGTCAGGGAAGGCGCGGAAGACGGCGGCCGGGACCAAGCGCTGGGTGAGGTCGGAGAAGGTGTAGCCGGGCCGGTAGGTGGTGGCGCCGGTCAGTGTAGCGATCTTGCTGACGGTTGCGGTCCCGATGCCGAGTCCTTCCAGCGCCTGGGTGAGGACAGCGTGGCGCTGCTCGTCGTTGGGGCGGGTGAAAGTGAAGGTCACCGCAGCGCGGCGCATGAGGGCGGGGTCGAGGGCGCCGACGCGGTTGGTGCACAGTACGACGATGACTGGGACCTGGTTGCTGGCGAGGCTGTCGATGCCTGCCAGGAAGGCGTCGACGCCGGCCCGGTCCTCGTGGTGCATCTGCTGGGCTTCGCGGGACTGGACGAGGGCGTCGGCCTCGTCGACGACAAGGATCTGGACGGATCGCACACCGCGAGGGCCGGTTGCACGTTGGCCCGCATCCTGGATGTGGGTGAAGGCGTCGCCGATGAGGGACGTCATCTCGCCGACCAGGCCGCTGCCGCGAGTTGCGAGCTTGAGCCTGTACAAATAGACGGGCAAGTTGAGGTAGTCGGAGAGATCGCAGCCGAATGACTCGGCAAGGGCTGACTTTCCGGAGCCGACGTCGCCAGCGAAGACGAACAGTGGCGCGCGGTCAGCGAACAAGGTGAGTGCGGCGACATCGCCGCCGTGGTGGGTGGCGGCCCAAGCCTGGAGGCGGCGGGGGTCTGCGAGCAGAGCAGCCTCCTTGCGCAGGCGCAGCTTTATGTCATCCAGGCCCACGAGTCGGTCGTAGCGGGCGCGGCGGGTGCTCTCGGGCAGTTCGATGACGGGGTGGAACAGATCGTCCTGGCTGGTCACGTGCTCGTCCTCCTACTGGTAGCTCTGGGCTAGAAGGCGACGTAGACGTCGCGGGCAACGCCAGCGCCGTTGCGGGCATAGCTGTGACCGGCCGCGCTGGTGCCCGCGAGTGCGGTCGGGGCGTCGCCGGTCGTGCGGGAGATCGGCAGGTTTCCCTTGACTCCGGCCTGTTCGCTGCTGGACAAGTCCGAGAATGCGGAGCTGTAGGTCAGGTAGCTGTAAAAGCGGCAGCCCGCGAGCTCGGTTGAGTCCGGGAGGCTGCCCGGCCGCCCGTCGGTGAGCTGGCCGCCGAGGGTGGCCTTGTAACGCAGGCGCAACTTCCAGGCGTTGCTTCCAGGATCGCGAAAGCCGTAGTCGACCGTGTCGAGATACCCGTCCCGCAGGAGGAGGGCGACCTCTTCGACGTAGTTGTCGATGCTGCTCAAGGCAGGCGCGCCGAAGTAGTTGTGTAGTACGCGCAGGTCCGCGCCGATCTTTCCGCCGATGTATCGGGCGTCGGTGATCGTGAACGAGGCCGATCTAGTGTACGAGCCGGTCATTACTACGCTCCCGGGAAAGTAGGGCCGAACAGCTCGCGCCAGGCGTCGTTCGCGTCACCCTTCGTGGTTGCGTGGGCGGCCCACGCGACGGTGTCGAGCGTCGTCTTGGCATGCTTCACCAGCCGCTGACGGTCCAGTTCGGTATAGGTGGAGGTGACGTTGTTCTCTGGGTTGACCGGGTCCCAGACTTGGATGGGGGCCCAGGAGGGCGCGATCTCATTGGCCTCGTAGTAGTCGGTGAACACGATCGGCTGCTGCAGGCCGGTACGGACGATGTAGGAGAGCACCTGCTCGATCGCTCGCGGGTAGTCGTTGACCTGGAGCGACTCGCCGTTCCAGCCGGTCTCCCACAAATGGGCGACCAGAAGTTCGAGCAGAAACGACTTGCAGCGCAGGTCCGGGTCGGTGATCTTGCTCTCCCGGATCCACGCCTTCAGGAGACGGATCAGCTCTCGGTAGGCATCGCCGGCGGCGTCATTCCGCTTCCTCATGAACTGCAGGTGCAGGGTGACCGACGTGAGCACCTTGATGCCCTTGCTGGTGACCAAGTAGCCCTTGTCGTCTGGCTCTCCGGTGTAGAGCACTGGTACGACATCGATCTTCAAGCCGGTGTCTCGCATGGTGATACCTACGGCGTGGTCCGACGGGACGAAGTCGTCTGCGACCTTGGTCTTGCCGTACACCTCGATGCAGCGGTCCCGCAGCCAGTCCAGCACGGTGGAGACATCGACCTTGGGGTCGGCGACACGTAGGTAGGCGGCCACGTCTGCATCGGAGCCCTCTCCGCTGCGCCGCCGGATCGCGGTGTGCTTGGCCGTGCTCCCGGAGGCCCGGAGCTTGACCAGGTCGAAGTTCGGGTGGTCGGCGATGTAGCTCTCCAGCCGCTCCCTGAGGTGGTTCACCTGCCGACGACGCTCCTTCGCCTCCTCCCTCGGCACGTTCACCTTGTTGCCCGCGAAGGTCTTGAGGACCTCGTGATCGACATAGAGTTCCCCTGCCATGTCCTGGCCACCTTTCACTCAAACGGGCCAACTCGGCCGTAGCACAGGCATATCACCTGCCACTGACAATCCCGGGTGCACTTGACAACGGCGGTGCTACGCCGCTTGTCAATCCGAGCCAGCTCCGCCCCGCACTGTCGTCCCGGCACAGCGAGTCGGTCGAGTAGGCGTGCTCTCTTGATGCACTGCTCCACGTCGCTGCGGCAGATCGTTCCTGGTAGCCATGGGACGATGCCCCATCTCGGCGCTTACGTGCAGAGGGCCGTGGCGCCAGGCCGCAGCGAGCCGGGGTATTCCACGCCCG
The DNA here is from genome assembly GCF_040653855.1 of Streptomyces sp. NPDC050856. NCBI lineage: Bacteria > Bacillati > Actinomycetota > Actinomycetes > Kitasatosporales > Streptomycetaceae > Streptomyces > Streptomyces sp. NPDC050856. The sequence goes on along the minus strand of NZ_JBFAGV010000014.1, from coordinate 90,454 downwards.
AGCTCTCTTCCTCCTTGGCGGGGAGCGCGTGACGACCGGGACTTCCTGAACAGCGGACGGTGCTGGCCTTGGAGTTCGAGACCGACGCCTTCACCGACCACTAGTTCAACGCGGTGCTCAACTGCAGGTGGCCAAGTCGCCGGATGGTGGGCCGTCGTCCCTGCAAGAACCTCTGGCGCTCAGTTCTATCCGCTGGTTTCGGCAATCGCCGCGCGACGGGAACAACGGAACTGGCTCAATGGACACATGGAGATGGGTGAACACTGGGCCTACCGAGCGAGGCCGAAGGAGCTGGGCGGCCCGGTTCGGCGGGTCGAGGTCGTACGGGTAGGTGGTCGTGGCCGGGCTGATTGGCTCCACGTGCGGATCCTCGACGGTGACGACGCCGGACTGCAGGAGTGGGTCGACGCGACGTCCCTCGTGGCGAGCTGGGAGGACGTCGAGGCGTTCCGCGCGGACGACGCGAGCGAGCTCGCTTTGGCCGAGGCGTCGCGGCACGTGCGGGGGAGCGCCGACTTCGAGGCCGCACGGTTGATCCTCGGGTTCGTCCGCCCGAAGAGCAAGCTGCGGCTGCGGCGCAGTGTCGCGGACGCAGGGATCCTGGAGATGGGCAGTCTCGACGGCAGCGCTCCCCTTGTCGGCATGGATCCCGCGGAGCTGCGAGGCGATCCGATGGTCTACGAGAACCGCCACGGCATGTGTCTGGCCGGGTGGCCGGTCACCGAGCGCATTGCCCGCCTTGTGGCCGGCCGTCTCGCCGAGGACATCCTTCCGGAGGTGGACCGCAGGCAGCAGGCCATCGATCAGGAGCGCACGCAGTCCTCCTGGTACTCCTACAGCCGCCGGGACGACCGTAAGCTGGACGCGGAAGCGGCCGTCCTGCGGACCGTCCGTGAGTGGTGTGGCCAGGACAAGGCCGAGCGGTACGACGAGCTGGTCGCCCTGCGCGAGGAGGTCGTCCGACTCGGGAAGCTCGTGGAGAAGTCGGTGAAGGCCCTACGTGACCGCGGGCACGGTGTCATCGCCTCCACCATTGAGCGCGACCTTGGGGTCCATATCTCCAGCCTTGGTCCAGACGTTCGTCGGTGAAGCCGCGCCACCGCTCCGGCTCCGGCTTGGGCGGTTCGGCTTCCGCCTTAGGCTCTTCTTTCTTCGGTGGCTTCTCCTTCTCGGGCCGCTGGGGATGCCATCCGTCGAGGAAGGGCCGTAGCTGGTCGCCCGTGGGTTCCGCGTGGAGGCTGTGGGCGGTCAGGCTCCTGCCGGCTACGGTCGGGTCGATCCGGTCGGCCTCCGCCTTCCCCCACGCTGACCACTCGCGCAGTCGTCCGGCTTCGTGGGCGTCGTCCAAGGCGGAGGCGGTCTCATCGAGCGCGGCGCAGAAAGCCCGCATCTCTCCTGCGGCCCGCCACTGCGCCATGGCGGTGCCGAACCGGTCGACCCGTACGGCGTCCACCGCCTTGATCGTCGCCACGCTGACCGCATCTTCCCACTCCTGCCGCGTACGCTCCTTCTTCTCAGCCTCCCGTCGGCGGTGCTCCTCTTCTTCCTGGGCCTCTCGGAGGCGGCGTTCCTCCTCCTGCCGTTCCCGCTCCTCCCGCTGACGCCGCTGTCCCGCCTCCCACGCCAGCCGGGCCTGCTCCACTTGCTCCGCATGGGCCTTCAGGGCTCGGAGGACGGCGTCGATCTGGTCCTCCAACGGCTTCTTTGCGCTGTCGGCCCATTCCTTCTTCCAGCCGTACCCCGAGCCTTGGCTCACGTGCAGTTCCAGCTCGCCGGATGGCTCGAACCGGTGCGCAGGGGTGACCCGCTGCCAGTCGTACGTCCGCCGGCCCGGCTGCGAGGGCACGTACCGGACCTGCTTCTGCCGTTCCTTGAAGCTGATCTCGTATGTCCTGCTGTGGACCTTGAGCAGCGGCCTAGGCTGCCTGCGCTTCTTCGACACCGCGATGTCGCAGTGCAGTGCCCGGGCCTGCTCGGCGAGGAGCCGAACGAGGGAGAGCACTCGTGGGAGTACTTCGTCTGAGATTTCGAAGGCGCTGTGGTCTGCGGTGACCGCCGTGATCACGTCCTCGATGTCGGTGATCACTCGGCTGCGGGCCAGGCGGATCCGGTTCCACTCGGTGTCGTCCTCGCCCGTCACCCGCAGCAGGCCGAGGAAGAAGTCCCCCTTCGCCCGCCCGCTGTACTTCAGATGGAAGCCATCCGGAGCACACTGCCTGGCGGCGTCGAACGCCCGGCGATAGCGGGCCCGCTCTTCATCGCTTGGGTCCGGGATCCGAAGGAATCGGTCGGCCTTCTGCACCTCCGCGATCAAGGCCGCGCCGATTTCCGCCGGTGACTGCCGTGGCGGCTTCGCAGGGCGCGTTGGCGTCGGCTTCGCCTCGGGCTGGGGCGCGGCCTGCCGACGGGGAGGTGCCGCAGCCTCCGGCTTCGGTTTAATTGCTGCCGGCCTTCGCTTGCGCGGGACTGGCTCAGGGCGGTCAGGATGGTGGCCGTGTTCCAGGTAGGAGCGACCGTCATCGGTGATCTCCGCCTGCCACTTCCCACCATGCCTGGGCATGGTGATGAGGCCCCGGCCCTTGAGGGCACGGGCGGTGTGGGCGAGTTCCGGGCTCGCGGAGGTGACGGGATCCGTTCCTTCTCCGATGCGAGTGAGCAAGGCCAGCTGTCGATCGTTGAGCGGCGACCATCGGTACATGCTGACCGTCGTACCGGTCCCGCCGAGCGCCTACAACCAGAATGGTGATGTTCCCGCATTCTGCTGCCCGAGCGTCCTTACGGCCGGACAGGAAGGTCGCCGCTCCCCGTGCTGCCACCATGTTGGAGGGGCGTGCCCTGCGCCTCCCCGGTCAGCTCAGTCGGCAGAGCACTTAGAAGCGACAACCTCGCCGACTGCGCGGCCGATGCGATCACGGATTTCGTTTGCCGGCACGTACGAGAGGGCCTGATCCAAGCACTCGGCAGCGGCAGCGAACTGGACAGCCTGCTGGCGCAGGTGGGCGTCGAGGAAGGGTACGACGGCGCCCGTGGCGCTGCGCCGCGCCTCCCGTACGTACAGCACGGTGAGGGAGAAGGCCCAGCACGCGTGGAGGAAGCCGAAGACGGAACGCCGCGTGCCTCGCCAGGGGGAGAAGAAGGTGACGTCGGCGGGGAGGCTCACGTCGTGCGCGGCCAGGGCGTCGTTGAGCCAGTTGTGGGCGGCCTCGTGGATTAGGTCGCGGGCTAGGACCTCGGGGTGGACGGTGTAGTCGGTGAAGATGGTGCCGGGGAGGCGGGTGAGGGCCCAGCTGTGGAGGGTCTCGTCGAGCCGGCGGCGGTTGAGCAAGCAGATGACGGGGGCGTGCTGGGTGAGCAGCGTGCCGAAGCCGTGCTCGGTGGCGGAGGCGAGGGCGGCACGCACGATCGCCTGGGCCTCGGGCGTGGCAGAGGCGGTGTCGGGGCCGACGAGGTAGTACGCGGTTTCGGAGATCTCCGAGCGCAGCATGTCCGCAGGACGTGGGCTGAGCACGATGTGCGGGTCGACCGACAGGTGGGTCAGATCTCGCACCGTCGTATTGCGGTACCAGGCAAGGCGGTCCGCGTCACGCGCACGTGCGGCGTGTTCGGCGCCTTCGAGCAGGTGGTGGGCGATGGCGTAGTCGAGGGGGGACGAGCCGAGGCGGTTGCCGAGTACGGAGGCGATACGGCTGGTCCGGAGGCGCTGGTGGCCAGCGATGCCGTCGAGGGTGACCAGGGCTTCCGGGGAGAGAGCGCTCATCTGGGGCTCCGGGGTGGAACGGGGCCGGACCGGGACGGGCCCGGCCCCGTGGCGGGTCAGGACTCGGTGGTGGGCTCAGCGGCGTCGGGCTGCACCGTGGTGGCCAGCCAGGTCTCGGTGGCCGCGTTGGAGGTGTGTGCGGTGGTGCGCACAGGGTCGCCGTCGCGCAGGGACGCGACTGCCTCCAGGAACTCGTCGAACGTCTTGTCTTCTGCCACTGCTCGCTCTCTCCTCTGGTCGGGGCGTGGGTTGGGGGAGGGGTGGCTGTGGGGCGGGCCGCGGGGGCCGGTCATGGCGGCGAAGCCTCCTACTCGGAGACGAAGAGCGTGAGGAACTTGCGAACGCGGCCAGCACGGACAGGTTCGGTGCCATGGACGAGCTGGCTGCCGAAGACCACGAGAGTGCCGGGAGCGGGTGCGACGCTCCATCGGGTGCGGGGCATGGTGCGGAACCAGGGGGAGGACATGTCCGTCCCGTCGTGTGCGAAGCCCATCCCCTGGGCGTAACCCGACCCGGTCGGCGCCTCGTCGGTGGTCCAGACGGCGTCGCTGCCTGTGGTCTCCACGTAGAACGCGCCACCGGTGTCCTGGATGTCCGTGAGCGTGACCGTTGCGGCTGCGATCTGGCGGGGACGGGTGAGGGGATCGGGGGCGATGCCGTCGGCATGCGGGGTGATGTATTGGCCGGAGCCGTATTCCAGGTAGATCCACGGCCGGTGGCCAGTGACCGACGGCAGGGTGCGCGTGATGGCAGCCATGTGCAGCTTCAGGGCCTGATCGAGGAGGGCGGTCGCCTCGTACGGAATGTCGGTCATTTCGATCCGGCCAGCCGGCTCGTAGACGTCCTGCGCCTCGGCGGGGGAGTGACCGGGGATCTCGTGGATGGTGGTGCGGCGGGCCGTGCCGTACCGGTCGCGTCCGAGGGAGCCGAGCGTGTCCTCCATGACGAGGTTGAGCCGCTCGATCTCGTCCGGCTTGAGGAAGCCCTCCACGGTACGGATGGACAGCGTCTCGGCGATGTGGATCACTGCTCGCCTCCGCAGGCGCAGGGGGTGGACGGCGGAGCAGACGCGGCTTGGGCCAGGGCCTCCGTGAGTACGTGCACGGCCTGGGCGAGGTCCTCGAAGTACTCGGCAGGTGCGGTGCCGGCAGCGGGTACGAGATGGAGGTCGAGCGTCGGGTACGCCCGGCCGGTGGTGCGGCAGGTGAGCTCGCTGCGGCCGAGGACCAGGGAACAGGTCCCGGGCAGAGAGGGCTCGGCTCGGCCAGCGGCCCGGCACAGGCGCGCTGCCGTACGCGCGTACTCGTCGCGGTCGCGCGGCAGGATGCCGACTGAGAGGAAGCGGGGCTCGGCTCCGGGGAGGCTGGCGTAGGTGTGGCCTTGGCAGCTGTCATAGGTGACTGCGTTCCAGCCCGCGGTGAGCGCGTCGACGACCGGGCGGATGCCGGGTTCGATGCCCTCGTACCACTGGGGATGGTGGGGGTCGAGATCGTCTGCCTCGTGCACGCCGGGGAGGCCGACCGTGTTGATGTTGCCCTGGGCGCTGACCTGCAGGTGCGCGGGCGTGCGGGGCACCGTGGGGTCGTCCCAGCGGGCCAGGAACGCCGCGACGTGCTGCATGTCGTTGGGGCGGACGGGACGCCAGCGAAGCCGGGAACAGGAGGCGCCAGGCGGGAGACTCGGCTGGGCGAGGAGGGCGGCGACGCCGTCGATCAGGCGCATGCGGTGGTCGCAGTACGCGTCTTCGTCGCCCGCGGCGGCGAAGCGGAGGCGGACCGCCGGGCAGCCTGCGCCGCAGGTGTCGCGGTAGTCGCAGGTCGTGCACTTCGTGACCAGGGAGCGTGCCTGGTGAAGCAAGGGAGAGCCGCCCTGGGCGCTGGCCACGTCCGCCTCGGCGTGTACGTCGCCGAGCGCGGCGAGGCCGGCCTGCGGCCAGGGCAGCTCGTCACAGCTTCCCAGGCGGTCATCGGGATAAAGGGTGAGGACGTGGTCGCACTTCAAGTCGGAGAAGTGGCAGGAACGGGTCTGCAGACCCTTCAGACGGCGGATGACGGAGACGACGGGCTCCAGCTTGACGCGGCGGAACAGGCCGTCAGCGACCCAGTGGTGGGCGGCCTCCAACACGAAGTCGGCGTACTGACGAGGCGTGACGGCCCAAGCCGGGCCGGTGGGGCCGATGGCCCGCCGCTGGAGTGCCCGACTGGTCGGCGCACGGGATCCGGCCACAGTGGTCGACCGGGTGACCGACGCGTCGAAGCACGGCACCAGGTTGACCGTCGTCACGGCGGGAAAGGAGGCGAGGTGCTTCATGACCTCGGAGGCCCGGCCGAGGACGTACGGGGTGACGGCGCAGATGATGCCGACGTTGCGTTCCCGACGGCCGAGGAGTTCCAGGGCTTCGACCACTCGGGGGTACGTGGGGCGGCCGTCGTACCCGACGCGCCACGAGTTCCCAAGCGCGTCCCCGTCGAGGGAGATGCCGATCTCCAGCTCCGGGCAGTGCCGCTCGAACAGGTCCAGCCACGCGTCGTCGAGCTGGAGGCCGTTGGTCTGGAGGCTCACCCGGATGACGTTCCGCTGTGCGGCGAGCGCGTCCAGGATCTCCGCGATCCGTTCCGGGCCGGCGGTCAGTGGCTCCCCGCCGTGGAGTTCGATGCTGAGCGGGCGCCCGGAGAAGATCGAACCGAGGCGGTGGACCTGTGCCGCGTTGATCCGGGCGCCGCCCGGTGCCTCCTTGCGCTTCTCGAAGCAGTACAGGCAGTCGATGTCGCAGGTCTCTCCCCGGAGCTTGAGGATGACGGAGACCGCCGTGTCCGGCCCGGTGCTCGACAACGGGGCGTAGAGACTCTCCAGGTCCGTGGGGGCGGTGCGGGTGACGGGCATCAGAAGGCTCCCGAGGAGGAGAGGCGCGGGCTACGCGCCATCGGTGGAGACTGCGGACAGCCATCCGAGAAGCTGTCCGCCGGTGATGGGGATGTGGACGTCGCCACGGCGAAGGAACCACCCGTCGGCGTACCGCTGGGGCAGCCAGCCGGCGTCTGGGGTGCCCAGACTGGGAGGCTTCCGCAGCGGGTCGTCGACTGGCCAGCAGCCCAGGAGCGCTCTGGCCACGCGTCGCTGAACCGGACGGAACCACTCCCACGTCTCCGCGCGAGCCGGGGTGATCGACGGGCGGGGCGGCGCGCCGGCGAGCAGCGGCAGCCACTTGTCGCCCAGGACGGGATGGCCGGCCGCCGCGCAGTCGAGCGCAGCGAGACAGGTCTCCAGCTTCCGGCATACGACGACGACCGATTCGGCCAGGCCGTCCTCGACGAGGCCGGTCAGGTCCTCGGCGAGACTCGCCGCCACCTCGGCCTGGTCGGCAACCGCCCACCATCGGTAGCCCTGGCGCTCCCCGGGAGTGAGCACCGGATTCCAGCGTCCGGAGCCGTAGGAGAGAGCGGTACGCAGACACATGAGGTCGTGCATCGAAGCGCGTACCCGGCGGAACGAGCCGAGGTCGTCGCGGCGGACGTCGAAGGAGCGGAGCAGGTGACGGAGTTCTTCCGCACGCTGCGGCGCCGTCGCCTGGAGGTCGACACGGACGCCGTCCACGATGCGGGACTCCCACGCCGGAAGGGTGCCGTCCACGATGCCATGCAGGTCGATGTCGCTCGCCGCGTGGGCGAAGCCGCAGGCGAGGGCTCCCTCCAGCCAGACCTCGCGAGCCTCTCCGGACGCGAGCAGAGCCTGGGCGACTCTGTCGGCGATCTCCCGGCGCAGTCGTGCCGATGGGTTCACCTGTGCCCTCCTTCGATCAGGATCTTGTCGGCGGCGTTGATCTCCTTGAGGAGGTCGATGGCCCATCGGTCGAGTGCGCCGCGCACGTCGGAGCGCTGGGCGCCGATGTGGGGCGAGGCCAGGAGGTTGAGCGGCGTCGTGGAGCCGGTGAGGAGCGGCAGGTGCTCCCGCTCGACCGGGTCGAGTGCGAGGCCCGAGAGCCTCCCGTCTGCCAGTGCCCGCAGGCAGGCCGCGACGTCGAGGGTCTCCAGCCGTCCTGCGCAGATGAGCAGAGGCCGCTGCGGAGCGACGCGTGTGAGGAAGTCCTCGCCGATCAGCTGTTCGGTCGTGGGGCGCAGCGGCAGAGCGATCACGTGTACCTGCGACTGCTCCATGAGGGCTGTCGGCGATAGCTCTCGCAGACCGGGAGAGTTCGACGGCCACGCGGCGAAGGCCGTGCGGCCCACGTAGGGGGCGAGGGCCCATTCGGCGGCCAGCCCGACCGGACCCGCGCCCCAGATACCTGCGTCCAGGGTGCCGAGTGACGCCCCCATGCACGCCTGCTTCTCGTGCTGGCCGAGCAGCAGCGCGTGCTGCCCCAAGGGGATCCGCCGGGCCAGTGCGAGGGCGGCGGCGAGCACCCACTCGCCCACGGCGCCCGCGCCGGCCTCGGCGTTGCGGTGCAGCGTGATGCCACGGTGCCGGAGGGCGTTCACGTCGATGTGGTCGATGCCGGAGCCGGTCCGTACGACGTGCCGCAGGCGGGGGAGCGCGTTGAGCTCCCGTTCGCCGAGACGGATGCCGGAGCGCAGGACGAGCACGGCCGTGTCGGCGGGCAGAGGCGAGTCCAGGTCCGGCAACTCGTGTACGAGGACATCGGGCAGGGCGCGGCGGATCGCGCTCGCGTCCGCCGCACCGCGTAGCACCAGGACAGCGCTCATCTGAGGAACTCCGGCTTCTCGTACCGGCCGAACGCGAGATCGCCCTCGCCGACGACGACGGTCACGGGCGAAGGCGCGCCGAAGTACACGTCGCAGGCGCGCTTCACCCCCGGGAGCCCGTCCCAGGCCCGTGGATTGACGGCCGTGTCCGCGTAGTCGTCGACGAGCAACACGCCCGTCGGCACCAGGCGGGTGACGCAGTGCGTGAGTCCCGTGAGGGTCGAGTCGTAGAAGTCGCCGTCCAGGTAGGCGAACGCGATCTCGTCGGGCAGCTCCTTGGGAAGGGTCTCGTCAAACCATCCCGGATGGATGACCGGCGTCGGCCTGCCCCAGGCCGCGTGCGTGGCGTGCACGTGGTCCGGGGACGACCGGAGCTCGCCCGCCGCCAGATGGTCTGAGTCCTCGGCGCCGGGCGCGGGCATGCCCTGGAAGGAGTCGTAGACGTGGATCTCGCGGTCGCGGTCGCCCAGCGAGTCGAGCACGCTACGAATCCAGAGGGCCATTGCGCCCCTGTAGCAGCCGAGTTCCACCACGGGTCCCGGCAGACCGCGAGCGGCCAGGTCGGCGAGCTCGTCGGCGATCACGCGGAGCCGGTCGGCACAGACCGTCCCGGAGTGCTCCCGCAGCAGCCACTCCCGCAGATCCTTCAGCTTCGGATCCATGAAGGTCACCACCTGTCCACGAAGGGGTCGGCGAGCTCCCCGTTCAACGACGCCGACAGCGTGCGGTTGATCCGGGGCAACAGGTACACGTCGCCCAGACGTCCCAGCGGAACCCACTCGAAGCCCACCTGGATGGGGTCCGGCGGTTCCGGCATGCGCGGCTCGGCGTCGTCCACCTGCTCGGCGAGGAAGTTGAACTGAACCTTCTGCACGTCCCCGAACTCGCCCTGCCACGACTCGGGCACGTACTCGACGACGCACAGCAGACGCCGGGCCGCGACCTGGAGGCCGGTCTCCTGCGCGACCTTGCGGTTCACGGCCTGGCGCAGGTTTTCACCGACCTGCGCCTTGCCGCCGGGGAGGTTGTAGTGGAACCCGGCCTCGTCGTCGTACGACAGCAGCAGGACGGCGCCGTCGCGCACGATCGCCGCCTTCACGGAGACACTGATCCGAGGCAGCTCGGGCGTCAGAGGCACGACAGTGCCTCCGGTTCGCCGACGCGCATCAGGTCGCCGACCTCCGCGAGGGATCCCGCGACGGTGGAGCGAAAACTCCCTCCGCGCCGGAACTGACGAGCGGCGGTGCGCATACCCGCGAGCGCGGCACGGCTCAGCTGGTTCGCGTAGATGCAGAGGCTGAAGCCGGCCTCGCCGAGTTCGGCGGCGCTCAGGTCGGGGAACGCCGTGGGCACGCTGACCAGCGGCACGCCGTGGTTCCACGCACGTCCGATGGCCCGTGCCTGATCACCGGTCGCGTCCTTGGAGTGGAGGAGTACCGCATTCGCTCCGGCCTCGGCGTACGCCTCGGCGCGGGCGATCGCCGTGGCCATGTCCTCACCGGCGATCAGGGCCTCGGTGCGGGCCACGACCACGAGGTCATCACTGGCGACCTTCCGTATGCGCCCCACCTGCTCGCACAGCAGATCCCGGTCTGCGAGGGTCTGGGCCCGGTGGGCTGCGAAGCTGTTGCACTTCGGGTACGCGCTGTCCTCGACACACACTGCCGCGGCTCCGGCGCGCATCAGGTCGTACGCGAACCGCTCCGCCGTGCGCATGGAACCGCCTGCGTTGTCGATGTCCACGATGACAGGCAGTTCCGTGACACGGCCGAGCGAGGCGACCACGTCGGACAGGTCCCGGGGGCCCAGGACGTTGGCGTCCGGTAGTCCGGAGGCTGCGGACACCTCCAGACCGCTCACCCACAGGGCGTCGAAGCCCGCCTCCGCTGCGACGTGCGCGGCGAGCGCGTTCACCGCACCGATCGCCAGGAGAGGGTGCTTCCGCTCGCTGTCGTCGAGGGCCTCGCGCAGACGCCTCGCCTTCGTGCCGTCAACCATGGATCTCTCCTCCTTCCGTGTGGGCGGCGATGGGCGGTACCAGCTGTCGTTCGCGCAGTACGTCCCAGGCGGCGAGCAGCACCTCGGACCGGGGCCGGCGGGCGTCCAGGCGGACCACGTCGCCCAGGAGCGGGAACTCGTCGGGCTTCGTGACCACGGCCTCGTAGGTATCGCGAACCCGGATCTGGACGTCGTGCACGTCCCAGTCGGCCCGGACGGCGTCACCCTGTCGGGCCTGCGCTCGGCTCATCGAGGCGTCGGTCTCCAGGTCCAGGACGAGCGTGAGATCCGGGGCCACGGTGAGCTGCGCGGCCAGCGCCTCGTACGTCTCCGATGCCCTCATGCCGTGCTTCACGGCGAAGAAGGCCAGCTCGCTGAGGAGCCAGCGATCCGCGATCACGGGCCGCGCCGCTCGCTGGGGGAGCACGAGGCGATCCAGCGTGGCCCGCTTGTCCGCCGCGATCGCGGACAGGTAGGCGTCGCGGTTCCCGGCGTTCGGCTGGTACTTGCCGGTGACGATGGCGGCGGCCTGGTCGGGGGCGAGGAAGTTGGTGGTGAGCACGCACAGCGGGGTGACGCCGTAGAGCCCCTCCCAGAGCCGGAACAGGCCCTTGCGCAGCGTCGTCTTGCCAGTGCCGTCGAGCCCCTCGATGACAATGAACGGATAGCGGTGGTTCATTCGACCTGCCCCGCTCCCGTGCCGCCGGCGTACTTGGTGAAGCGACCCCGCCAGCGGGCCGTGGTGGACACCAGGTCCACCAGCCGCAGCTCCGACAACTCGTCGATGAGGCGGGGCAGCTCGGGCTCGGCGCAGATGCCGGCCTCGATGGCCCGGCAGTACGCGGCGCGGAGGGCCGGGTCGTCGTCGGAGTTACGCAGCGCCGCTTCCAGCACCCGCGTGGCCATGCCGTGGGCCACGACGCTCACTGCGGTGCCCAGGGCCTGCTCATGGAGGGGGCTCGGGTGCGGCTCCAGCGTGATGTGGTGCACCCCCCGGTGGCGGATGATCGCGAAGAAGCCCACCCACCACGCGGCCGCGCCGCTGACGGTGGTCACGGCATCGGACCAGGCCGCCCCGTGCTGCTCCGCGAGGAGATTCTGGGCGGCGCTGTCGGCGGCGTGGTGGAGTGCCCCCCGCCGGTTCCTCGACCCCGCTCCGTGCCGTTGGGGCAGCTCCCACCAGAAGCCGAGCCCGGCGTCCTCCAGCAGCGCCGTCGCGGACTCGTCACCTGCCGGCAGCGAAGACGGGCGCTGCGCCAACACGGAGACATCGGCGTCCGGCACGTCGGGCAGCGCGTTCTTCTCGGCTACGGCAGCACGCCATTCGTCGAGATGGAGATGGAGCCGCTGGGTCAGGAGCCCGTCCGCCAGCGTCTGCCAAGCATGGGCCAGCGGCGGCGAACCGGGGGGCCGGGGCGGCAGGGTCAACGAGGTCACAGGTCGGATCCTTACGTCCGGGGAGTCGCAGCACGCGGCTCCGGTCGGTGGTGCTCCACCACGATGGCCGCCACGAAGGCCCACGCTTATGAGCGTTTATGAGCCCCACGAGCGCACCGTGTCCGGGTGGTCGCAGAGCAGGGCAGAATGCCGACCATGGTCGACAGTGGACAGCGGCGGTGTACACGCTGCGGTGCCCTTCTCAGTCGCTTCAACGCCGGTACACGATGCGCCTCGTGCCAGGACGGGCCAGCCGCCCGACGGGCCGACCCGGCCTTCTGGCGTGATCCGACGGTCCGGCGTGCCGTGGCCGCATGGGAACTTGGCACCGTCGTGAAGCTGTTCAGGAAGCACACGGGCCTCTCCCAGACCGGCGTGGCGCGGATGGTCAACATCGACCAAGCCGAGGTCAGCAGACTGGAACGCGGGCTCAAACAGATCCGCGACCGACGGCAGTTCGTCCAGTGGACCGATGCGCTGGGAGTTCCGGAGGAGCTGCTCGGGCTCCTGCCCGCGACCGATCCGCACACCCCGGACGCCACGAGCCGACCAGGAACGGCGGACACCGGGGCCCGTGGGTACGTGGCGCTGCCCGAAGGCCCAGGCCAGCTTCTGTTACCCGCCGGCCGGTCCGTCTCGACGACGGCGCTGCCCGTGCTGACCCTTCCCGCGGCCTCCTTCATCGGGGACAGCCTGCGACTCGACTCCCGCCCGGAGCTGGATGCCTGGTGCACCATGCCGATGCGCGCGCTCGTCGTCGCGAACCGCACGGTGGACGGGGCGGTCCGGCAGTTCGTCACCGACGCCAGGCCGAGCGGCGTACGCGGCACCGCCTCCGACCCGGTCGACGTCCCGGCCGCGTACGAACTGGACGACCTGACTTACGGCATCCTGTGGGCCATGTCGGGATTCGAGGCGGCGCTGCTCGGCGACGACCAGGCCCTGCACACCTCGCTGGCTTCGCTCACCGCTTCCCCAGGCTCGCCGCTCGCCTCTGACCACGGCCTGACCGAAGTGTCCACGATGCTGATCGGCTCGGAGACCGCAGCCCGGTACATCCTGGGCCACCGTGACCACCTGGGCGACGCACCCGTCTTCTGGACCAGGGAACAGCGTGGTGAGGAGGCCGCCACCTGGCTGTTCTTCCGGCACAAGTACCGCTACCTCGAACGAATGGCGCCCCGGCGTCCAGGTGGTACCAGCGGCCGGGGGTTCTGCGTCCCGGAGACGGCGGTCGCCTCCTCGCCGGCGTACGAGCGCGTTCTGCTCTTCCTATCTATCGCGCTCATGGAGTCCTTCGGCATCCGCACCTGGGTGACGGACGACGGAGGCTTCGCCCACACCGACGGCTTCGCGCTCTCCCACGGGCGCCGCGCCGTCATCGCCACATGGGTAAGGACCGAGGGGGCGTCCCACCTCGCGGTCACCGCGCGGCCGGGAGCCCTGCGGACGTTCGCCGATGTGACGGGCCACGTCAGCCAGCACTCGACCACGGCGGCTGAGCAAGCCGGACAGCGCCTTGCGGCAACGGCTGAGTACCTCGGCCTCGACGCCTCCTGGCTCGGTCGCCGGTGCGCACAGTTGTCGGCCGTCGGCACGGAGCGGCTCGCCCGGCCGCGCAGCCGGTTGCTCGGTCTCGAAGGGCTGGAGGCCGCCTGCCGGTTCGTGGCCGAGCAGATGGTGATCATTCCGCGTACCCGGACGGCGCCGACCCGATAGCCTGCGTAAACCACTCGTGAGGTCGCGCTCGGCGGCGTCCGGACAGGGGAGCAGGGGAATGACGGAGTCGGTCAGGAACGTGGCGGTCTTCTCCCTCGGCGGCACGATCGCCATGACCACCGACCCCAGCACCGGAGGCGTCGTACCGGCGCTTTCGGCCCACGAACTCCTCGCTGCGGTACCCGCGCTGGCCGCGAGCGGCATCGGCCTCAAGGTGCGGGACTTCCGACGTCTGCCCGGCGCCTCCCTGACCTTCGAGGACCTCACCGCACTGTCGGCCGCGATTGCGTCGGAGTTGGAGACCGGACAGGTCGACGGCATCGTCATCACCCAGGGCACCGACACCATCGAGGAGACCGCCTTCCTCCTCGACCTCTACCACGGCCACGAGCAGCCTCTCGTCGTCACCGGCGCCATGCGCAACCCCACCCTGCCCGGCGCCGACGGCCCGGCCAACCTCCACTCCGCCGTCCTGGCCGCCGCGGACCCCGGACTCAGCGGCGCCGGCTGTCTCGTCGTACTCGGCGACGAGGTCCACTCGGCCCGGACTGTCCGTAAGTCCCACACCACCAGCCCCGCCGCATTCACCTCACCGGCGTGCGGCCCGATCGCGCGGATCGCGGAGAACCGGGTCTGGATGATGGGCGGGCTGCCGCGCCGCGGACCGCTGGTCGGCGCCCCCGACCGTGAGGCGCGGGTCGGGCTGTACACCGTCACCCTCGGCGACGACGGCGCCCTGCTCGATGTGTGGGACGGCAACTGCGACGGGCTCGTGGTCGCGGCCTTCGGCGTGGGCCACGTCCCGGAGCGTCTCGTCGAAGGGCTCACCAAGCTCGCGTCCCGCATCCCTGTGGTCCTCGCCTCCCGCATCGGCAACGGCCCCGTTCTGTCGGACACGTACGGCTTCCCCGGCTCCGAGAAGGACCTCCTCGGACGAGGACTCATCGGCGCCGGAGACCTCGGCCCGTACCAGGCGCGGCTCCTGCTGCAAGCCCTGCTCGCCCAGGGCGCCGACGGGGCGACGGTCCGCGAGACCTTCACCACCGCCTCCGCCCGCTGATCCCACCTCATCAGGAGACACCCGCGCATGCGTGCTCACGAGCTGACCGTCGGCCGTACCTTCGGCGTCACCTTCGACCACGGGGAGGACTTCTTCGAGGCGCTGTCCACCTTCTGCCGAGACAACGGCGTACGGCAGGGCTACATCCCCTCCTTCATCGGAGCCTTCGCGGAGGCCGAGATCGTGGGCGCCTGCGAGAAGCTCGCGGACCCGGACGCACCGGTCTGGGCGAAGACGTACGTCACCAACGTCGAGGCGTTCGGCGCCGGCACCCTCGCGCATGACCCCGCCACCGGCGGGATACTCCCGCACATCCACGTCTCCGCCGGCCTGAAGGCCCAGTCGGCCGACGGCAGAACGAGCCACCTCCTCAGCGCCAAGGTGCAGTTCCTCAGCGAGCTGCTGATCGTGGAGGTCACGTCGCCCACGATGACCCGGCCCCGGAACCCCGACCTCTACGACGTTCCGCTGCTCACGTTCGGCTGACCGGCAGGAGCCGACGGAGCCAGGGGTGGCCGGGCGCGATCACCTTGATCGCGTTCGCCAGCCAGGCGCGTGCCGGAGTGTCGAGCAGCGGCAGTACCGCTTCGAAGTCGGTCTCGTCCTTGTCTCGGGTCGCCTTCGCCTTGTAGAAGAGCTGCACCTCGGGCGCGAGATACGGGATGCCCGTCTCGTTCGTCCGCCCGAGTCGGTCGATCGGGAGTCGGATCTCCGGGGTGCGCCGCGAGACCCACTGAGTGCCTTCGGCCTCGTCCAGCATGAGCTGCACGGACCAGGGCGCCTTGGGCGTGCGGCGGCACCAGATGTCGTGGAGCGGCGGCTGAAGGACCTCTCCCGGTCGCCACGGTCGAAGCTCCCCCTGGCCGGGCGGATCTGCCACGTGCAGGTCCCAGTCGACCAGCAGTTCACGTACTCGGACTTGGTCGCGCCGAAGGACGAAAACGTCGAGATCACCGTGTGCGCGCAGCTCGCGGCCGACCGCGAATTCGATCGCGTAGCCACCGGCGATCCACCACGGGAAGTCCGCCTCGGCGAAGACCGCGGCCACATTCTCGGGACGATCCGGCACCCAGCGTCCCAACACGTCAGCGCTCACCCGCCCATACTCCCAGTGACCAGACGGGCGGAGGCGAAGGCCGACGGCGGGTCGGCGGTCTCGCTGGAGCGCCCTGGCGCCCGCTCGCACCCTGTGCTCATAAACGCCCATGAGCATCAGGCGCACCGGCAGCCATCTTTGAGCGAGTGACTCGCGACCGGCCTCGTGGCCGGGGGCTTGAGCCACGACTCTCCCAGGGGCCGGACACACTCAATGCCATGGTGGTTTCTGATGTTTCGTACGCCTTTCGGTGGCGTACGCACTGCCGTGACCACTCCGGCGCCCTGGGAGGAGGCAACCGACGTCCGCAGGAGGTCCGCCGCCCGATGATCAGTGAGCCGTCCGCCACCCTCGTGTACCGCTGGACCGACCACACCATCAACCCGACGGGCGAAGTCCGCTCGGTTCTGCGCCGTGTTCTCGAAGATCGGGGCATGTCCGACGACGTCATCAGTGACGGAGTCCTGGCAGTCTCGGAGCTCGTGGCAAACGCGCACGAGCACGCGTGCGGCCCGTACGAGGTACACCTTCGCTCTGCTGCCGGGAGATACATCTGCGAGATCCACGACGGGAATCCTCTGCTTCCTCCAGACCTCTACCTGGCTGCCGTGCCCTTGCCGGAAGCCACCGCGTCGGAAGCAGTGAGCGGGCTACTCACTGAGCGCGGACGGGGCCTGCACATCGTGCACGAGCTGACTCAGGGACAGTGGGGATTCCAGGTCACGTACTGCGGAACCAAGGCTGCTTGGGTGGTGCTGGCCTAGGGTTCGGCTGCGATGGCAGCCCGAGGCGGCCCGACCTGACGGACGTGTCGATGCGGCAGCATGAAGATTGGTGTTTGGCCGAACGGCTGCGCGCGTAATGCGGTGCAGTTGGCGTTCAGGAAGGGATCTCCATGACGATCGAGGCCGCGACAGCGGTTGCCGCCGCCGTCGTCGTTCAAGGCGGGCGTGTCCTGCTCGTGCGGCGACGCGTCGCGGAAGGAACGCTCTCCTGGCAGTTTCCGGCTGGCAAGGTCGAACAAGGCGAGACCCGCGAAGACGCCGCCGTGCGCGAGACGCATGAGGAGACCGGTCTCACCGTGGCGGCTGTGAAGCTGCTCGGCGAACGGATCCACCCGACTACGGGTCGGCTGATGTCGTATGTCGCGTGCGAGGTAGTGAGTGGCACGGCCCATATTGCGGCTCCCGAGGAGCTGGCAGAGCTTGCTTGGGTGATCCAGGGCGAGATCTCCCAGTACGTGCCGTACGGGCTCTTCACGCCCGTGCAGGAGTACCTCGACGGGGCGCTGCCATCCTCACAGCCTTGAGGTAACTAAGGCCGGCGACCAGGAGCAAATTCCGACCGTCGGTTGTGGGGCGCTGACCAGGGGGTCCTGGCTGTTTTCCGGCCGTGCGTGGAGGCGTCCAGCTCGCAGCGCGCAAGAATTTCCGCTCCTCACACCGGTCGGGGCAAGCAAGCGGCGCGGTTGTCGGCCAAGGCGGTGGGAGGGGCTGGCCTCGCCCCGGGGAGGTTCATGAAGTTCCACCTCGCTTGTAGCCGACCCACAACCGACCACCGGCCTGCTCGATCACCTCGTCGACAGCGGCTACGAGGGGTTCTACCCGCCCCTCCAATACTTCCCGCAGGCCACGGTGCAGGCGCAAGCTGAGCCCCGGTGAGGTCGTCTCCAGACGGCGTGCGAGCCACTTTCCACCCCCGCCCCACGCGCCTCCAATGGCTAGTGCCAACTCGCCCGTCCGTCGAACCAGTTCGGTGGCAATGAACAGTCGCTCGCTCTGGTCGCTGCTCCCTGCGAGGTCGTCGAGAAGGTCGGTGATCGCGTAGCGGCGATCATCGATCTCGTCGGCCGACACCATGGGTGGCCCTGCGGCGGTCAGCTTTCGGGCCTCAGCTGCGATGCGCGCTCCGACTCCGTCAGTGTCGAAGAGCAGCTCACCGTCGGCGCACATCCAGAGCAACGGCGACCGGCGCTTGCGTACTTCCCGCTCAACGTACCCGTACCACGTCGCTTCGGTGTGCACGAACATCTCCACCGGCCAATCGTCACTCCGGAGGCTTGCTCGGTACGGGGCCGGGTCTCCGTGGAGCAGGACCACGATGTCGAGGTCCGACATTGCCGTCCGGCGGCCCGTCACGACGCTGCCTCCCAAGAAGGCAGCCCGGGCGTCAGGGTGGTGTTCATCTACAACGGCATGTGCGGCCTCGATCGCATCCATGCGGCAACTATCAGCATTCTGCCGACCACGCGTACGCCGTTTCTCCGGGCGTACGACAGTGCTGTCTCACGCCTCGTCGCAGTTCGCCCGGGGCAGACAGCAAAGATCCGTGAACGACTGGCCAACGCTGCAATGGCATGTCAACGTGGATGACCTTCTGGTAAACCACCAGGTCAAAGAGGTGATCGCCTGTGGCTCCGGAACCCCCGAGTCCGGGATTTTCCACCACCATCGAGGCCCTGCGGTTGCGCGAGTGGCAGCTTGGGCCGGGCCAGCCCACGCTCGTAATGGATCAGTTCTGCGCCGGAGACTTCAACCTGGTCGTCGACGACCGCGCGGACGTACACGTCAACTCCAAGGACGGCTCCTTCTATCTCGGATGGTTCCCGTCCGGCCGCCCGGGCACCGACAGCGAGGGATGGAAGATCGCCGTTACCGGTACGGCCAAGGTGCGCGGCTACCAGATGTCCTTCGACACCGAGACGCCGGCCGATATCGTCGCCGCCGCAGTCGCTCGCGTGCTGGAGACCTCCAGCAGGTGTGACAGCAGAGGCTCGAGTCCGAGCCCCTCGGGCGGACCGGCCGCCGCCTCGCCAGGCCGCCATGTGGAAACGAAGACCGGTCATCTGCCACCCGAGGCCGTCACACAACCGGCCCGGCACTCCTGACCAGCGCCACACACCCCGGTGGCAACGAGAACCCCGACGCCTTTGGAGGCACCCTGCATCCCGACTTCCCGTTCGGCCCACTCACCCCAGCCAGCGACCCGTCCGCGTACTGGGTCGGCCCCCGTCACCTGGCTGGTGACGACGGACGTCTCTACGACGACGTCGCCGACACTCTCGCTGGCCTGGGCTGGACGAGCCTGACGATCGTCCGTGGTCGCCAGGAGCCGGACGAGGCTCCCGAGGACCGCCAGGTCCTGCGCAGCACCGTCCTTCACATCAGCCCCGACTCCCTGCGGTGGGCGCAGTGGGTCTTGCCGGACGAGCCGTTCCATCTGGGGAATCTGCCCATCGCCTGGCAGGTCTCCGCCCGTACGGACCCGAGCAGTCCGCTCGCCCAGTGGTCGGCCTACTTCACCCCCGAGGTCCCCGCAGAGGTTCTCGCCGACTTCCTCGTCGCGCTCGACGCCCGCACCCAGCCTGCCCGGTCGCTCGGTGGCCCCGAGCTGGTTCTCGACGCCGTTACGGTCCACGGCTGGCTGCGTGACGTCGACCAGCCCGGCACGGGAGCGATCGATCCGACCTTCGCCTCCCACATCCGCCTCGGCGAGGTGCCGCCCCTCATTCAGGACGCCGAGCCACTCGCGCTGGTGGCTCAGGCGGACGAGGCGGTCCTTGCTGGATGGCAGGCGTGGGCCGAGCCGGTGCTCGGCGCAGGCTACCTGTGGGCGGCCTCGTTCGGCGCTAGCGTGCCGCACGACCTCGTCGCCACCTTTGCCGGCTCCCTCAGTTCCAGCGCACCGGTCGTGCGCCGGATGCTGCCGGAAAGCACACGCGACCGGCTCCTGCGCGCTCCAGCCAGCTGAGGGCCGTCCAACGCATCGAAGCCGGGCCTCCCTTTTTTGCGGGAGGCCCGGCTTCGCGCGCACGCCTCGCTGTCAGATGCCACATCTGCCCTGGGGGCAGTTACCTTACGTTGGTTGTGGTGCGCCGCGGGCCGTCGCTAGAAGGCGTACGGGGCGAAGGAACGGACCGGTTCGATTGTGAGGCCGAGGAGGCGATCGAACTCAGCTCGTTCGTCCTCGTTCATGAGCTTGACGGCGTTGCCGAGGTTCTTCTCGGTGAGCTGCTCCATGAACGGGGCGAGGAAGCGCTGCAGAGTTTCCGGGGTTTCGTCCATCGTGCGCCGGTACTCCCGGTATCGCTTGAACTGTTCCTGTATCTCTTCGAACTCGACGCGAGTGGCACTGAGGACAAGGGCCTGCTCCTCCTTGCTGAACGGGCGCCCGTCGCGGTGGATCCACCTCTTGGTTTCACGCCAGCGCTTGATGTCCGCGTCGCAGAGTAGGACGACGATGTTGGGGCGGGCTGTGGTCTTGGGCATACGGGTGCTCCTCGCAGGTGTCGGGTGGGTGGAGGCATCAATGGTCCGGAGGATCGCCGGTTTGCCCAACCGGCGATCATCGGCTATGTTCCGCCCGCTTTGCCGGTCAGCGACGACGGCTGGAGTCGTTCACGGCGCCGGCCGTTGGTGGTGTGGTGGGCGCCGGGGATGGAGTGCGCCGGTTGCCTCGGGTGGGTGTGCCCTGGGGGCTTTCGGGTGCGGCGGGCAGGTGGGCGCTGCGGCGCAGGCGCCAGACGAGCACGTCGCTGATGGAGGCGGCGGTGGCGAGCTCGCGCCGTCTAGTGGCCTCGATAAGCAGGGCGGCCGGGTCGTGGCCGGCTCTGCGGGCGTCGTCGAGGGTGGTGGCCAGGGCGGGCCAGCCGGGCTCGGCCCGGATTCGTTCGGCCAGTTCTGGCAGCACCTGGTGGAGAAGGTCTGCTTGCCGCTGCCGGACACGCGGGGCCAGACGCTGGCCTCTCTGGCGCAGGATGGCCATGGGCTGGCCGGCGGCGGCTTGGTAGGCGGCGCGGAGGTGTTGGGCGGCTTGTTCGGCGGCGGCTGCCTGCTGGCTGTGGTGCTTCCTGGCGTGCCAGTTCGCCGCGGCGATGGCGAGGAAGAAGGCCATGTCGATGAGCATGGCGGTGGTGGCGCCGTCCTCGCCGCGGCCGAGGGCGGGCCCGCTGTAGATAAGGTCCCGGGCGGCCTGTCGCAGGGTGCGGTCGTGCCCGCGTACGGCCTTCACGTGGGAGCGACTGGCCCGCTCGAACGCGACGGCTGCCTCGCGAAGTTCGGAGCGGGTGCGGGCGGCGGAGGTCTTGGCGAGCGCGTCCAGGACCTCCCCTGCCGCAGCGATCTGCGCTGCTGCTGTGCCGTCGTCGCCGTGGTCGATGATCAGCAGGGCCTGCCACGTGGCGGCGGTGGCCCGGCGCCGCGCGAACGCGGGACCTGTCACGGGCGGCAGGGCGGGCTCCTCCGGACGGGAGTCACCCACCGAGGCGGCAGCCTCTGCGGGAAGGGTCCAGCGCTCGCGGATGCGGGGCAAGGAGAGGTCGGGTGCGAGTTTGGAACCGGGGTAGAAGACCGGCTCATCGTCCTTGTTGCGGTCGTCGGACAGCGCGACCTTGTAGCCGAGCAGGTCACCAGATGGGGCGACCCGCTTGCGGATCAGCAGGCCGGCGGCGGCCAGCCGCTCGAAGAACTCCTCCTCGCTGGTCGCACCGGCCACCGCACGGCGTACGGTCTCCCGCAGCTCCTCGCGCGCCGGTCGCTCTCTGCCTTGGCGTTCGGCTTTGTGGCGTTCGGCACTGGTGGGGCGCTTGGCGGCGGTGCCATCGCCGGGCGCGACGCGGCGCAGGCCGTAGTCGGCCTCGATGGCGCGGGCCTCGGCTTGGGCGCGGCGGGCCTCGTTGTGCAGGCGGGGCCGTCGGCCGTCGTCGTGGACCAGGGTGGCGATGATGTGGATGTGGTCGTCGGCGTGCCGGACGGCGGCCCACCGGCATGCGGCATCGTCGCCGTCGGGAGCGATGCCGGTGGCGGCGACCATGCGACGGGCAATGGCCGCCCAGTCCTCGTCGGGCAGGACCGGATCCTCCGGGCTGGCCCGCACGGACAGGTGCCACACGTGCTTCTTGGGGCGCCGGCCGGCGGGCAGGGCGTTGACGGGCTGGTCGAGCAGCCGCTGAAGCTGCCCGTAGGTGGCCTGCGGGTCGCGGCCGGGGTCGGGGGTGAGTGGGTCGAAGGCGGCCACCAGATGGGGGTCGGTGTGCTCCTCATGGGTGCCGGGGCCGTACAGGTAGCGGATCAGCCCGATCGTTTCGCTGCCGCGCTTGTGGATGCTGGGGATCACGCAGCGGCACCGCCGTCACGATGGGCGAGCAGAGCATCGGCGGCATCCTCCATCCGGCGGGCCGCGCTCCGGACGGCCTTGGTCGCGGCGTCCAGGTGGGGTGCCTCGGCGCCGGAGTTGAGGGCCTTGGCGACCTGGTTGAACAGGCCGTGCATGCGGCCCAGGTGTCGGCGGGCGGCGAACAGCTCGTCGATGACCTCCCGCTCGGTGGCGATCTCGGCGGCCGTGAGGGTCAGGTCGCGGGCGGCCTTGTCGACGGCGTAGGCGAGGAAGGCGGCGTTGGTCATCTGGCACTGGGCGGCTGCGTCGGTGAAGCGCTTGTACTCGGCGTCGTTCATGCGGCAGCTGGGCTGCTTCAGGCGCTTGCGCTTCTTCGGCTGTCGGGCGCGCTGACGGCGCCGCGGAAGGGATTCGGCCTGCCGTCCCCCACCAGGCTGCGGTCCGCCCTCGGTCGCTGCCTGCCGGTCCTGCGCCCCCTGGCGCTGGACCGTCCCTGCCACCCCCGGGGCAGGGACTCCGGGAGCATTGCTCCCGGGACAACTTGCTCGCGCTGGGGGCGGGGTGGTTGGTAGGGCGTTTTCGCTGGTGGTGGGGTCTTCTCGGTGTGGGTCGTGCATCGAGCCTCCGTCTCAGGGGGCGGCTGTGGGGATCAGGGAGCGGGGTCGCTGGGCGCGGCCTTGAGTTGGTTTTTGAATTCGCGGACGACGCGTCCGGCGTCGTCGCTGGAGACGGTGTAGCCGGCGTCGCGGAGGGCGTCCTCTACCCGGTCTCGGCCGATGCGGCCTGTCTCCTCGTACATGCGGCGGGCGAACTTCCGGATGACCTCGTCGGAGGCGCGCGGCTTGCGGTCCTCCTGTTTCTGCCGGGCAGCCGGTTTTCGCTTGCGCCTGCCCGGGGCGCTGTCGGAGGCGTCGCTGCCCGTATGCGGTGGACCGCCTTCGGGTTCTGCCCGTCGTGTGGGCAGTCCTGGCGTCGGGCGGGCAGGTCGCGGGCGGGCAGTTGGGGGCGCCTGGTCGTCGCCCGGGTGCGATGGATGCGGGCGGGCAGTCTCCTCTGCCCGCTGAGCTGGGTCCGGGCGAGCGGAGGGCGGTTGGCTGCTCTGCCCGGAGTAGTGGGCGGTATACGAGGTGGGGGTGTGCCAGCGTGGCGGCAGTGCGACGGTGGCGAGGCCGAGAGCCTGCTTGCGGGTGGCGAGCTTGCGCAGCAGCAACTCGTCCTGGAGTGGGTCTCCGTCGACGTCGGCCCGCTCCAGCGCCTCGTGCAGACGATCGGACAGGCGTCGGCCCCTCAGCGTGCCGCGCTGCTTGTTGGTCATCGATTCGGCGCGGAGGATCAGGGTGACGGCGTCGCTCAGCGCACGCTCGCGGATGAGCCGGGCGGCGTCCGCGTCCTGGTCGGCGATGCCTAGCCGGGCCAGCAGCCGTTCACGCATCTGCCGGACGAGGACGGCGACCAGACCGCGCGAGGCGGCCCGCGGTGCGCGGTGGCGCAGCTCGATGCCCATGGCCAGGTGCCACAGCATCGCGGCCATGACCGGGCCTACGAAAGCGCGCACGGTGCCGCCGACGAGACCGAACTCGGCGTAGGCGGGGATGATCTGCACTCCGGTGAGCACCCACACGAGGACGCCTGGCACGCCCGGCGCACGTGCCGGCCCGTTGAGGTTCTGGCGTGCCATCAGCGCGGTGGCGAACAGGGCCAGCTCGGCGGTGGCGAACATGAAGGCGCGCTCGACGGTGCTGCCCATGTCCAGGTAGTCGGCGGCGAACCGCCAGCTGGTGTCCGCGCTGTAGGCGGTGCAGCCGAGCGCGGCCATGGCGGCGACCGGCATTGCGACGGTCCCGCGCCAGCGGTTTGCGCCGGGCGGCTGACGGCGCTGCTGGCGGAGCATCCATCCGGCGAGCACGAGCAAGGCGAGCAGTACCGCTGTCGTTACGGGGGAGGTGACCCAGTCCGGGAGGAGCGGGATGCTGGCGCTCTGGGCAGCCAGGCGCGTGAGGGCGGGGGAGGGCAGGGCGGGGCTCCAAAGGTTTGGGAAAAAAATGAAGGGCGGGAGTGGCCGCTTGGCTCGGTCTCCGGGGGAAGCCGCCAAGGGCAGGGTGTGGTGATGCGAGGCAGGGCGGGGGAGGGGCACGCGTACGGGCCGATCAGGCGGTGGGCGCGCTCCGGCGGCGTCGGTCGGGGCCGGTGAGGATGACGCGTTCGGTCATCTCGGCGAGGCGGGAGGCGACGCGGTCACCGAGCGCGGTGCGCAGCTCGGGGGTCGGCAGGTTGGTGGTGATCAGGGTGGGGCGCATGTGCTCGTACCGGTGGTTGATCAGCCGGTAGGTGAGCTCCTCGGTCCACTCGCTGGTCTTGGCCGCTCCGAGGTCGTCCAGGAGCAGCAGCGGGCACTTGGCCAGGGCCTGCAGCTCACGCTCGCTGTCGAAGCCAGAACGCGGACGCAGGCGGGCGTACAGGTCGGCGGCGGTGACGGCCTCCCAGCGGAGCCGGACCCCCGCTGCGAGGAGGCCGCGGATGGCGCCGTACGCCTGGTGGGTCTTGCCGGTGCCGGTGGGGCCGGCGATCAGCAGGGAGGAACCCTCCGAGATTCCCGGTGCGCCTGCAGGTCCGGGGCGGCCGGCGCGGGCGATCTCGTCCACCCAGGCTGTGACTTGGGGGTGGTTGGTCAGAGCGCGCCGGTAGCGGGCAGGGATGCGGGCGTCGGCCAGCTCCAGCGCGGTGACGGGCTCCGACGGCGGCTCGTGCGCGGTGGCGTCGGGGCCGATTCCCCGCTGGGTCAGGATGGCGCCGAGGCGGTCGGCTATCCGGCCGACCTGGTGCGGGTCCCGGGTGAGGGTGGCGGTCACAGGTCACCTCCGTAGGCGGCGGCCACGTCGGCGGGGTTGGTCCATGGCCGGTGGGCGGCGGCGGGCGCGGGCGCGGAGGCGTTCATGGCCTCGTGGACGAGGCTGGGCAGGGTGCTCGGGTGCAGGCCCTTGGCCCGGTGCCGTGCGAGACCCGCCCGTACGTGGACCGGATCGATGCCCTCGTCGAGGAGCTTGCGTACCTGCCCGCCGAGATGGCTGAGGACGTCCCGGGGCGGTCGGTGGGTGCACGCGGCGGCGTACTCGCCGATGAGGTCCTTCGCCGAGACGGTCTGCGGCGCGGGGGCGCTCGCGCCTCCCAACGGGGTAGTTCCTAGATCCCTGTTCCTAGGTCCTAGATCCGGATCGTGAGGGCTCACCGCAGGCTCCGTGAGCCCTCCCCGCACCTGTGGTGAGGGCTCACTGACTCGCGCCTGACCTGCGGATTCGCAATTCACGGCAGCCTCCGTGCTTCCTCCCTGCCCCTTCACGGAGGGCTCCGTGACTGCTCCGTGCACCTGCGGTGAGGGCTCACACGTGACGCCGAGGTCGTGGTGGGGGCAGGCGGGGTTCCGGACGCCGCTGGGGCGGTTGATCTTCTGGTGCTTGGCGAAGGAGACGATGTGCAGGTACCGCTTGCCGTCGTCGCCCTCGTAGCGGCAGATCAACCCGGCGGCGTCGAGCTGTGTGAGATCGTCCTCGACCTCCACCGGGCCGTGCTCGCGGCGCAGCGACCACAGCTGGCCGGTGATGACGGCCGCCTGGTCACGGAACCTGTGCTGGTCGTCGGCGAGGGTGAGCAGCCCGAAGAAGGTCCGCTCGGCGGACAGGGACACGGCCGCGAGGGACTCGGACGCGAACGCCTCGGGCTTGATCGTGCGGATACGGGCGATGCCGATCGACCACCTTTCGAAACGGGGGGCAGGGAAGCCGGCGGGGCCGGCGTGCGTGGACAACACAGCCACACCCAGGGCCCAGAAGTCCAGTCTTAGTTCAAATCCCCGACACAACTTCTATCGGACCGCATGACGGTAGACCCGAAATCCCGGTTGGCCAAATCAACCCGAAAATTCACCAGTGGTCGGCGCATCGCTCACAGCAGACAGGAATAGCGTTCCCAAGCGGCCCCGACGCAAGCTACAACACACCAATGCCGCCACGCTCCCTTGAAATCGGACCCGCCGGACAAGCCACCGCCCACGCCATCGAGCGCACCCGCACCGCCCGCGGTTACTCCCAGCGCCAGCTCGCGGCCCGCGTCACCGCGCTGGGCCGGCCCATGACCTTCACTGCCCTCTCCCGCATCGAACGCACAGTCCGCCGCTGCGACATCGACGATCTCGTCGCCATCGCCGCCGCCCTCGGAACCGCACCGCACACCCTCCTCGCCGGCCCTCACGCACACCCAGGGCCGGTCGGAGCGGGCGAAACATAGCCGACGATCGCCGGTTAGCCAAACCGGGGATTCTCCGCATCATTGTCCTGACGCCGAACCCGGCTGCCTGTTGTGGGGTCTCCTTTGCGAGTCCCCGGAAAGGGAATTCCTCTGTTGTCCGATCCCGTAATATCTCCGGCTCTCCCCCGCCTCCATACGGCTCGGGAAGTCGCCGAAGCCCTGGGCTGTTCCGTCTGGTGGGTCAAAGAGGGCGCCCGGCGTCGGCTCATTCCCTTCACGTACGTGGGTGGCGCCTATCGATTCACTGCGGAACACGTTGTGGAAATAGTGCGGCTGCACGAGGAATTTCCTTCACGTGCCCCGCGACGGCCTGCGCCTCGCGTCTCAGTCCCCGTGTCCATCGCCCGCGCGCCCGGCGCGGCCTCGTCCGGACCCGCGCTCACCGCACGGCCACCGCGTCGGCTGCTCAAGGCCTAGTCCCAGTACGACATCACCGCCTAGACAGCCCCAGCGAGAGAAGGGAGGCAACACTTGGGGTACGCGGAGAAGCGCAGCACCTACTGGCGGGGCCGCTACAAGCTCGCCGACGGCAAGTACGGCACCGTCTCCGACCCGACGGGCGCCGTGGTCAAGTTCGCCACCAAGCGGGAGGCCAAGCAGGCAGCCGACGCTGAGGAGGTCGCCGTCCGGCGTGGTGAGTGGCGGGACCCCGCAGCCGGCCAGGAGACTTTCGGTGAGTACGCCAGCCGCTGGTACGCCGACCAGGACCTCGCCGCGTCCACCATGCAGAACTACCGGCGTCACATCGAGGAACACCTCCTCCCCACCTTCGCGGACAAGTCCCTCTCCGGCATCCTCCGCTCGGACGTGGAGCGTTGGGAGAAGGCGGAGAAGGCCGTGTACGCGGCTTCCAGCGTGAAGACCTGGCGCTCGACCCTGCACCTCATCCTCGAGGACGCGATCGACGAGGGCCTGATCGCATCCAACCCCGCCGCCCGACGGCGGGGACGCGGCAAGCGTGCCGGCCGCTCCCGCGACCGCGGCCCCGAGAAGGTCATCACCGACCCGCTCGGTGCCCTGCTGATCGCCGAGCGGGCGGCCCTGCTCTCCGGGCGGGACGACGAGTTCGTGGCGGTGATCCTCAAGACGTACACCGGCATGCGGTGGTGCGAGATCGTCGGCCTGGAGACGCAGTTCGCGCGCCCCGGAATCGTCCGCGTCGAGTGGCAGCTGTACGAGCTCGATTCCGGCGAGCTGGTGCGCGTACCGCCGAAGGACGACAGCTACCGCACCATCGACGCCACGGACTGGCTGTCCGCCCTCGTCGCCGACCACATCGCCCGTACGAAGCCGGTGCCGTGCCCCTGCCACGGCAAGACTTACGTCTTCCGAGGCCAGGGCGCCGCCCGCACCAGCGGACACGGCGGCGCGAAGCTCGTCGACGTCGCCCGCCGTGCCGAAGTCTCCACCGGCACGGTCTCCAACGTGCTCAACCACCCCGAGCGCGTACGAGAGGAGACACGCGTCCGAGTCGAACTCGCCGTCGCCGAGGTCGGCTTCGTACGCAACGCGGCCCCCTCCCAGGAGGCTGCCCACTGGCGCCGCAACGGCTTCGCCACCTGGCTCTTCCAGCCGGCCGCCACCGGCTGGTACCCGAAGAAGGCACCCCAGGAGCCGCGCCCCGTCCCACTCCTGGGCGAGCCCTGGCACGGCGTCCCCGTCCGCGGCCGGAACGCGAGCCACCGGGCCAACGCCTGCTGGCTACCCGTTGCCAAGGGCCTCACCCCGCACGGCCTGCGTCACTCCCACCGCACCGTCATGGAGGACCTCGGCACGGAGAAGGTCCTCATGGACGAGCGCATGGGCCACCTCGACGGCTCCGTCTCGGCTCGCTACGCACACGTGACTCCGGGCATGCGCCGCCGTCTCCTCGCCGGCCTGACCAACCAGTGGGAGGCGGCCCTCGACGCCCGCCGCGCGATGTGCCCGCGATCCCCGGTGCAGGTGCTGGACCGCCTCCTCGCCGCGCGCTGAGGACGGGACCGCTCACACGGAGAACAGGTCGTCCTGAACGAAGTCGACCACGTTCCGCTGGGGATAGAGGAGCCCCAGCAGCATGAACGTGCGAGGATGTGCCGCGATATTGCCGACGAAGCAGTGGATCGCCCGATCGGGGGTGACCATGCGGTCGAACCAGCGCTCGCGCAGTTTGTCCAGGACGGCCTGCTCGCCGTAGGTGCGCCGGAATTTCCGGTAGGACTCGCCGGCCTCCCAGTCCTTGAGCCCCATGTCGTGCCCCGTGCAGGCGTCGTCCGCGCAGCGGAAGCGATAGCGGAACTCGAACGGCACCCACTCCAAGCGCCGCAGGTCTTGGTCGAACAGGTCCAGCTGGTCCGCGAGGGCGGCCTTCGCAGCGGGCCACGGCTCCGCCTCCGTCAGCCGGAAGTCGGTGATCTCCGCCGGCCGGAAGATGCCGAGCGAGGTTCCCTTGGCCTCCTGGTCGCGCTTGATAGCGCAGAGCGATCGCGCGACGAGCGGCTCGACGTACGAGTACCGCTGCTTCCAGCCGTCGGAAGACGGAACCTGCTCGATGACCTCCAGCGTGTCGAGATCGGGCCGCAGGCTCTCGGGGCGCCTGTCCCTGTGGTGAGGGCGGACGTCGACCTCGACGATCGAGTACTTCTTGAACTGCGCGCCCTGCTCCAGCAGCCGGAACGGGACCGGGAAGAGCCGCACATGCTGCGGGCGTCCCTGGTCCAACCGGATCCCGGCCACACAGCTCGTCTCGCGGTACTTCGACGACAGTTCCGGATACGTCTTGACCGTGATCATGATCCTGGCACGCTGCCGGTTATCGGCCATACTGTCCCCCTCCGCTGAATCGCCCCGGTTCAGATGGGAAGGGAGCGGCCGTCGTCGGTCAAGACCGACGACACGGGGAGTCGCTGGGATCAGGCCAGCGGTCGCACGTCCACCGCGGCCCGCTTGCGGACCGTGTCCAGGACGACCTTGCGGTGGCAGCGCTCCTCGTCCTTCTCGAAGCACAGCACCGCTACACGAGAATGCGCTGCGTGCTCAGCCAGGCGATCGAGATCCGTCTGTGCCTCGTCGGAGCGCAGGATGCTACGGAACCGGGCGCGTCCCACGTTCACGCGGCCGTCCCAGAACGGAGCGCGGTTTTCCTTCGGGTTCCCCAACGCACGCAGGTGGGTGTACTCGATGCCGGCCTCGGCGAGTGCCTGCCCGAGGCGGGTCTTGCTGAAGCCGGGCTTGCGGCTGATCGGCGTGAGCCGTACGTCGGCAACCACCTGGATGTCGCTGTCCAGGAGGGAGGAGACGAAAGAGCTGATGTCGCGACCCTCATAACCCGCGGACCAGAGCCCAGGCGTCGGCTTCGCCTGTCGGAAGAGCTCCTCCAGCGATACGTCCAGGGCTTCCGCGATGTCGCCGACCGTGAAGAAACTCGGCTGGATCGCTCCCTCGCTCTCCAGCCGCCTCAGGGTGCTCGTGCCGACTCCTGCCTCCTTGGCAAGACGCTCCACCGACCATCCGCGCTCTTCGCGCAGGGACCGGATCCGCCGCGCGAGCGCTCGGGCCCGGGAGGCGTGGTCGGAGCTGTTCGCGGAGAGTCGAGCGGCCATGGGCGGTGATCCTAACGGGGTGCGAACCATGTCGTCCTGCCGTCCTGGGGGAGAAGCACGTTTCCGGTTGGTGAGAGGTGGCGATTCACGAACGCACAGGAGGGTCGGACGTCACGGCTGTGTCAGCCCATTCCCCACAGTGCACCTTCCTGGGAGACCCCGACCAAGATCGTCTCCCAGATTTCTCCCAAACGATCTACAAAGCCAGTCAGGGGCCTGATTCGATCTCTCGAATCAGGCCCCTGACCTGGTACTTCTCTGTCGGGGTGGCGGGATTTGAACCCACGACCTCTTCGTCCCGAACGAAGCGCGCTGCCAAGCTGCGCTACACCCCGATGTCACCGTGTGTCCCGGCGACGTCGTTTACTTTAGCCCACTGGCGGCCGGAGGCGAAATCCGGTTCTCACGGCCCCCGGGCACGCCGGCCGGTGTGCCCGGGCAGGGCGGGGCTCCGCGCCCGCCACCGCAACGGACCCGGAGCGGCCCCGGGGCGCGGGCGGCCGGCGGGGTGGGGCGCGCGGTCGTCAGCCCCGGGCGGTCAGGGTCAGCAGTGTCGCCTCGGGCGGGCAGGCGAAGCGGACCGGGGTGTAGCGGTTGGTGCCGCAGCCCGCCGAGACGTGGAGGTACGAGGTGTGCCCGCCGGCGCGGTGGGTGGAGAGGCCCTTGACGCGGTCCGTGTCCAGGTCGCAGTTGGTCACCAGCGCCCCGTAGAAGGGGACGCACAGCTGGCCGCCGTGGGTGTGGCCGGCCAGGATCAGCGGGTAGCCGTCGGCGGTGAAGGCGTCCAGGGACCTCAGGTAGGGGGCGTGGACGACGGCCAGCGAGACGTCGGCGTCCGACTCCGGGCCGCCGGCCACGCGCTCGTACCTGTCCCGCTTGATGTGCGGGTCGTCCAGGCCGGTGAAGGCCAGCTCCAGGCTGTCGGGGCCGTCGAGCTCGAGCCGGCCGCGCGTGTTGGTGAGGTTCAGCCAGCCCGCCGCGTCGAAGGCGTCGCGGATCTTCTCCCAGGGGTTGTGCACGACGCCGACGGCCGGTGCGTTGCCGTTCAGGCCGTGCCGTCCCTGGGCCTTCTCGATCAGGTAGCGGGCGGGGTTGCGCAGCTTCGGGCCGTAGTAGTCGTTCGATCCGAAGACGTACACCCCGGGGAACTCCATCAGCGGCCCCAGCGCGTCCAGCAGCTCGGGTACGCCCTCCGGGTCGGAGAGGTTGTCGCCGGTGTTGACCACGAAGTCCGGCCGCAGCCCCGCCAGCGACTGCAGCCAGGCGCGCTTCTTGCGCTGCCCGGCGACCATGTGGACGTCGGAGACCTGGAGCACCCGCAACGGCTTCGCCCCACGCGGCAGCACGGGCACGGTGACCCGCCGAAGCCGGAAGGAACGGACTTCGAAGCCGGCGGCGTAGATCAGGCCGGCCGCGCCGACCGCCGTGATTCCTGCCGTGACCTTCAGGGGGACTCCGTATCGCGCGCGCATGAAGCCCATGGTCGCAGACGCCGGGGCGGGCCGAAATGCGCGGGCGGGGACATCGCCGCACCTGCCACACTTGTCCGCATGACCACGCTCAAGTCCAAGCTGAAGGAAGACCTCACCGAGGCGATCAGGGCGCGTGACGAACTGCGCTCCTCGACGCTCCGGCTGACCCTCGCCGCCATCACCAAGGAGGAGGTCGCGGGCAAGCAGGCGCGCGAGCTCTCCGACGACGAGGTGCAGAAGGTGATCGCCAAGGAGGCGAAGAAGCGCCGTGAGGCGGCCGAGGCCTTCACCGAGGGCGGTCGTGCCGAGCAGGCCGAGCGGGAGCGGGCCGAGGGCGTCATCCTCGACGCGTACCTGCCGCAGCAGCTGAGCGACGACGAGCTGAACCGGATCGTGGCGCGGGCCGTCGAGGAGGCCAGGGCTGGCGGGGCCGAGGGCCCGCGTGCGATGGGCGCCGTCATGAAGATCGTGAACCCGAAGGTGGCGGGCCGCGCCGAGGGCGGCCGGGTGGCCACCGCGGTCAAGCAGCAGCTCGCCGGCTGAGCCCGTACGGACCCGTGTCCGGACACGAAAGGGCGCCCACCTGTCCGCCAGGTGGGCGCCCTTTCGTACGTCCGGCCCGGGGCCTAACCCCGCCAGCCGTTCCCGCCGCCGTTGTTGCCCTGGCCCCGGCTGTCGCCGCCGCCGATCAGGTTGGGCGGGAAGGAGATACCGGGCCACGGGTCCTCGCCGCCACCGCCCGTGGTGCCACCGCCCGTGCTGCCACCCCCGGCTCCACCTCCGCCGGTGCCGCCGCCGGTGCCGCCGGTGGCTCCACCGCCATCGCGGCGGGGCTTGGTGTCGTCGCGCGGCCTGCCGGTCCCTTCGTCCGCGTCGGGCTTCTGGGCCTGGGCGTCCGGGATGTGGACGTCGGAGAAGTCGGGCGCGTCCTGGCCCTCCAGCGCCCCGGTCATCGCGTCCTTCCAGATCGGGCCCGGGACCTGGCCGCCGAAGACCTTGTCGTAGGTCCGGCCGCCGATGCTGATGTACTCCATCTCCACGTCCTGGCTGGGGCTGCCGACCCAGACCGCGCCGGAGAGGTTCGGCGTGTAGCCGACGAACCAGGCGTTCTTGCGGCCGTCCGTCGTACCGGTCTTGCCCGCGTTGTCACGGCTGGACAGTCCGGCCTGCTGACCCGTACCGGAGTCGACCACACCGCGCAGCAGGGTGTTGATGGTGTCGGCGGTCCGCTCCGACATCGCCTTGTGGCACCTGCTCCTCGGTACGGCCAGGCTCTTGCCGTCGGCCGTCCTGATCGACTCCACCGCGACCGGGGAGCAGTACGTGCCCCGGTTGGCGAAGGCCGCGTACGCGGTCGCCATGTTCAGCGGAGAGACACCCTTGGAGCCGAGTGAGATCGCGGGCACCTCGGGCAGCTTCTCGTCGTTGCCCTGCACCACGTTCAGCTTGTTGGTCATCTCCACGACCGGGCACATGCCGATCTCGCCGATCATCTGGACGAAGTAGGTGTTGACCGACTTCTCCATCGCTTCCCGCAGCGCGTACGGGCCGACCTCCGACTCGTTCTCGTTCTCCACCATGTCCCCCTGGTTGACCCAGGGCTTTCCGCTGCACGTGGAGACGGAGGACGGGTACGGCATCTCGTAGGGCGCCGGATAGACCTGCGTCGGCGGCTTGCCCTGCTCCAGGGCCGCCGCCGCGACGAACGGCTTGAACGTCGAGCCGGTCGGGAAGCCGAAGTTCGAGCCGCCCCTGCTCTTGTTGACGGAGTAGTTGATCTGGGTCTCGTGCTTGCCGAAGCCGTACGGCCTCGACTGCCCCATCGCGACGATCCTGCCCGTGCCGGGCTGGACCATGGTCACCGCGGTGGCGACCTTGTCGGTCTGGTGGACGTGACTCTTGATCGACTCCTGCGCCGCCTTCTGCGCCTGCGGGTCGAGCGTGGTCTTGACGGTCAGACCGCCGCGGTTCCAGACCTTGCTGCGCTCCTCCCGGTCCTTGCCGAAGACCGGCTCGGAGAGGAACACCTCACGTACGTAGTCGCAGAAGAAACCCGCGCCGTTGACCGCGGTGATGCAGCCGTTCTTGGGCTTGCTCACCTTCAGCTTGATGGGGGCGGCCTTGGCGCGCGCGGCCTGCGCCGTGCTGATGTCCCCGACGGCGGCCATGCGCTGCAGGACGACGTTGCGGCGCTTGGTGGCCTCCTGCACGTCGTTGACCGGGTCGTAGCGGCTCGGTGACTGGACGATGCCGGCCAGCAGTGCCGACTCATCCAGCGTCAGGTCCTTGGCGGGCTTGGAGAAGTAGCGCTGAGCGGCGGCCTCGACGCCGTACGCCTGCTGCCCGAAGAAGGTGATGTTGAGGTAGTTCTCGAGGATCTTCTTCTTCCCGAGCTCCTCCTCGACCTGGATCGCGTACTTCAGCTCCTGGATCTTGCGGCCCAGGGTCTGCTTGGTGGCCTGGGCGACCTTGTTGGGGTCGTCGCCGGCCTCCTCCACGAACACGTTCTTCACGTACTGCTGGGTGAGGGTCGACGCGCCCTGCGCCACGCCGCCCGACTGGGCGTTGCGGTTGAGGGCGCGCAGCACGCCCTTGAGGTCGATGGCCCCGTGCTCGTAGAAGCGCGAGTCCTCGATGGCGACGATCGCCTTCTGCATGTACGGGGAGATGTCCTTGAGCCCCACGACCGTGCGGTCACGCGAGTAGACCGTGGCGATCTGGCCGCCCCGCGCGTCCAGGATGGTGGTGCGCTGGCTCAGCGGCGGCGTCTTCAGATTGGCCGGAATCTCGTCGAACCCCTGGACCGTGCCCTTCGCCGCGAGTCCCAGAGCCCCCGCGGCGGGCAGTGCGATACCCGCCAGGACGACTCCGGAGAGCACGCTGACACCGAGGAACTTGGCGGCCTGCTGGGTACCGGTCAGGCCCCCGCCCGAGCGCTTGTTTGGCATGGGAGCAGACTACGTTCTCATTCGCCGGACAGTCGTATATCCCTTGGCCTAAGCTGGTCACAACTGTCACAGCTGTTGCACTTCTGTAGCACTGGCCCCGGCTTCCCCACCTCCCCCACCCTTTCCGGTCTCCCGGCCGGCCCCCACCGTGCGGGCCATCCCCCGCCCCGCGTTCCGCACTTCGCGTTCCGCACTTCGTGTTCCGGGGCGGCGCGCCTCCGTGTCCGGTCCCTTCGGGTACGTCAGCCTGTGTCCCGGTTGCCGCGCAGTGGAACCTCCAGATCGGCGGCATTTGTCGCGCATGTCCTGCGCTCACTCCCCTGGGTGATCTGCCGCATACGCATAGTCCGTTCGGGCCATTCAAGATTGGGCCCGAAGGGGGTGTTGCGCTGTGCCCACCTTCCGTAACGTCCTCAACTGGCAGCGGTGAATATGCCGCTGCCGCCGTGGGGGAGCCTCGATTCGGGAGAGGACGGCGCCGGTATGGGCTGGGTAGCTGACTGGAGTGCGCAGGCGGCCTGTCGCACTACCGATCCGGATGAACTGTTCGTGCAAGGAGCGGCGCAGAACAGGGCCAAGGCGGTGTGCACCGGGTGCCCGGTGCGGACCGAGTGCCTGGCCGACGCGCTGGACAACCGCGTCGAGTTCGGCGTCTGGGGCGGGATGACGGAGCGTGAGCGCAGGGCGCTGTTGCGGCGGCGGCCGACCGTGACGTCCTGGCGCCGGCTGCTGGAGACGGCGCGTACGGAGTACGAGCGGAGTGCGGGCATCCTGCCCGTCGCGCTCGACAACGACGAGACGTACGAGGAGTACGCGGCGGTGGGCTAGGCCCTGCCGAGTACCCGCACCGCGCCGTCGCACGCCGAACTGTCGCGTGCCACGGCCACGGCGGTCACCTTCTCGCCGGGCACCGGCTCCGCGAACGCGCCTCGGCCGTCACCCTTCCAATCGTCCTCCTCGCGGGCGGCGCGGCCTCGCCCGCCGCCTTCGCTGACGGCTTCCCCGCCCGTCACGGTGCCGTGACGTCGGCTGTCGGTTCCCCGGCGCCACCGGCTTCTCCTGCATCACCGGCTCGGCGGTGTCGCCGCGCTCCGGAGGAGCCCCCCGACGCCAGGCTCTCGCCGATGGCGCGCAGGCCCGCCAGATCGTGCACATCGCCCGGCAGGGCCGGTACCTCGACGACGGCGACCTCGGGGTGCAGCGCGGTGAAACGATCCCGCGTGCGGCGCTCCCGGGTCACCACCTGCATCCGCTCGGCGTGCAGGCGCAGCAGACCGGCGGTCAGCCGCGCCACCGAGGGCGACGGGACCGCGGCTGCGGCCGGGTCGGAAGTGGCTGTGGCGGAGTGGGGGGCAGCCGCCGCGAATGCCGGGTCGGTGGCGGCGGCCGGATCAGCGGCGGGGGTGAGTGAGGGCAGGTGGTCGGGCTCGGCGCGGGACGCGGACCCGGAGGGGGGTACGGATCCGGGACGGGGCTCCGGGGCGGGAGAGACGGCCCCGGTACCGGGGTCACGATCAGCAGTCTGCCCGGGCCCCTGATCCACAATGCCGCCCCCGGTAAGATTTTCCGCCGCCGCCAGCGCCCGTTCGGCGGACAGCCGGGCGGCACCGCTGTCGTGCACCCGGTTGAGCACCAGTCCGGCCAGCGGCATCTCCTCCGCCGCCAGCCGTTCCACGAAGTACGCGGCCTCCCGCAGCGCGTCCCGCTCCGGCGCCGCCACCACCAGGAAGGCCGTGCCCGGGGCCTGGAGGAGCCGGTAGGTGGCGTCCGCCCGGGTGCGGAAACCGCCGAACATGGTGTCCATCGCCGCCACGAAGGTCTGCACGTCACGCAGCAACTGACCCCCCAGCAGCTTGCCGAGGGTGCCGGTCATCAGCGACATGCCGGCGTTGAGGAACTTCAGCCCCGCCCGGCCGCCCATCTTCGCCGGCGCCATCAGCACCCGGATGAACTTCCCGTCCAGGAACGACCCCAGCCGCTTCGGCGCGTCCAGGAAGTCCAGCGCCGAGCGGGACGGGGGAGTGTCGACCACGATCAGGTCCCACTCCTCGCGCGCCCGCAGCTGGCCGAGCTTCTCCATCGCCATGTACTCCTGCGTGCCCGCGAAACCGGCCGACAGGGACTGGTAGAAGGGGTTGCCCAGGATCGCGGCGGCCCGCTCGGGGTCGGCGTGCGCTTCGACGATCTCGTCGAAGGTGCGCTTCATGTCCAGCATCATGGCGTGCAGCTCGCCCCCGCCCTTGATGCCGTCGATCCGGCGGGGGACGTTGTCGAGCTGGTCGATGCCCATCGACTGGGCCAGCCTGCGGGCCGGGTCGATGGTCAGGACGACGGCCTTGCGGCCCCGCTCGGCCGCGCGTACGCCCAGGGCCGCGGCCGTGGTCGTCTTGCCCACCCCGCCCGACCCGCAGCACACGACGATGCGGGTCGCGGGGTCGTCCAGCAGCGCGTCGATCCTCAGACCGGCGACCGTCTCGATGCTCACGCGCCCACTCCCCGTGTCCGCAGTTCCCTGGCCAGCCGGTACAGCCCGGCGAGGTCGGCCCCCTCGCCCAGGTAGGGCAGTTCGTACGTCGGGACCCGGAGCCCGGCCAGGACCTCGCGCTGCTCCCGTTCCAGCTCCACCCGCTGGGCGTGCTCGGCGGCCTGGTCCAGGAGGGGGGTGACCAGCCGGGTGGCGCCGGCCACCCCGGCGGCGGCGAGCGTCCGGGCGATGTCCTTGCGGTGGCCGCCCGCCGCCGCCCGTAGCGCGTCCTCGTCCAGGACGTGCGGGCGGACCATGTTCACCAGGACGTTGCCCACCGGGAGGTCCGCGGCGCGCAGCTCGGCGATGCCGTCCGCCGTCTCCTGCACCGGCATCTCCTCCAGCAGCGTCACCAAGTGCACCGAGGTCTCGGGGGACTTGAGGACCCGCATCACGGCCTGCGCCTGGTTGTGTATCGGGCCGATCCGCGCCAGCCCGGCCACCTCGTCGTTGACGTTCAGGAAGCGGGTGATCCGGCCGGTGGGCGGGGCGTCCATGACGACGTGGTCGTACACGTAGCGCCCCTGCTTGCCGCCCTGCTTGTCCCGGCGGCGCACCGCCTCGCACGCCTTGCCGGTCAGCAGCACGTCCCGTACGCCCGGCGCGATGGTGGTCGCGAAGTCGATCGCGCCCAGCTTCTTCAGGGCACGGCCCGCGCTGCCGAGCTTGTAGAACATCTGGAGGTAGTCCAGGAGCGCGCGTTCGGCGTCGATGGCCAGCGCGTACACCTCGCCGCCGCCCGGGGCGACGGCGATCTTGCGTTCCTCGTAGGGAAGCGCCTCCGTCTCGAAGAGCTGTGCGATGCCCTGCCTGCCTTCGACCTCCACGAGGAGAGTGCGCTTTCCCTCGGTCGCGAGGGCGAGCGCGAGGGCTGCGGCGACCGTCGTCTTACCGGTACCGCCCTTGCCGCTGACGACCTGGAGCCTGCTCACGTATTCGAGCCTAACCAGTCGGGCCGGGGCCTACGCAGGAGGCTGCCACTGGCGGCGGCCGGGCAGCGGATACAGTCGGCCCCATGACCAAGTGGGAATACGCGACCGTGCCCCTTCTCGTGCACGCGACCAAGCAGATTCTGGACACCTGGGGCGAGGACGGCTGGGAGCTCGTCCAGGTCGTCCCCGGGCCGAACAACCCCGAGCAGCTCGTGGCGTACCTGAAGCGGGAGAAGCAGTCATGACGGGTCGGGTCGAGTCGGCCCTCGCCGAGCTGGGCCTGACGCTGCCCGACGTGGTACCGCCGCTGGCCGCGTACCAGCCGGCGGTCCGGTCGGGCGTGTACGTGTACACCGCCGGCCAGCTGCCGATGGTGAACGGCAAGCTCCCGGTCACCGGCAAGGTGGGCGGCGAGGTGACGCCGGAGGAGGCCAAGGAGCTGGCGCGGACCTGCGCGCTGAACGCGCTGGCCGCCGTGAAGTCGGTCGCCGGTGACCTCGACCGCATCGCGCGGGTCGTCAAGGTCGTCGGGTTCGTCGCCTCGGCGCCGGACTTCACCGGCCAGCCCGCCGTCCTCAACGGTGCCAGCGAGCTGCTGGGCGAGGTGCTCGGCGACAAGGGCGTGCACGCGCGCAGCGCGGTCGGTGTGACGGTGCTGCCGCTGGACTCGCCGGTCGAGGTGGAGCTCCAGGTGGAGCTCGTCCAGGACTGACACCGCACCGCGGCGCCTTCGTCCGTCCCACGGGGCGGCGCCGCCCTCCCCGTACGGCCGGCGCGCCGTTCGTACGGGCCCCCGCGATCTTCGTCACGGCCCCGTCCCCGCCGGCTCACCGGTGGGGACGGGGCCGTCGACGTGTACCCGCCACTTCGCACGCCCACGGGGTGGAAGCCTCTGGAGCCCCACTGGTGCCCTGTGGCCGCTTCCATCTTGTTGCCGTGGCCACATTCCCTCTCGAACATCGCGTCGGATACGCATAGCATCCGGCCATGTCCCCACGTTCCGATGGCCAGTGGTACCCCCCGGAGTGGCCCGACCGGATCCGTGCGCTCGCCGCCGGTGAGCTCACCGCCGCGACGCCCCGGCGGGCCGCGACCGTCATGCTGCTGCGGGACGGCGCGACGGGCTGCGAGGTGCACATGCTGCGCCGGCGCGCCTCCATGGCCTTCGCCGGCGGCGCGTACGCCTACCCCGGCGGCGCGGTCGACCCGCGCGACGAGCACCCCGTCCGGTGGGCCGGCCCCTCACGGACCGACTGGGCGGCGCGGCTGGGCGTCGCCGGGCCCGCCGAGGCGCAGGCCGTCGTGTGTGCCGCGGTGCGTGAGACGTACGAGGAGGCGGGCGTCCTGCTCGCCGGGCCCACCGCGGACACCGTGGCCGGTGACACGACCGGCGACGACTGGGAGGCGGACCGGGCGGCCCTGGTGGCCCGGAAGCTGTCGTTCGCGACCTTCCTGGACCGGCGGGGACTGGTGCTCCGTTCCGACCTGCTGGGCGCGTGGGCGCGCTGGATCACGCCCGAGTTCGAGCCGCGCCGGTACGACACCTGGTTCTTCGTCGCCGCGCTCCCCACCGGCCAGCGCACCCGCAACGCGTCCACCGAGGCCGACCGGACGGTGTGGATCCGCCCGGCCGACGCCGCGGCCGGTTACGACCGCGGGGAGCTGCTGATGATGCCTCCGACGATCGCCACGCTGCGGGCCCTGGAGCCGCACGGGACGCCGGGCGCGGCCCTGGCCGCGTCGGGGGACCAGGACCTCACCCCGGTACTCGCACAGGCGCGCCTGGAGGGCGACGAGGTGGTGCTGAGCTGGCCGGGGCACGACGAGTTCACCAAACACGTATCGCGTACCAGGACTGGGGGTCCCTCCGCATGACCGACGCCGCCGCGCTTCCCGGCCAGCCGCGCGGAGCCGTGAGCTCCGGGCCCGCGACCGTACGCGCCGTCAACGTCCTCGCGCCCAACCCGTCCCCGATGACCCTCGACGGCACGAACACCTGGATCCTGTCCGAGCCCGGCTCCGACGTGGCCGCCGTCGTGGACCCGGGCCCGCTCGACGAGACGCATCTGCGGCGCGTGGTGGAGACCGCCGAGCGGCTCGGCAAGCGGATCACGACGACCCTGCTGACGCACGGCCACTGGGACCACGCGCAGGGCGCGGGGCGGTTCGCCGAACTGACCCGCAGCCCGGTGCGCGCCCTGGACCCGGCGCTGCGGCTGGGGGACGAGGGGCTCGCCCCGGGTGAGGTGATCGAGGTCGGCGGGCTGGAACTGCGGGTCGTACCCACCCCCGGGCACACCGCCGACTCCCTCTGCTTCCACCTGCCGGGAGACCGGGCGGTGCTGACCGGCGACACCGTCCTGGGGCGCGGCACGACCGTGGTGGAGCACCCCGACGGACGGCTGGGCGACTACCTGGACTCGCTGCGGCGGCTGCGGTCGCTGGCGGTCGACGACGGGGTGCACACGGTGCTCCCGGGGCACGGTCCGGTCCTGGAGGACGCGCAGGGCGCCGTGGAGTTCTACCTCGCCCACCGCGCCAACCGCCTGGCCCAGGTGGAGACCGCCGTGGAGAACGGTTTCACCACCCCGACGGCGGTGGTCGAGCACGTGTACGCGGACGTCGACAGGTCCCTGTGGCCGGCGGCCGAGCTGTCGGTCCGGGCGCAGCTGGAGTACCTCAGGGAGCACGGCCTGATCTGAGCGGGCCTGCTCCACGCGGGCCTGCTGATCGGCGCGGGCCAGCGCAGCGTGGATCCGGGCCGCGCGGCTCCGGGCCGCCCGGGTTGGGCCGCCCGGGTCCCAGCCGCGCCGGCCTCGGCCCGGGCGGCCCTGTTCCGGTCGTGCCTGGGCCGTGCGCCGGCTGCGGGGTTGTGCCGGCCGGTCGCGTGTCGGCCGGTGACACGGGTGGCGTGCCGGCCCGTGCGTACGGCCGGCCTGACGCGGCGCCGACCCGCCTGCGCGTCCGGCCTGGTGGCGAGGCGGTTCGGACCGCGGGGCCGGTCCTCCCACGCGCCGGCCTCGGCCCGGGCGGCCCGGACCGTGGGGCCGGGCGCACCGTCCGGGAACGGCAGGCGTCGGGGAATGCTTTACGCTCCGCTTACTTCTTGTGCCTGTCCCTGGGGGGATTTCTCGTGTTCGTCGTCTCCATCCTGCTGCTCATCGCCGCAGCGGTGCTCTTCGTGGCCGGCCGTGCCGCCGGCCGGCGGGGCCTCAAGCTCGGCTCGGCCGCCGCGCTCGCGGCCGGTCTGTTCGCCGCCCTGGCCAGTTGCCTGCACGTGATCAGCGCCTACGAGGTCGGTGTCCCGGTCGCCTTCGGCAAGGTCGGCGCGCCGATGAGCTCCGGCGTGAACGTCACCTCGCCCTTCACCACCGTCACCACCTTCTCCACCCGCCCGGTGGACCTGAACCTCTCCGACAAGGACGTCGTCGAGGTCCGCTCCTCGCAGGGCGGTGTGATGTACGCGGAGGTGACCGTGAAGTGGGCGGTCACGCCGTCGAAGGCGGTGGAGCTGTACAAGCTCGCCGGCAGCGAGGACGCCATCCAGCAGCGCCTCGTCTTCCCCGACAGCCGGGAGATCGTACGGAACGTCTTCGCCCGTCACACCAGCGAGGAGGGCTACGCCTCCGCCCGCGAGAAGATCAACGCCGAGATCGGTGACCTGATCAAGGAGCGTCTGGCGCCGCGCGGCATCGATGTGACCACGGTCAACCTGCGCAACGTCAAGCCGTCGGACCAGCTCCAGAACCAGATCGACCGCAAGATCCAGCAGCAGCAGGCCACCGAGCGGGCGACCGAGGCCGCGCGGACGGCGAAGGCGGAGTCCGACCGGCGCAAGATCGAGGCGGAGGGCATCGCGCGGGCGAACAAGATCCTCAACGATTCGCTCAGCGACAAGATCCTGACGAACCAGTGCATCGAGGCCTTCAAGGAGGCGTCCGCCAAGCACCCGGTGTACGCCGTGCCCTGCGGTGGTGGCAGCGGTACCCCGCTGATCGTGGACGGTACGAAGAAGTAGGAGCGCGGCCGCCCGGGGCGCGGCCGGGTACGCGAAAGGGCCGCCCCCCCGGGGGCGGCCCTCCTCACGTCGTTGCGTCTGCCTCAGCGCGAGCGCTTGGCGAGCCGCTCCACGTCCAGCAGGATCACCGCGCGGGCCTCCAGGCGCAGCCAGCCACGGCCGGCGAAGTCGGCCAGCGCCTTGTTGACCGTCTCCCGGGAGGCGCCGACGAGCTGGGCCAGCTCCTCCTGGGTCAGGTCGTGCACGACGTGGATGCCCTCCTCGGACTGCACGCCGAAGCGGCGCGACAGGTCCAGCAGCGCGCGGGCGACCCGGCCCGGTACGTCGGAGAAGACCAGGTCCGACATCTGGTCGTTGGTCTTGCGCAGGCGCCGGGCGACGGCGCGCAGCAGGGCGGTGGCGACCTCGGGGCGGGCGTTCAGCCAGGGCTGGAGGTCACCGTGACCCAGGCCGAGCAGCTTGACCTCGGTCAGCGCGGTGGCGGTGGCGGTGCGCGGTCCCGGGTCGAAGAGGGACAGCTCGCCGATCAGCTCGCCGGGGCCGAGGACGGCGAGCATGTTCTCGCGCCCGTCGGGGGAGGTGCGGTGGAGCTTCACCTTGCCCTCGGTGACCACGTACAGCCGGTCGCCAGGGTCGCCCTCGTGGAAGAGCGCATCGCCACGGGCGAGCGTCACTTCACTCATCGAGGCGCGGAGCTCCGCGGCCTGCTCGTCATCGAGCGCCGCGAAGAGCGGGGCGCGCCGCAGAACGTCGTCCACGAGTTCTCTCCTATGTCGACCTGCTCAGGGACATTCGGTCCCATGATGCCGGACGGTAAAACAGTGCGATCAATCACAACAAGTTTGACGCACGGGTACGCGTGTCCGTACGGCAGGGCCCCGATTGGGTCTTGATCGCCGCTGTCCGGGGCAGATGTCGGTCACGGCCCTTAGGCTGGCCGGGTGTCCAATTCGCCGGTGGGAGTGCAGGCCAAGGGGGCCGGGAGAGTGTTCGGGGAACAGAATTCCGCTCTGGGCGAACATGTGTCGCCCGGGACGGAGAATGCCGCAAAAGCGCCCAAATCCACCAAGTCGCCATCTCGGCTGGGCTCGTCCACCGGGAGCGAGGACGAGAAGGGCGCCATGTCGGAGGCCAGGAGCGGGGCCGGGGCGACGTCTTCCACGGCGGACACCCGAGGCACCGCCACTGAACCGGGTGCCGGGGCCCCGGCCGGGAAGGCGGCCGAGCGGCCCGTGAGGAAGGTGGCCGAAAAGCCGGTGCGGAAGACCGCGGCGAAGAAGGCGGCGGCCAAGAAGGCGGTTGCCAAGAAGACGGCGGCGAAGAAGACGGCGGCGAAGGCCGCGGGGGAGGCCGTCACCGACCCCGCCGGGCCCGCCGCCGGGAAGCCCTCCGCGAAGGCCGCGAAAGCCGTGAAGCCCGAATCCCGGGTGGCGATGGTGCGCCGTGCCCGCCGGATCAACCGTGAGCTGGCCGAGGTCTACCCGTACGCCCACCCGGAGCTCGACTTCCGCAACCCCTTCGAGCTGCTGGTCGCCACCGTCCTGTCCGCGCAGACCACCGACCTCAGGGTCAACCAGACCACCCCCGCGCTCTTCGCCAAGTACCCGACGCCCGAGGACATGGCCGCCGCCGTCCCCGAGGAGCTGGAGGAACTCATCCGGCCCACCGGTTTCTTCCGCGCGAAGGCCAAGTCCCTGCTCGGCCTGTCCGCCGCGCTGCGCGACAACTTCGGCAGCGAGGTGCCCGGCCGGCTGGAGGACCTCGTCACCCTTCCCGGTGTGGGCCGCAAGACGGCCAACGTCGTCCTGGGCAACGCCTTCGGCGTACCGGGCGTCACCGTCGACACCCACTTCGGCCGGCTGGTCCGGCGCTGGAAGTGGACGGAGCAGGAGGACCCGGAGAAGGTCGAGGCGGAAGTCTGTGCGATCTTCCCCAAGGCGGAGTGGACGATGCTCTCGCACCGCATCATCTTTCACGGCCGCCGCATCTGCCACTCCCGCAAGCCTGCCTGCGGAGCCTGCCCGATCGCCCACCTCTGCCCCTCGTACGGAGAGGGTGAGACCGATCCGGAGAAGGCGAAGAAGCTGCTGAAGTACGAGAAGGGCGGCTACCCGGGCCAGCGCCTGTCACCGCCCCCCGACTACCCGGGCCGGCCGGCCGCGCCGGTGGGCACCACCGAGTGACGGGACGAATCAGTGGCCGGAACGCGTTGGAAAAGCCGGGGGTGCCTGTGACGCGCGCTGAGGAAGAGACGTACGACCTGAAGACCGACCGGACCGATCGCAGTGAGGGTACGGACGGCACGGCCCCGGCCGCGCCGCCCACGGCCGCCCACGGGCTCCGGCCCGCGGCCCGCCCGGCACCGGCCGCCCCCGCCCGCCCGTACGGCCGGCCCGCGCCGTACGGTCCGCCTGCGACGCCGACCGGGCAGACCCCCCCGGCCGGCCGCCCGACGGGGGAGCCGGCACGCCCCGGGCCGGCGTCGCCGGGGCCGTCGCGCTCCGGGCACACCGAGTCCACCGAGTCCGCCGAGTCCGCCGGCCCCGCCCCCGGTCCCGATCCGGCCGCCGCCGACCCGCTCGCGGCCGGTGGTCCGAAGGCCGCGCCCGGCTCCGGTCCCGGCTCCACGGCCGGTCCCGGGCCCGCACTCGCCCCCGTGGCCGTCACCGACGACGGCCTGCCCACCTGGCTGACGCCCGTCGCCCGTGCCGCGCGCACCATCGCGCCCGAGCAGCTCAGCAGGTTCCTGC
The DNA here is from genome assembly GCF_040653855.1 of Streptomyces sp. NPDC050856. Classification (NCBI taxonomy): domain Bacteria; kingdom Bacillati; phylum Actinomycetota; class Actinomycetes; order Kitasatosporales; family Streptomycetaceae; genus Streptomyces; species Streptomyces sp. NPDC050856. Next base: position 46,046 of record NZ_JBFAGV010000014.1, on the reverse strand, counting down.
CGCCCGAGACCGGCGGTCGCCAGGCCGCCGTGCTGATCCTCTTCGGGGAGGGCGGGCGCGGTCCGGAACTGCTGCTCATGGAGCGCGCCGGCAGCCTCCGCTCGCACGCCGGCCAGCCCTCCTTCCCCGGCGGCGCCCTCGATCCCGAGGACGGCGACCCGGTCACCACCGGACCGCTGCGCGCCGCGCTGCGCGAGGCGGAGGAGGAGACCGGCCTCGACCCCGCCGGCGTCCAGCTCTTCGGTGTCCTGCCCCGTCTCTACATCCCGGTCAGCGGCTTCGTCGTGACGCCCGTACTGGGCTGGTGGCACTCGCCCAGCCCGTTCCGCGCCGTCGACCCCGGCGAGACGGCACGGGTCTTCACCGTGCCCGTGGCCGATCTCACGGATCCGGCCAACCGCGTGACCACCGTCCACCCGAGCGGCCACCGGGGCCCGGCATTTCTGGTCGAATCGGCCCTCGTCTGGGGCTTCACGGCCGGAGTGATCGACCGGATCCTGCACTTCGCCGGGTGGGAACGCCCGTGGGACCGGTCGAAGCAGGTCCCGCTCGACTGGCGCTCATGACAGGGTGACTCCTGCTGTGCTCTTCCGGGGGCGGAACCCCGGGATCCCCAGCCGGTCGCGGCGACCGGAGACGAATCTGCGAGGCTAATGACGGTGAACGTGCTGGACATTCTGTTGCTGGTCGCCGCCGTGTGGTTCGCGATCGTCGGCTACCGTCAGGGCTTCGTCGTCGGCATCCTCTCGGTGATCGGCTTCCTCGGCGGCGGTCTCGTCGCCGTCTATCTGCTGCCGCTGGTGTGGGGCCCGCTGACGAACGAGGCCAAGGTCTCGACGGGCGCCGCGATCGCCGCCGTGGTCGTGGTCATCGTCTGCGCCTCGGTCGGCCAGGCCCTCACCACCCACCTGGGCAACAAGCTGCGCCGGTACATCACCTGGTCGCCGGCCCGCGCCCTGGACGCCACGGGCGGCGCCCTGGTCAACGTGGTGGCGATGCTGCTGGTCGCCTGGCTGATCGGCTCAGCCCTCGCCGGGACGTCCCTGCCCACGCTCGGCAAGGAGGTCCGCAACTCCAAGGTGCTGCTCGGCGTCTCCCGGGTGATGCCGGCCCAGGCGTCCACCTGGTTCGCCGACTTCTCCTCCGTACTGGCGCAGAACGGCTTCCCGCAGGTCTTCAGCCCGTTCGCCAACGAGCCCATCACCGAGGTGCGCGCCCCCGACCCGGCGCTCGCCGGGAGCCCGGTGGCGGCCCGCGCCCAGAGGTCCATCGTCAAGGTCGTCGGTACGGCTCCGAGCTGCGGCAAGGTCCTGGAGGGCACCGGGTTCGTCTTCGCGGAACGCCGGGTCATGACCAACGCCCACGTGGTCGGCGGCGTCGACGAACCGACCGTCCAGATAGGGGGCCAGGGCCGCCTGTACGACGCGAAGGTGGTGCTGTACGACTGGCAGCGCGACATCGCGGTGCTGGACGTGCCGGACCTGAAGGCCCAGCCGCTCCGGTTCACCGAGACGGACGCCCGCAGCGGCGACGGCGCGATCGTCGCGGGGTTCCCGGAGAACGGCGCGTACGACGTCCGCTCGGCGCGCGTCCGGGGTCGGATCAACGCCAACGGCCCGGACATCTACCACCGCGGCGAGGTACGGCGCGATGTGTACTCGCTCTTCACGACCGTCCGCCAGGGCAACTCCGGCGGACCGCTCCTCACCCCGGACGGCCGGGTCTACGGCGTGATCTTCGCGAGGTCCCTGGACGACGCGAACACCGGATACGCCCTGACGGCCGACGAGATCCGTGAGGACATCGCACGCGGCCGGACCGCCAACCAGCAGGTCGACAGCCAGGGCTGCGCGCTCTGAGGAAGGGTCGCCGGGCGCTCGGTGCGCCCGGCGGCGAAGTCAGCTGCGGGTGTGCCGCAGTCGCGCCGAGACCCAGCGGGCCCGGCGGCGGAGAATCCCGGAAATGCCGAACCGGGGATCGAGACCCTGGCTCTGCGGCCCGCTCCTCTGCGCGATCGGCGCGGAGGCCGAGGCCGAGCGGCGGTTGGGTGCTGCGTCAGCGTAGTCGTGCGTCCAGCCCATACCCCGACGTTTGCCCGGGCTCCGAGGTCCGTAATCGCCCCGGGGACGGCCAATTGGCCTATGCGCCAGGCATTTGGCCGGTTGTAGGACAAGCGTTCCATCGCCGCCGGGCGCCGGCCCGCTCCACCGGTCCGATCCGGGGGTCCTACCTGTCCGGTTCCGGGTCCTTGAGCCAGTTGACGAGCTCCGTGGAGAACGCCAGCGGGTCCTCCTCGTGCGGGAAGTGACCCAGGCCGTCGAACAGCCGCCAGCGGTACGGGGCTTCCACGTACTCACCCGACCCCGCAGCGCTGCGGGTGCGCATCACCGGGTCCAGGGAGCCGTGCAGGTGCAGCGTCGGTACCCGGACCGGCCGCTTCATCCGGCGGCTGAACTGGATGCCGTCGGGGCGGGCCAGCGAGCGCACCATCCAGCGGTACGGCTCGATCGAGCAGTGCGCCGTCGACGGGATCGTCATGGCCCGCCGGTACACGTCGATCGCGTCCTCGTCCGGCAGCCGCGGTCCCGACCAGGACCGCAGCATGGTGCCCACCAACGCGGCGTCGTCGGCGACCAGCTGACGCTCCGGCAGCCAGGGGCGCTGGAAGCCCCAGACGTGGGAACCCGCGCGCGACTGCGCGAAGTCGGAGAGCATCGCCGAGCGCCACCGGCGCGGATGGGGCATCGAGGAGACCACCAGCCGGCGCACCAGCTTCGGCCGCATGACCGCCGCCGTCCACGCCAGATACCCACCCAGGTCGTGCCCCACCAGCGCGGCGTCCGGCTCGCCCAGCGAGCGCACCACACCGGTGATGTCGAGCGCCAGGTTGGCGGGGTCGTACCCGCGCGGCGTACGGTCGCTGCCGCCCACGCCCCGCAGGTCCATCGCCACGGCCCGGAAGCCGGCGTCGGCCAGCGCGGGCAGCTGGTGGCGCCAGGCCCACCAGAACTGCGGGAAGCCGTGCAGCAGCAACACCAGCGGTCCCTCGCCCATCTCGGCGATATGGAAGCGCGCCCCATTGGCGGCGACGTCCCGGTGTGTCCAGGGACCATCGAGCCGTACGGGACTGCCGATGCTGCTTTCGGGGACGGTCATGCCGATGAGCGTGCCACAATCACGGCGTCGTCCTTGACCGCACCGGTCGGGCCGGCCGCACCGGTGGTACCGGCCGGACGGGCCGTGCCGGCGGACACACCGGCCGGGAGGGCGGCGGTACGGGGGTGGGGGCGGGCGTTGCCGAGCACGGCGGCGGTCCGCTTCGCCGAGGCGATGGACTTCTCCGGCGGCTTGACCTTCTTGAACTTGGTGACCGCCAGCAGTGCCAGCAGCGCCGCCAGCACCAGGTACGCGGCGCCCACGATCAGGAACGACCAGGCCAGCCCGAGGCCGAGGTTGTGGATGCCGTACGCCGCCGCGAAGCTCAGCACTGGGAGCGAGAAGAGCGCGAAGACCCCCGCCACGCTGATGGCCGCACCGCCCATCGCGCCGCGTTTGACGTCCTGTCGCAGTTCGGCCTTGGCCAGCGCGATCTCGTCGTGCACCAGCGCGGACATCTCGGCCGTCGCCGAGGCGACCAGCTGGCCGAGGCTGCGGTCCGTGCCCAGTGCGCCGGCCGCACCGTTGTCGGTGGGGTCGCTCATCATCTCGCTCCCTCTTCTCTTCTGCGGTCCGACCTCAGATCATGCCGGACGGTCGTCCTCACCGCGCGATGCCCCCGCGAGTTCGGCCAGCCGCCGGTGCTCGGCGGCCCTCTTCTCGTGGATCGCCGCCATGCGCAGGTGGTACGCCGGGTCGTCCTGCTCGTAGATGTCCGGGATACCGCTGAGGTCCTCGTCCCGCTCCTCCTCGGCGAGGAGCGCCTGGTACTTCCGTACGCGCAGCTTCAGCAGCACCCCGGAGAGGACGGCGGCGATGAGCGAACCCATCAGCACCGATGCCTTGACCTCGTCGGTGAGGGCGGCGTCACCGGTGAAGGCCAGCTCCCCGATGAGCAGCGAGACGGTGAAACCGATTCCCGCGAGGGAGGCGACCGCGAAGAGGTCCGCCCAGGCCAGGTCCTCGTTGAGTTCCGCGCGGGTGAAGCGGGCCGCCAGCCAGGTACCGCCGAAGATGCCGACCGTCTTGCCGACCACCAGACCCAGCACCACGCCCAGGGTCTCCGGCTTGGTGAAGACATCGGCCAGCGCGCCGCCGGAGACCGACACACCGGCCGAGAACAGGGCGAACAGCGGCACGGCGAGCCCGGCCGACAGCGGCCGCGCCAGGTGCTCGACGCGCTCGCCCGGGGAGTGGTCCTCGCCGTCGCGCCGGTGGCAGCGCAGCATCAGGCCCATCGCGACACCGGCGATGGTGGCGTGGACGCCGCTGTTGTACATCAGGCCCCAGATCACCAGGGCGAGCGGTATGTACACGTACCAACCGCGCACCCCCTTGCGCAGCAGCAGCCAGAAGACGGCCAGACCGGCGAAGGCGCCGCCGAGCGCAGCGAAGTTCAGGTCGCTGGTGAAGAAGACGGCGATGATCAGGATGGCGAAGAGGTCGTCGACGACGGCGAGCGTGAGCAGGAAGGCGCGCAGCGCGGACGGCAGGGAGGTGCCGATGACGGCGAGTACGGCCAGGGCGAAGGCGATGTCGGTGGCCGTCGGCACGGCCCAGCCGTCCAGCGACCCACCACCCAGAACGTTGACCAGGACGTAGACGAGGGCCGGGGCGATCATGCCGCAGAGCGCGGCGATCACCGGGAGGGCGGCGGCCTTGGGATCACGCAGCTCGCCCGCGACCAGTTCCCGCTTGAGCTCGATACCGGCGACGAAGAAGAAGACGGCCAGCAGGCCGTCGGCGGCCCAGTGCTGGATGGACAGGTCGAGGCCGAGCGAGGCCGGGCCCAGGTGCACCTCGCGTACCGCTTCGTAACTCGCGCGGACAGGGGTGTTCGCCCAGATCAGAGCGGCGATGGCGGCGAGCAGGAGGAGGATGCCGCCGACCGTCTCGGCCCGCAGCGCGTCAGCGACGAAGGTGCGCTCGGGGAGCGAGAGGCGCCCGAGGAACGTGCGGGTGGCGCTGGGGGCGCCGTCCGGGGCGGGGGCGGGGCGCTGGCTGGGGCCGGTCACGGTGTGGACCTCCGGTGGGCTCGGCGGGCATGGCGAAGCACATGCCGACCAGACTTCCCGGCGCACCTTGGTGTTCTTGTCGATCTGTTGATGAGTTCCCTACTGTACCCGGGGCGCGCTCCGACATACCCGCTGGAAAGTCGCAGCACAGACATATCCCTGCCGCATGCGGCGCCGCACCCACGGACAGAGAGGGGCACCCGGCTCATCGGTCACCGGGTGCCCTTCGTCGGCTGCCAGAGCTGTCGCTGTTGCGTCAGTCGTCGCTGGACGCCGACGGCAGCTTGGCCTGGATCAGGTCCATGACGGAAGAGTCCGTCAGTGTGGTGACGTCACCCAGCTGGCGATTCTCCGCGACATCACGCAGCAGGCGGCGCATGATCTTGCCGGAGCGGGTCTTCGGCAGCTCGGCGACCGGCAGGATCCGCCGGGGCTTGGCGATGGGGCCCAGCGTGGCACCCACATGGTCGCGCAGCTCACCCACCAGGGCGTCGTCCTCGCTCGCCGTACCGCGCAGGATCACGAACGCCACGATCGCCTGCCCGGTCGTCTCGTCGGCGGCGCCGACGACGGCCGCCTCGGCCACCTTGGGGTGCGAGACGAGCGCGGACTCCACCTCGGTGGTGGAGATGTTGTGCCCGGAGACGAGCATGACGTCATCGACCCGGCCGAGCAGCCAGATGTCGCCGTCGTCGTCCTTCTTGGCCCCGTCACCGGCGAAGTACCTGCCCGGGAAACGTGACCAGTAGGTGTCGAGGAACCGCTGGTCGTCACCCCAGATCGTGCGCAGCATCGACGGCCACGGCTCGGTGAGGACCAGGTAGCCGCCTCCGCCGTCGGGGACCTCGTTGGCCTCGTCGTCCACCACGGTGGCCGAGATGCCCGGCAGCGGGCGCTGCGCGGAGCCCGGCTTGGTCTCGGTGACACCGGGCAGCGGCGAGATCATCATCGCTCCCGTCTCCGTCTGCCACCAGGTGTCGACGATCGGGCACGTCCCGCCGCCGATGTTCTCCCGGTACCAGATCCATGCCTCGGGGTTGATCGGTTCGCCGACCGACCCGAGGACGCGCAGCGACGACAGGTCGAACTTGGCGGGGATGTCGTCCCCCCACTTCATGAACGTACGGATCGCCGTCGGCGCCGTGTAGAGGATCGTGACGCCGTACTTCTGCACGATCTCCCAGAACCGGCCCTGGTGCGGGGTGTCCGGTGTGCCCTCGTACATGACCTGTGTCGCGCCGTTGGCCAGCGGCCCGTAGACGATGTAGGAGTGGCCCGTCACCCAGCCGATGTCGGCGGTGCACCAGTAGACGTCCGACTCCGGCTTGAGGTCGAAGACCGCGTGGTGCGTGTACGCCGCCTGGGTGAGGTAACCGCCGGAGGTGTGCAGGATGCCCTTGGGCTTACCCGTGGTACCGGAGGTGTAGAGGATGAAGAGCGGATGCTCGGCGTCGAACGCCTCCGGTGTGTGGTCGGTGGACTGGCGGGCGACGACGTCGTCCCACCACACGTCCCGGCCCTCGGTGAAGGCGGTGTCCTGGCCGGTACGGCGGACCACCAGCACATGCTCGACCTGCGGGCACTTGGCGACGGCCTCGTCGATCGCGGGCTTGAGCGCGGTCGGCCTGCCGCGCCGGTAACCGCCGTCGGCGGTGATGACCAGCTTGGCGTCGGCGTCCTGGATACGGGAGGCGACGGCGTCGGCCGAGAAGCCGCCGAAGACGACCGAGTGCGCGGCGCCGATACGGGCGCAGGCCAGCATGGCGACGGCCGCTTCGGGGATCATCGGCAGGTAGACGGCGACCCGGTCGCCCTTTCGCACCCCGAGCTCGGTGAGGGCGTTGGCCGCCTTGGCGACCTCGTCCTTCAGCTCCGCGTAGGTGAGGGCGCGGCTGTCGCCCGGCTCGCCCTCGAAGTGGATGGCGACCCGGTCGCCGTGGCCGGCCTCGACGTGACGGTCCACGCAGTTGTACGCCACGTTGAGCTTGCCGTCGGCGAACCATTTGGCGAAGGGCGGGTTCGACCAGTCAAGGATCTCGGTCGGCTCCACGGCCCAGCTGAGGCGGCGTGCCTGCTCGGCCCAGAATCCCAGCCGGTCGGCCTTGGCCTGCTCGTACGCGGCCGCCGTCACATTGGCGTTCGCGGCCAGCTCGGCGGGTGGTGTGAACCTCCGCTCCTCCTTCAAGAGGTTGGCCAGGCTCTCGTTGCTCACGGCATCTCCCATTCCCAGGGCGTCCGGTGTGTCCCAGCCCATAGCTCATCAGCCGAACGCCCCGGGTGACAAGGGTTTCCGGTGCATTGGTTTAGACCTCTCTTCCCCAGTGGTACTCGGCCGGCCGAATGCCGGGGAGGAGGGTGGCCGGTGGGGTGAGCGGGACGGGGCGGTCATGTGGTCCCTCCTCCCCGGGCGGTGGGGAGAAGGGACCACCACCCCTTCCCACGGCCGGGCCGGGGAAAAGGTTCACCCGCCCGTTCCGGCGCCTCCCGTCCCCGGCGCCTCCCGTCCGTTCCGGCGTCCCGGCGTGCCCCGCCTGTTCCCGTGCGCCCCGCCTGTTCCGGCGTCCCGGCGCGGCAGGCGGCGCGTCAGGCGGGGGCGCGTCCGGCGTGGGCGTCCTCGCGGTCGGTGGGGGTGACCTGTTCGAAGACGTGGTCGGTCTCGTCCGAGTGCGTCAGCAGGTACGCCTGTGCCTCACCGACGTGGAAGTACATCCCGTTCAGCTCCAGCGAGCCCTCGGCGAGCCGCCGGGCCACCGCGTCGTGCGCCTTCAGGTGTTCCAGTTGCTGGACCACATTGGTCAGGCACAACTGTTCCACGGCGTCGGCCGGCAGCCGCCCCGCGATACGTGCCCAGGTGCGGTGCTTGCTCTTCATCCGTTCCAGGCTCGGCCGCCCGTGGCGCAGCCAGCGCCGCAGCGGTGTCTGCGTGCCGTCCGGATGGCCGCTGAGCAGGGCCTGCATCGCCCCGCAACCGGAGTGCCCGCACACGGTGATGCACTGCACCCGCAGCACCTCCACGGCGTACTCGATGGCGGCTGCCACCGAGTCGTCCCCGCTCTCCGCGCCGGGCAGCGGCACCAGATTGCCCACGTTCCGTACGGTGAAGAGGTCGCCCGGCCCGCTCGACGTGATCATGCTGGTGACCAGGCGCGAGTCGGCGCAGGTCAGGAAGAGCTGCGAGGGCTGCTGGCCCTCGCGCGCCAGGCGGGCCAGTTCCTCGCGCACCAGCGGAGCCGTATTGCGCTGGAAGGAGCTGAGTCCGCGGGCAAGCTGGTGCTCGGTCGTCCGCCGGGGGCCGGTGAGCTGGTCGCCGCAGTGGTGGTTGCGCCAGGCGGTCCAGGCCCGGCAGCAGGAGTGCGACCCGGACGCCGGCTCGGCGATGCGGGCCCCGGCGCGGCCGGTCATCTCCACCTGCCCGCCTTGGGCCACATGGGCCATCTGCCAGTCCTGGAGGGTCTCGTAGGCGGCGTGGTCCATGAACGAACCGTCCAGCTCGACCACCGCCTTCGCCCCCTGCGGGACCTGGTGCAGCGCCCGGCTCAGCCGGGGCACCGCGAGGAAGGTCAGCTGGCCGCGCACCCGGATGTGCTCGACGCCGTCCACCTCCTCCCGGGTGATCCGGGTCCTGGTGAGCCGGTGCATGGCGACCCCGGTGGCCATCACGATGCCGAGCGCCACTCCCTCCAGCACCCCCAGGAGCACCACCCCGGTCACGGTGGCCGCGTACACCAGCACCTCACGGTGGCGGGTGACGCTGCGGATGCGGGTGATGCTGACCATCTGGATGCCGATGACCATCACGAGCGCGGCGAGCGCGGGCAGCGGGATGAGGTCCACCACCGGTACGAGCAGGAACGCGGCGAGCGCCACCCACAGGCCGTGCAGCATCGTGGAGTGACGGCTCACGGCGCCCGAGGACACGTTGGCGACGCTGCGCACCGCCACCCCGGCGACGGGCAGACCGCCGAGCGCGCCGGAGACGATGTTCGCGGCCCCCTGCCCGGCGAGCTCCCGGTCGAGGTCGGAACGCGGTACATGGGTCTTGGGGTCCTTGCGGGCGGCCACCAGCTTGTCGACGGCCACGGCGGACAGCAGCGACTGAACGCTGGTGACCAGCGTGATGGTGAGCACGGCGGTGGCGATGCCGAGCACGGGGCCCTCGGGCAGCCCGGGCAGTGCGTGACTGCTCCAGGAGGGCAGGTCCACCCGCGGCACGCTCATTCCGGCGACGATGACCAGGACGGTCGCGGCGGCCACGGCGGCGAGCGCGGCCGGGACCTTCCGCAGGGCCCGTCCGGCGCGGCCGGGCAGCCGCGGCCACAGCAGCAGCACCGCGATGGTGAGGGCGCTCGCCGACAGGCCGGCCAGGTGCGGGTCTGCCAACTGGGAGGGCAGTTCCAGGGTGTTGGCCACGGCTGAGCTCTGCGGGGTGCCGCCCAGCACCACGTGCAGCTGGGCCAGGGCGATGGTGACGCCGATCCCGGCCAGCATGCCGTGCACGATCGCGGGTGACACGGCGAGGGCCGAACGGGCCACCCGGAGCGCCGCCAGGGCGAGTTGGGCGACTCCGGCCATGACGGTGATCGCGCAGGTGGCGCGCCAGCCGAACCTCTGGATGAGCTCGGCCGTGACCAGGGCCAGCCCGGCCGCGGGGCCGCTGACCTGGAGCGGGGAGCCACCGAGCCGGCCGACGACGATGCCGCCGACCGCGGCGGCCACCAGGCCGGCCTGGAGCGGCGCGCCGGTGGCGAGCGCGATGCCGAGCGAGAGCGGCAGCGCGATCAGGAAGACGGCGATCGAGGCGGACAGGTCGGCACCCGCGATCCGGAAGCGTCGGCCACCCGGTGGCGGGCTGTGCGGTAGCTCGAACCGGGAAGTGCCGGACGTCTGGGACGTGCGGCCGGTGCGGGGCGTACGTGCGGGGACGCAGGCAGTCATGGGGGTCCCGTCTCCTCCGGGGCGGCGCGGTCGCGGTACGTGCGGGTCGGACGAACGTGGGGTCGCGGCCGTGGGTCACGGCAAGCAGTGGCGGGATGTGCCAACTCTCAGTAAATGGATCGTAATGCAGAGTAAAGACTGGGGCAGGATTTTCAGGGCAAATGGGGCAGTCTTTCACCCGTTCTGGTGATTAGTCGTTCTGTTACGGCTTGTCATATTTCATCTCATCCGACCGCAATGCGAGTTTGGCGGCGCTCGCACCAGACCCGGACGGAAGAAGAGAAGGGTGGGCCGACGATGGCCGCCACGAAGAGCACGAAAAGCACGGCAAACAGGCGGAACAGGCGTAGCAGGCGTGACAGTCCGAGCAGTCCGAGCAGTTCGGGCGTGACCCGGCGCGCGGTCGGCGCGACAGGCGTCGCGAGCCGTACGAAGCGGCTCGCCATCGGCGCGGTGGCGGCCGGGATCGGCACGGCGCTGCTCGCCGGCCTCGCCGGATGCTCCGACGGGAGCGCCCCCACCCAGGGCGCGCCCGGCCCCAAGAAGCCCGCCGCCCGCCCCAAGAGCGCGGTGCGCCTCATCGGCGACGGCTCGACCGCTTTCACGGGCGCCCAGCCGGGGCTGAGCAGGCCGGAGCGGTTGAAGCCGGGCCAGCGGCCGCCGCAGTTCGTGGTGTTCTCGTGGGACGGCGCCGGGGAGGACAGCCAGAAGCTCTTCTCCCGCTTCCGCCAGGTGGGCAAGAAGTACGGCGCGACGATGACGTACTTCCTCAGTGGCGTCTACCTGCTGCCGGAGAACAAGGCCACGCTCTACGAACCGCCCGGCCACGCGCCCGGCCGCTCCGACATCGGCTTCAACGACACCCAGGGCATCCGGGCCACGGTGCGCGAACTGCGCGGCGCCTGGCAGGAGGGCAACGAGATCGGTACCCACTTCAACGGCCACTTCTGCGGGCCGGAGGCCGGGGTCGGCACCTGGTCGGTGGCGGACTGGAAGAGCGAGATCTCCCAGGCCAAGTCCTTCGTCAAGAACTGGAAGACGAACTCCGGCCTGAAGGGCGAGGAGCCGCTGCCGTTCGACTACGACAAGGAACTCATCGGCGCGCGCACACCCTGCCTGGAGGGCCGGGAGAACTTCGTGCGAGCGGCGAGCGAGCTGGGCTGGCGGTACGACACCAGTGGGGTCAACGACCAGGTCTGGCCGGAGAAGGAGCGCGGTCTGTGGGACCTGTCGCTGCAGATGATCCCCATCCCGGGCCGTTCCTTCGAGACGCTGTCCATGGACTACAACTTCATGGTCAACCAGTCCGGGACCTCCAAGGGCGACCCCTCCATGCACGAGTACTGGGGCGACCAGTTCCGGGACGGCATGCTGCAGGCCTTCGACCGTGCCTACAACGGAAACCGGGCGCCACTGATCATCGGCAACCACTTCGAGTCGTGGAACGGCGGCACGTATATGCGTGCCATTGAGGAAACGATTGCGCAGGTGTGCGTCAAGGACGAGGTGCGGTGTGTGTCCTTCCGGCAGCTCGCCGACTGGCTCGACGCCCAGGACCCGGCCGTCCTGGCCAAGCTGCGCACCCTGAAGGTGGGTCAGGAACCGAAGGCCGGCTGGGCGTCCTTTCTGACGCCTGGGCCGGCCGCCCGCGACGCGTCACCCGCGGTCTCTCCCTCGGTGTCGTCCGCCGCGCTCTCTCACGCCCCCTCCGCCGGACGTCCGCGCGAGGGCTCTCCCGCCGCCCGGCCGGCCGGGTCCCCGGCGCTGTCCGCCACCACCCGGCCGACCGCGCCGCCGGCCTCCCCCGCTGACGCGGCGCCGGAAGACGCCAAGCCGGAGGACGCGAAGCCGGCCGGCGCGTCATCGGTGGTCAGGCGGGCTGAACGGCACTGACCTCCTCACCCAGTACGAAGGCGGGGTCGACCTGGGCCGCCAGGTCGGCGCCCGTCTTCGCATTGCCCCAGCTTTCCGCGTTCTTCAGGTGGAAGTGCACCATCTGGCGGGTGTAGCGCTCCCAGTCGCGGTCGACGTACGAGTCGTCCACCGCGTTGTGCAGAGCCTGCAGCGACATCCTGTTCTCCGCCTCGAGCAGCTCGAAGGCGGCCGGCCGGCCCTTCTCCATCGCCCGCACCCAGTCCGAGTGCCCGACCGTCACCAGCAGGTCGTCACCCACCTCGGCGCGCAGGAAGTCGACGTCGTCCGGTCCCTGCACCTTGTTGCCGACGACCCGCAGCGCGACACCGAAGTCGCGCGCGTACTCCTTGTACTGCCGGTAGACGGAGACGCCCTTGCGCGTCGGCTCAGCCACCAGGAACGTCATGTCGAAGCGGGTGAACATGCCGGACGCGAACGAGTCGGAACCGGCCGTCATGTCGACGACGACGTACTCGTCCGGCCCGTCGACCAAGTGGTTCAGGCACAGCTCGACCGCGCCCACCTTCGAGTGGTAGCAGGCGACGCCCAGGTCCGACTCGGTGAACGGGCCGGTCGCCATCAGCCTGATCTCCCCGTCGTCCAGCCGCACGGTCCGGGCGCAGGCGTCGTAGACGGGGTTGTCCTCGCTGACCCGCAGCAACCGTGACCCCTCCCCGGGTGGGGTCGTCTTGATCATCGTCTCGGTGGAGGCGATCCGCGGATTGGTCCCCCGCAGGTACTCCTTGATCAGCGGCAGATGCGCGCCCATCGCCGGCAGCGCGCCGGCCTGGGCCTCGTCGAGGCCCAGTGCGGCCCCGAGGTGCTGGTTGATGTCGGCGTCCACCGCGACGACGGGAGCCCGGTGCGCGGCGAGGTGTCGGATGAAGAGCGAGGACAGCGTGGTCTTGCCGCTGCCGCCCTTCCCTACGAAAGCGATCTTCATGTTCACCTAGCGTAGTGGGTTGAGTGCGTGGTGTGCCCAAGCGATGGGAGGAACACCACTCGAAGGGGGTGCTCGAGAGGGTCGCGTAGCCTCCTGCCTATGAGTACGAATGCCGCTGACCCGCTGGTCGCCCTGGGGGCGTTGCCCGGGGTGCCCGACGCCGTCGACTCCGTACGCAAGGCCGTCGACCGCGTCTACGGCCACCGCGTGATGCGGCGCCGGAGCAACGAGGTCACTTCCGAGGCCGCTCTGCGCGGCGCGAGGGGCTCGGCGGCGCTGTCCGGCGCCGACTGGGCTCTGGAGGAGGTGCGCCGGCGTACCGACTTCGGTGCTGACCAGGAGGCGCGCACCGTGGGTGCCGCACTGCGCCTGACCGCCGAGGCCGGACAGCTCCTGACGATCTGGCGGCAGTCACCGCTCCGTGTGCTGGCCCGGCTGCACCTGGTCGCGGCGGGGGACTCGGGCGACTCGGTGGGCCGCCCGCGCCGGCACGGTGAGAGCGTCCACGAGCCGCTGATCGAGGCGCCGCTGCCGGACGCCGCCGAGGTCGCGGGACGACTGGACGGCCTGGCCGGCCTGATCATCGCGGGTGGTACGGCACCGGCCCTGGTGACGGCCGCGGTGGTGCACGGCGAGCTGCTCGCCCTGCGGCCGTTCACCTCCTACAGCGGGCTGGTGGCGCGGACCGCCGAGCGCATCGTCCTGATCGGCAGCGGCTTGGACCCCAAGGCGATCTGTCCGGCCGAGGTCGGCCACGCCGAGCAGGGGCGCGCGGCCTATGTCGCGGCATTCGAGGGCTACTTGTCGGGAACGCCCGAGGGGATGGCGCAGTGGATCGCGCACTGCGGTCGCGCGGTCGAGCTCGGGGTGCGGGAGTCCACGGCGGTCTGCGAGGCGCTTCAGCGGGGCGCCGCCTGAGTCGCGGCGCTCGCTTTCCCGGCGATGCTCCGGGCGGGCGGCCGGCAGGCGCAGCCGGCGGATCGGGAAGGCACCCGGCCGGTCCAGGAAGGGGGCCGGTCATCCGGCGCTGGACTGCGGTCCAAGGTCCCGGGCAGGGTTGCGGCGGTACCGAAATCCGGTACCGCCGCTGGCACGTCCGCCGAGTTACCAAGCGTCCTCGAAAGATGCCCATCAGGCCGGGTTCTCTGCCCGTCGCCTGGTGCGGCTGGCCCGTAATCGACGGGTCGACGTCGCGTGGGTGCTCAGCTTCTGTGCTCGGTCCGTGGGGCCGTCTTGCTCAACAGGTAATCCTCTCGGATGTCCAGGTCTCGCGGGCCGTTAAGTCCTTTGTACTACCGTATGCCGGAATGTGAAACCCCTGACGGCACTTCTTTGCGCTTTCGACTAGCGCGGAGCAAAGGACGTTTCTCATGGTGAGTCCTCCTGTCGGGAGCCGGTCCTGAGGTGCGGCTGCGCGCGGCCCGAGTGCCCGGTGCACAGGATCGCCGGGTGGACGCCGTCCGTACGCCCCACTGGGCGGACGGGCTGGGGTGGCCGCCCCGCCACCGGACAGGCGGGTCGACCGGGTGCGGGGCCGCGACGCTCCGCCGGCCCACCGGGTGAGGCGAACCGGCGCGGGGCGAGCGTTCGCCGTGCGGCCCCGGCGATCGCCTTCCGCCGGCCTTCAGGCGCCGGTTGTCCCGTAGGCCGACTGGCGTCGTCTGCTGGCGTACCAGACGAGGCCGGCCGTGGCCGCCGCCGCACCCATGGCTGCTGCCATGACGAGAGCCGGACGGGTCGGCATCCGGAACGTGGGGATGCGCTGCTTCAGCCGGACGGGCCGGTTGAAGATCAGTACTGGCCAGTTGCGCGCCAGCGCCTCGCGGCGGAGCGCGCGGTCCGGGTTGACCGCGTACGGGTGGCCGACCGATTCGAGCATCGGTATGTCCGTGGCCGAGTCGCTGTACGCGTAGCACCGAGTCAGGTCGTAGCCCTCGGATTCGGCGAGCTCGCGGACCGCCTCCGCCTTGGTGGGGCCGTAGGCGTAGTACTCCACTTCCCCGGTGAAACAGCCGTCGTCGCCGACGACCATCCGGGTCGCCACGACCCGGTCGGCGCCAAGGAGCTCACCGATCGGCTCGACCACCTCGGCACCGGAGGTGGAGACGATCACGACATCCCGGCCGGCGGCGTGGTGCTCCTCGATGAGGGAGGCGGCCTCGTCGTAGATGATCGGGTCGATGAGATCGTGCAAGGTCTCGGCGACCAACTCCTGGACCTGCTGGACGTTCCATCCCTTGCAGAGCGCGGAGAGGTACTCCCGCATCCGCTCCATCTGGTCGTGATCGGCACCTCCTGCGAGGAAGACGAACTGGGTGTAGGCGGTACGCAGTACGGCTCGGCGGTTGATCAGGCCGCCTTGGTAGAAGGACTTACTGAAGGTCAGCGTCGATGACTTCGCAATGACCGTCTTGTCCAGGTCGAAGAAGGCTGCTGTGCGCGGCAAGGAGTGGTTTTCCACGAGCCTGAGCATAGGTGCCCGCCATTCGGCGTACGCTCGGGCGTGTGGGTTTGCTTGAGAGGCCTCTCGGGTACACCATGGAAGTCACGGATCGTTCGCGACCGTGCTAACCCGGCCCGGCTCCTCCCCCCCCGAGTCGGCCGGAAAGACGACCCCCGCTCTCCCCCCCGGCGGGGGTCGTCGCATGTCCGGACGCGTTTTCTCCGGTTTCGTACGGTCGGTCTCCCTCATCGGGCCCCCTGTCGGTCACGTCGGCCGGGCTCCTCGACGGCCCTGCTTCGTCACCCACAGTAGCGGAGAAGCTGCGTTGTGGAAGTCCCCGCTATGGGTGATGGAGATATTCACAACCAGTGAGTTGTCCACAGTTTTGCAGCAAGATCCACATTATTTCTGGAAGTCCCGCACCGTGATTCCGGGTCGCGAACTTCAGCGGTCTGCGGGAATCGCGGCTGTCTCAACGCGCTCGGGCAGCCGGAAGGCGGCATGAGTGGCCGAGTGAAGGCCTTGCGCGAAGGGCGACGCGAACTTCGGCGCGAATGACGCGCGGAGTTGTCACGGACAAGACAGAACAGGGGGCGGGGATTGTGGCTGGATCCATCACATCGGACCGGGCGCTGAGCACCGAGGCGCGGCGGGCCGGGCCACTGATCGTCACTGAGGACGAGGAGTTGCTCGACGACCTGCTCCGGCTGTGCGCCGCGGCCGGCGCGTATCCGGAGGTGCACCACTCGGTGCCCGAGCGCGGCGCGAGTTGGGAGACCGCACCGCTGATCCTGGTGGGCGACGACGCGGCCGAGCGGTGCCGGGGGGCCGCGCGCAGGCGAGGTGTCCTGCTCGTCGGCCGGAACCAGGACGACCCGGCCGTATGGCGGCGGGCGGTGGAGATCGGAGCCGACTGCGTGCTTCGGCTGCCCGACGCGGAGAGCTGGCTCGTGGACCGGATCGCCGACGTGGCCGAGGGCGTCGGCCGGCAGGCCGTGACCGTCGGGGTGATCGGCGGTCGCGGTGGGGCAGGAGCGTCGACGCTGGCGTGCGCGCTGGCTGTCACCGCGGCCCGGGACGGCCGGCGCACGATGCTCGTGGACGGCGATCCCTTGGGCGGGGGGCTCGATGTGCTGCTCGGTGGCGAGCAGGCGGAAGGGCTGCGATGGCCGGATTTCGCCGCCTCCAAGGGTCGGGTGGCCGGCGGGGCGCTCGAGGAATCACTGCCCTCGCTGCGCGGCCTGCGAGTGCTGAGCTGGGACCGGGGCGACTCGGTGGCCATCCCCCCGGAGGCGATGCGCTCGGTGCTCGCGGCGGCGCGCAGACGAGGCGGTGCGGTGGTCGTGGACCTGCCGCGCCGGGTTGACGACACCACCGCGGAGGCCCTGGCACAACTTGACCTCGGCCTGTTGGTCGTACCGGGTGAGCTGCGGGCGGTCGCCGCAGCCAAGAGGGTGGCCTCGATGGTCGGCATGGTGCTGCGCGATCTCCGGGTCGTGGTGCGTGGACCGTACGCGGCCGGCGTGGACGAACAGTGGGTGGCGGAGGTGCTGGGGCTGCCGCTCGCCGGGGAGCTGCCGATCGAACCGGGGCTGCTGATGGCACTGGACGACGGCGTACCGCCGGGCGACGGCGCTCGCGGGCCTCTGGGGCGGTTCTGCGCGGCGTTCTGGGAGCGCGCCCTGGCCGGGGAGGGGGCGTCGTGACGGCGGGGATGCTGGAGGCCGTACGGCAGCGGCTGGCGGAGAGCGGGACCGATCCCACACCGGCCGGAGTGGCGGCCGCGCTGCGGGCCCAGGGCCGGTTGCTGGGCGACGCCGAAGTGCTGGGGGCCGCTGAGGAACTGCGGCGTGAGCTGGTGGGCACCGGGCCTTTGGAACGGCTGCTCGCCGACCCGGCGGTGACCGATGTGCTGGTGTCCGCCCCGGACCGGGTGTGGGTGGACCGGGGTGCGGGGCTGGAGTTGTCGGGCGTCGCGTTCTCCGATGCGGCGGCGGTGCGCAGGCTCGCTCAGCGACTCGCGGCGGTGGCGGGCCGGCGGCTGGACGACGCCCGGCCCTGGGTGGACGCCCGGCTACCGGACGGCACCCGCATGCACGCGGTGCTGCCCCCGGTGGCCGTGGGTTCGACCTGCCTGTCACTACGGGTGGTGCGGCCTCGGGCCTTTTCCCTGGCCGAGCTGGTCGAAGCGGGCACGGTGCCGCCGGGTGGCGACCGACTGTTCCGCGCACTGGTGGAAGCCCGCGTCTCGTACCTGGTCAGCGGCGGGACTGGGTCGGGCAAGACCACACTGCTGTCGACCCTGCTCGGGCTGGTGGACGGGCGTGAGCGGATCGTGCTGGCCGAGGACTCCACGGAGCTGCGGCCGGACCACCCCCATGTGGTGCGCCTGGAGGCACGGCCGCCGAACCAGGAGGGCGCGGGGCAGGTGTCTCTCCGGGACCTGGTGCGCCAAGCGCTGCGGATGCGTCCCGACCGCCTGGTGGTGGGCGAGGTGCGCGGAGCCGAGGTGACCGATCTGCTGGCCGCCCTGAACACGGGGCACGAGGGCGGGTGCGGCACGGTGCACGCCAACACGGCCGCGGACGTACCGGCCCGGCTGGAGGCGCTCGGTACGGCCGCGGGGCTGGACCGGGCGGCCCTGCACAGCCAGTTGGCGGCCGGGCTGTCCACGGTGGTGCATCTCGTACGGGACAGGGGCGGGCCGCGGCGGATCGACCAGGTGCATGTGCTGGACCGCGACCGGGACGGACTGGTGGTCACGGTGCCCGCGCTGCGATGGGGGGCGGACGGGTTCCTTCCCGAGCGCGGCTGGGCGCGGCTGCGGTCGCTGATCGGGGGTTCACCGTGGTGACGGGAGAGCCGGCCCACGCGGCGGCCGTGTGCGCGGGCGCCGCCGGCTGGTTGCTGGTGGCACACGGCCCCGGGCCACGGCGGGCCCGGCTGTTGTTCGCGGGCGCGGACACCGGCACCGCCGGGGCGGACGCACCACCCTGGTCGTGGCGGCGGTGGGCGCCGCTGGCCCGTGCGCGCCGGGAGTGGCTGTGCCTGGTGGCGGCGGTTGTCCTCGCCCTGCTCGGTGAGTCGGTGCTCCCCCTGGTGGCGGGCGCCGCCGCGGTCCCGCTGGTCCGCAGGCGCCTGCGAGACAGGGAGCACTCCAGGGATCGTGAACGGCGGGCAGAGGCGGTGATCGAACTGTGCGGGGCCGTGGCGGGCGAGTTGCGGGCGGGGTGGCAGCCCGCGCGGGCGCTCCTCTTCGCCGTCCGCTCCACTGGCGCGCTGGGGGACCACGAAGCGACGGTGCTGGCGGCGGCACGGTTCGGCGGTGATGTCCCGGAGGCCCTGCGCGGTGCGGCGAAGGCGGACGGTGCTGAAGGGCTGGCCGGGCTGGCGGCGTGCTGGCAGGTGGCCGTGGACGGCGGCGCGGGTCTGGCGGCGGGTCTCGACCGGCTGGAGGCGGCGCTTCGGGAGCGCCGGGACCAGCGGGAACGACTTCGGGCGCAACTGGCCGGGGCCTGGGCGACGGTCGTCCTGCTGGCCCTGTTGCCGGTGGTGGGGCTGGCGATGGGGTGGGCACTGGGGGCGGACCCGCTGCGGGTCCTGCTGCACACCCCGGCGGGGCTCGGATGCCTGGTCGTGGGCGGACTGCTGGAGGCCCTGGGCCTGTGGTGGGCCGGGCACGTCGTCCGGGCCGGGGAACAGCCGTGAACGGGGGAGAGCGATGAACGCGGAGTTGGTCAACGGGCTGGGCGTGGGGGTCGCGGTGCTGTCCGGCACCGCGTGGACCGTCTGGTCGGCCCTGGGACGGCGCCGGGCGCGCCGGGTGCGCGGGCGAGCCGCGGTGCTGATCGGTACCGGGTACGGCAGCCGCGGCAGCCGGTGGCCGGAGTACGCGGTGCGGGCGCGGCGCTGGGCGGGTCCGCTGGGTGCCGTCGTCACCGGCTACATCCTGGTCGGCGGAGTCACCGGCGGCCTCCTGGGAGTGGCCGGGGCCTATGGCGTACGCATGTGGCAGCGCCGCCCGAGGCCGTCCTCCGACGACGCGGCGGCGGCCCGTGAGTTGCCCCTGGCCGCGGACCTGCTGGCGGCCTGCCTGACAGCCGGAGCGGGACCGCGTGAGGCGGCCGAGGCCGTCGGGGAGTCCCTGGGCGGCCCGGTCGGACAGCGGCTGGCGCGGACTGCCGGCGAACTGCGACTGGGCGGGGAACCGGCCGAGGCGTGGGACGGGTTCGGCTCCATACCGGGCGCACGGGGACTGGCCCGCTGTCTGGAGAGAGCCGGGCAGTCAGGGGCACCGGCCGCCGACGCGGTCTCCCGGCTGGCAGCCCGGCTACGGGACGAACAGGCCCGGCGGACCGCCGCCCGGGCACACCGGGCGCAGGTGCTGATCACCGCGCCGGTCGGACTCTGCTTCCTGCCCGCGTTCCTGGCGGTCGGGGTGGCGCCGGTGGTGATCGGCCTGGCCGGCCGACTTCTGTGACCGAACGAGAAACCATACGGGGGTTGTGATGCGGAAATGGCTGAAGGCCCGGCTGCGCCGGGCACGCGGGGACGCGGGGATGAACACCGCCGAGTACGCCATGGGAACGATCGCCGCCTGCGCCTTCGCGGCGGTGCTCTACAAGATCGTCACCAGTGGCCGGGTGTCCGCCGCGCTGGAGTCACTGATCGGCAGGGCGCTGGATGCGCAGTTCTGACACGGCGGTCCGCGCCGGCCGGGACCGGGGGTCGGTGACCGCCGAGGCCGCGGTCGCGGTGCCGACGCTGGTGCTGTTCACGATGGCGCTGGTGTGGGCACTGACCGCGGCCGCCGCCCAGATCCAGTGTGTCGACGCGGCAAGGGCGGGGGCACGGGCGGCGGCCCGCTCAGAGCCACGGGGTGCGGCGGTGGCGACGGCACGGTCGGCCGCGCCGGGCGGGGCGCGGGTGTCGGTCGAGCGGGAGGGGGAGCTGTGGCGGGTGCGGGTGGAGGCACCGACGCCGGGGCCGGGCGCGCTGGCGCTGACGTTACGGGCCGAGGCGTCGGCCCTGGCCGAGGACACCGTGGGGGTGGTGCCATGACCGGCTCCGACCGGGGCGCGGCCACCGTGTGGGCGGCGGTGGCGGTGAGTGTGCTCGGTGTTGTCTTCATGGCCGTGCTCGCCATGGGACAGGCGGTGGTGGCCAGGCACCTGGCGGGTGGCGCGGCGGACCTGGCGGCGCTGGCCGCGGCGGACCGGGCCCTGCGGGGTGGCGACCACGCCTGCCGGGCGGCGGCCGAGGTCGCCCGGGCGCAGGGGGCCCAGATGGTGCAGTGCCGGGTACGCGGCGAGATCGCGGAGGTCACCGCCCGCTCCCGCCTCGGCCCGTACGCGCCGGAGGTCAGGGCGCGGGCGGGACCTCCGGCGGCCCTTCCGGGGCTCCCCGCAGCAGTTCCGTGAGGAGGCGTACGGCGCCGCGCTTGTGCAGCGGCTCGTTGCCGTTGCCGCACTTCGGGGACTGGATGCAGGACGGGCAACCCGCCTCGCACTCGCAGGACGCGATCGCCTCACGGGTGGCGGTGAGCCACTCGCGGGCGGTGTGGAACGCACGCTCCGCGAAGCCCGCCCCACCCGGATGGCCGTCGTACACGAAGACCGTCGGCAACAGCGTGTCGGGGTGGAGCGGTACGGACACGCCGCCGATGTCCCAGCGGTCGCAGGTGGCGAAGAGCGGCAGCAGCCCGATGGAGGCGTGCTCGGCGGCGTGCAGGGCGCCGCCCAGTTGCTCCGGGTTCACCCGGGCGGCGTCCAGCTGGTCCTCGGTGACCGTCCACCACACCGCCCGGGTACGCAGGGTGCGCGGCGGCAGGTCGAGCTTGGTCTCGCCGAGCACCTCACCGGTGATCAGACGGCGGCGCAGAAAGGAGACCACCTGGTTGGTGACCTCGACCGAGCCGAAGCACAGGCGGCCGTCGCCCCACGCGATCTCGGTGTCGGTCTCCAGCACGGAGATGGAGGTGGTGTCGCGGGCGGTGGTCGAGTACGGCGGGTCGGCCTGCTCCACGAGGGCGACCGAGTCCTTCAGGTCCAGCCGCTTCACCAGGTAGGTGCGGCCCATGTGGAGGTGGACGGCACCGTCGTGGACGGCGGCGTGGGAGGCCGATTCGTCCACGGTGCCCAGCAGCCGGCCGGTGCCGGACTCGACGATCCGGACAGGGCTGCCGCCACCGCCCCGGATGTCGGTGAGGTCGGCCGCGCGTTCGCGGCGGGTCCAGTACCAGCCGGAGGCGCGCCGGCGCAGCAGCCCGGCGGATTCCAGCTGGGGCAGCAGCTCAGGGGCGGCCGGTCCGAACAGGTGGAGGTCCTCCTCGGTGAGCGGGAGTTCGGCCGCCGCCGCGCACAGATGGGGGGCGAGGACGTAGGGGTTGTCCGGGTCGAGAACCGTGGATTCGACGGGCTGCCGGAACAGTGCCTCCGGGTGGTGGACGAGGAACGTGTCCAGCGGGTCGTCTCGGGCGACGAGGACCGCGAGCGCCCCCTGCCCGGAGCGCCCGGCCCGGCCCGCCTGTTGCCACAGCGAGGCGCGGGTCCCCGGATAGCCGACGATCACGACGGCGTCCAGGCCCGAGACGTCGATGCCCAGCTCCAGGGCGGTGGTCGCGGCCAGCCCCAGCAGGTCCCCGGAGTGCAGGGCACGCTCCAGGGCCCGGCGTTCCTCCGGCAGGTAGCCGCCCCGGTAGGCGGCGACACGCCGTGGCAGTGACCGGTCGACCTGGGCGAGGCGTTCCTGGGCGATGACGGAGATGAGTTCGGCGCCCCGGCGGGAGCGCACGAAGGCGACCGAGCGGACGCCCTGGACGGTGAGGTCGGTGAGGAGGTCGGCGGCCTCGGCCGTGGCGGTGCGCCGTACGGGGGCGCCCTGCTCACCGTGCAGTTCGGTCAGCGGCGGCTCCCACAGCGCGAACAGCAGCTCCCCCCGTGGTGAGGCGTCGTCGGCGACCTCGCTGACGGGCACACCGGTCAGGCGCCCGGCCGCGAGTGCCGGCTGGGCGGAGGTGGCGGAGGCGAGCAGGAAGACGGGATCCGAGCCGTACCGGGCGCAGACGCGGCGCAGCCGGCGGAGCACCTGGGCGACGTGGGAGCCGAAGACCCCCCGGTAGGTGTGGCACTCGTCGATGACGACGTAGCGCAGCGCGCGCAGGAAGGAGGACCAGCGGGGATGTGAGGGGAGTATGCCCCGGTGGAGCATGTCCGGGTTGGTCAGCACGTAGTTGGCGTACTGGCGCACCCACTCCCGCTCCTCGACGGGCGTGTCCCCGTCGTACACGGCGGGCCGGATCCGGGTGCCCAGCGGGGCGGCCAGGGAGGTGACGGCGCGCCGCTGGTCGGCGGCCAGTGCCTTGGTCGGGGCGAGGTACAGGGCGGTGGCCCCGCGCCCGTTGGCGGCCTCCGAGCCGTCCAGCAGCGTGGAGAGCACAGGGGCCAGGTAGGCCAGGGACTTGCCGGAGGCCGTGCCGGTGGCGATGACGACCGACTCGCCGTCCAGGGCGTACTCGGCGGCCGTCGCCTGGTGGGCCCAGGGGTGCTCGATGCCGGCGTCCCGAATGGCGTTGATCACTTCGGGGCGGATGCGGTCGGGCCAGAGGGCATGCCGACCCGCTCTCGGGGGCAGGTGCTCCGTATGAGTGATGCGCGCAGCCCGGTTCGCCCCCGCGGTGAGCCGGTCGAGGACCGTGCCGGGAGAGGGGCGGACACCCCCGTTCTCGGGCGGTCGACTGGGGCGGTGATTCTTGGCCATCGGCACCGAGTGTGTCACTGGCATGACGGACAATGCCCCCAAGGCGTCGTGCATGGCTGCTGGTAAGTGATTGAATGCCATCGCGGCTGGCGATCCGTCCCCTGGCTCCGTTGGGGAGACCCAAGGGGGCGACCGCTCGATAGCAAGGTGCTGGAGGATCCGTGGACCTGTCCCTGTCGACTCGCAATGTGTCCGGCCCTGGTGGCGACCGTACGGTCGTCGAGGTCGGTGGCGAGATTGATGTGTATACCGCGCCCAAGCTGCGCGAGCAGTTGGTCGAGTTGGTGAATGACGGCAGCTACCACCTGGTCGTCGACATGGAGGGTGTGGACTTCCTCGACTCGACCGGTCTGGGTGTGCTGGTGGGCGGCCTGAAGCGCGTGCGCGCGCATGAGGGCTCACTGCGCCTGGTCTGCAACCAGGAGCGCATTCTCAAGATCTTCAGGATCACTGGCCTGACCAAGGTGTTCCCCATTCACACCACGGTCGACGAGGCCGTGGCGGCGACCGACTGAGACCCGGTCGCCGCTGAGGTTCCGGCCGTGACCGAGTACCGGTTCCGGCCGGGGCCCGGTCGTGGCGGTCGTGGCCGAAGCCCGATCGCGGCCGGTGCCTTCCGGGACCGCGCTCCGGCGGGGGCCTGAGCCGGTCGCGGCCGGACGGCCGTCCCGGTCCGGTCCGGTCGAGCTTCCGGAGGAAGACAGGGGTGCCGGGCGTCCAGCCCGGTCCTCTGAGGTGCACGCTCGTATGTCCGAGGGGGACCGCATGGCCACCGTTGAACTCCGCTTCAGTGCCCAGCCCGAGCACGTCAGGACGGCCCGTCTGGTGGCGGCTGCCGTGGCGCGCCGGGCCGGGGTCGACGAAGCGGTGCTGGACGAGGTCAGGCTCGCCGTCGGTGAGGCGTGCTCCCGCGCGGTCGGGCTGCATCGCAGCAACGGCGTCACCTCCCCGGTACGGGTCGTGCTGACCGAGGAGGAGAAGACCTTCTCCATCGAAGTCGGCGACGAGGTGCCGGGCGCCGGTGTCGCGGCGGCCGATGCCGCGGGGGTGCCAGGAGCGCGCAGCGCCGCGCCGGCTGAGGATTTCGACGACGCGGAGGGCGAGGACGAGATGGGCCTGGCGGTCATCGCCGGCCTCGTGGACGACGTCGAGGTGTCGGCCGGGGAGCGGGGCGGCGTCATCCGGATGACCTGGCCGACGGGCATCGCCACCACGCTGCCCTGACCGGTGGGCGCGCCTGCGGCCGGCGACCCGTCGGGGCCCTGCCGAGATCCGTGAAGACCCCTGCTGAGCAGGGGTCTTTTCTCTGTTCCGGACCAGTCATACGCTGTAACCGCATCGGCCGGCGAGGCGTTCACAAGGCGTGGATCAAGCTTTCGAGAGCTGTTTCGTTACTGCTTTCGAGTGGTTTTCCGACACCGATCATTTGCTGACCGGGATACGAAGGTCAATTCTGTTCTACGGCGCCCTGTTTTGATTGGGTTCCGCTCCCTACAATCCGTCCACGTCTTGAGCTCTGACGTCAAGGAGGACGAATGGCGGGGCTCTACGAAACAGAACTGTCCGATCCTTCCACTTCTCTCGCGGCCGCGGTTCTCACCGATGAGAACCGGGTCATTGTGATCGTCATCGCGGCCGTGGCGCTGGCCGCCCTGGTCGTCGCCCAACTGCTGGTACGCCAGGTACTGGCGGCGGGCGAGGGCACCGATGCCATGAAGAAGATCGCGGCCGCCGTGCAGGAAGGCGCGAATGCCTACCTGGCGAGGCAGCTGCGGACACTGGCCGTCTTCGCCGTCGTCGTGTTCTTCCTGCTCATGCTGCTGCCCGCCGACGACTGGTCGCAGCGCGTCGGGCGCTCCCTGTTCTTCCTGGTGGGCGCCCTTTTCTCGGCGGTCACCGGATACGTCGGGATGCGGTTGGCCGTACGCGCCAATGTGCGGGTGGCGGCAGCAGCCCGCGAAGCGACCCCGGCTGCGGGTGAACCGGAAAAGGATCTGACGGCCGTGTCGCACAAGGCCACGAAGATCGCTTTCCGTACCGGCGGCGTGGTCGGCATGTTCACCGTCGGGCTCGGTCTGCTCGGCGCCTCCTGCGTGGTCCTCGTGTACGCGGCCGACGCGCCCAAGGTGCTGGAGGGCTTCGGCCTCGGGGCCGCGCTCATCGCCATGTTCATGCGTGTCGGCGGCGGCATCTTCACCAAGGCCGCGGACGTCGGAGCCGACCTCGTCGGCAAGGTCGAACAGGGCATCCCCGAGGACGACCCGCGCAACGCCGCCACCATCGCCGACAACGTCGGTGACAACGTCGGTGACTGCGCCGGCATGGCCGCGGACCTGTTCGAGTCGTACGCCGTGACGCTCGTCGCGGCGCTCATCCTCGGCAAGGCCGCGTTCGGGGACCTCGGACTGGCCTTCCCCCTGATCGTCCCGGCGATCGGCGTGGTCACCGCGATGATCGGTATCTTCGCGGTCGCCCCGCGGCGCGCCGACCGCAGCGGGATGACCGCCATCAACCGCGGGTTCTTCATCTCCGCGATCGTCTCGCTCGTCCTGGTGGCGGTGGCGGTCTTCCTCTACCTCCCGTCTTCGTTCGCCGCCCTGGAGGGTGTGACCGAGACCGCCATCCGCACGCACGGCGGGGACCCGCGCGTTCTGGCACTGGTGGCCGTCGCCATCGGCATCGTGCTCGCCGCGCTGATCCAGCAGCTGACCGGGTACTTCACCGAGACCACCCGGCGCCCGGTGCGGGACATCGGCAAGTCCTCACTCACCGGCCCGGCCACGGTCGTGCTCGCGGGCATCTCCGTCGGCCTGGAGTCCGCCGTCTACACCGCGATGCTGATCGGGCTGTCGGTGTACGGGGCGTTCCTGCTGGGCGGCACGTCGATCACCCTGGCGTTGTTCGCGGTGGCGCTGGCCGGCACGGGCCTGCTCACCACCGTCGGGGTCATCGTCGCCATGGACACCTTCGGGCCCGTCTCGGACAACGCGCAGGGCATCGCCGAGATGTCGGGCGACGTCCAGGGAGCCGGCGCCCAGGTCCTCACCGACCTCGACGCGGTGGGCAACACCACCAAGGCCATCACCAAGGGCATCGCCATCGCCACCGCCGTGCTCGCGGCGGCCGCGCTCTTCGGCTCCTACCGGGACGCGATCGCCACGGCGGTCCGGGACGTGGGCGCCAGGGCCGCCGACATGAACCTGAGCATGGACATCTCGCAGCCCAACAACCTGGTGGGGCTGATCGTCGGGGCGGCGGTCGTCTTCCTCTTCTCCGGGCTGGCGATCAACGCGGTGTCCCGGTCGGCCGGAGCGGTGGTCTACGAGGTGCGGCGGCAGTTCCGCGAGCACCCCGGGATCATGAACTACACCGAGAAGCCGGAGTACGGCCGCGTAGTCGACATCTGTACCAAGGACGCGCTGCGCGAGCTGGCCACACCCGGCCTGCTCGCGGTGCTGGCCCCGATCGCGGTCGGATTCACGCTCGGCGTCGGCGCCCTCGGCTCGTTCCTGGCGGGTGCCATCGGCACCGGCACCCTGATGGCGGTGTTCCTCGCCAACTCCGGTGGCGCCTGGGACAACGCCAAGAAACTCGTCGAGGACGGCCACCACGGTGGCAAGGGCAGCGAGGCGCACGCCGCGACCGTCATCGGTGACACCGTCGGCGACCCCTTCAAGGACACCGCCGGTCCGGCGATCAACCCACTGCTGAAGGTGATGAACCTGGTGGCACTGCTGATCGCGCCGGCGGTCGTGCAGTTCAGTTACGGCGTGGACGCCAGCGCGGGCGTGCGGGCAGCGATTGCGGTCCTCGCCATCGCCGTCATCGTCGGCGCGGTGTACGTCTCCAAACGGCGTTCCGTGTCCATGGGCGAGGAGGACGACAACTCGCCCGACCCGACGGCCAGCAGGGCGACCGTCTCGTAACACCCGGTCAGGTGAGCGGCGGGCGGGACGCCTTGACGCTCCGTCCGCCGCTTCCGTCCCGGCCGTGAGCCTTGTCTCTCTTGGTGCAAATGGCTGCAAAAGCGCATGGAAGGGGCGCACGACACGCGGAAGTCGCCCACTTGGCGTGTATGTTCCGGGGCCGAGAGCCTTGGAAGGGACCAATCCGGTGAACAAGAAGCTTGCGGCCGCACTGTCCGGCGGTGCGGTACTGGTGCTCGCGTTGTCGGGCTGCGGCGGCGACGAAGAAGACAACAAGGTGGACGAGTGGGCCAAGAAGGTCTGTGACCAGGCCCAGCCACAGATCCAGAAGCGGGCCAACGCCCAGCAGACCATCATCTCGACCGCCGCCGACGGCCGGCCCGCCGACATCCAGGCCGCCGACTCGAAGGCCTTCCGGGACATCGCCGACGCGGACAAGGCGCTCGCCAAGGCCGTTCAGGACGCCGGAGCGCCGCCCGTGGAGAACGGCGCGAAGCTCCAGCAGGACGCGGTCAAGGAGCTCAACAGCACCGCCACGGCGTACGAATCGCTCAAGAAGCAGGTCGACGCGCTGAACCCGAAGGACCAGCAGAAGTTCGCCGACGGGCTCAAGGCCGTCGCCGACGGGCTGAAGAAGATCGAGAAGATGGACCAGGACGCCCTGGCGAAGCTCCAGTCGGGGCAGCTGGGCCAGGCGATGGCCAAGCAGCCCGGCTGCCAGAAGGCCCAGGCGTCGGTTCCGCCGACCGTGCCGCCCGCCAAGCCGGGGGCGGACTCCTCCGGTTCGCCCGCGTCGCCTGCCGCCTCGGCGTCCGCCAGCGCCTCGGCGTCGGCCCCGGCCTCCGCCGCCGCGTCGGCGGCTGCCTCGCCGGCCGCCTCCGCCTCCGCCAAGCCGAGTGCTTCGGCGAGCAGGGACGCGCGGTAGCAGTTGGCGGTATCCGCACGGCCCGGTTCCCGGTGGGGAGCCGGGCCGCTCGTCGTTTGTCAGTGGTGGCGGTCACAATGAGCAGGTGAGTACGACCAGCCTGATCACCAGCCTTCCGGTGCCCGACCGCGCCGCCCGCCTCCGCGATGCCCTGCTCGCGGCCGACTTCACCGCCGACGGGCTGCTGGAGCTGCTGGGCGCGCCCGCCTATGCCGCGCTCGCCCGCAGTGAGACGGTGCCCGCCCTGCGGGCCACCCGCGGGGACGGCGTGCTCGACACGCTCGTCCGGCTCTTCCTGCTCCAGCTGCCGGTGCCGAACGAGCGGGCGCGCGCCGCGCTCCCGCTGGAGGAGGCGCTCGCCGACGGGTGGGTGACCGAGACCGGCGGTGAGGTCCGCGCCGCGGTGGACGTGCGGCCGTACGGCGGCCCCGAGGGCGAGGACTGGTTCATCGTCTCGGACCTGGGTTGCGCGGTGGGCGGCGCGGGCGGAGCGAGCGGCCACGGTGAGGGCGTGGTCCTCGGGGTCGGCGGCGCGTCGACCACCCTCGCCGGCATCACCGTCCGGACGCCCGTCGCCTCGGCGCTGGACCTCGGCACCGGCTCCGGCATCCAGGCGCTGCACGCCGCGCAGCACGCCACCCGGGTGACGGCCACCGACCTGAACTCCAGGGCGCTGGACTTCACCCGGCTCACCCTGGCCCTGTCCGGCGCCCCCGAGGCAGACCTGCGCGTCGGATCGCTGTTCGAGCCGGTGGAGTCGGAGACGTACGACCTGATCGTCTCCAATCCGCCGTTCGTGATCTCCCCCGGCGCCCGGCTGACGTACCGGGACGGCGGAATGGGCGGGGACGACCTGTGCCGTTCACTCGTGGAGCAGGCGGGCGACCGGCTGAACGAAGGCGGTTACGCGCAGTTCCTGGCCAACTGGCAGCACGTGGAGGGCGAGGACTGGCAGGAGCGGTTGAGCTCCTGGGTGCCGCGCGGCTGCGACGCCTGGATCGTGCAGCGCGAGGTGCAGGACGTGACCCAGTACGCCGAGCTGTGGCTGCGCGACGCCGGTGACCACCGGGCGGACCCGCGGGAGTACGCGGAGCGGTACGGCGCCTGGCTGGACGAGTTCGAGGCCCGCCGGACCAAGGCCGTCGGCTTCGGCTGGATCACCCTGCGCAAGTCGGCGGCCGCCGCCGACGAGCCGTCGATCGTCACCGAGGAGTGGCCGCACCCCGTCGAGCAGCCACTGGGCGAGGTGGTCCGGGCGCACTTCACGCGCCAGGACTACCTGCGGACGCACGACGACGCCGCGCTGCTCGCCGACCACTTCGTCCTCGCCCCCGAGGTGGTGCAGGAACAGGTCGGGCTGCCGGGGGCGGAGGACCCGGAGCACGTGCTGCTGCGCCAGAACCGCGGGATGCGGCGCGCCACCAAGGTCGACGCGGTCGCGGCCGGCTTCGGGGGCGTCTGCGACGGCACGCTTCCCGCCGGGCGGATCCTGGACGCCATCGCCCAGCTGATGGGCGAGGACCCGGTGCTCCTGCGCGACCGCACGCCCCAGGCCATCCGCCTCCTGGTGCAGGAGGGCTTCCTGGAACCGGCCTCCTCGGCCGATCACCGCACGGACTGACCGGACGCACCGGACGGGACCGGGCTGACCGGACGGCACCGGACTGACCCGCCCGCCCCGTGCGGGGGGCCGGTGCACGTCCGGCACCCGGGCGGCACCTCCCGGGCCCGGTCCGCCACCCGGGTCCGCGCCCGGGCCCGGTCCGCCGGCCGCCAGCCGGGCCCGCGCGCGTCCGTCCGCCCCAGCTCCGCCACCCACCCCGCCGGCGCACAGCCGACGTCCTCCGGGTGTGAAACCGGCCACGGTTCCAGCCATCGTCCGAGTGACGGACCGGGTCGGGCGGGCCGGCGGACGCGTCACGGGCCGCGCTGGTCCGCGGCCGCCCCGGGCCGGCCGCCGCCGGTGGGGCGCCGCGCGGGTGAAACCCGGTGGTGGCGCCCGCGCCGTTCACCCGTAATTCGCGTTCACGACGTGCGGAGGTGCCAGCCTCGCCCACGGGCACGCAGGCACCACGGACGGATCGGGGTACGGGCATGGAGAGCGGACCGGCCATCTTCGCCGGCATGGCGTTCACGCTGTTCGGAGCGGGGCTGCTGCTGTGGACCGGGGCGCGGACGCTGCACCGCTCACCGGTCGTGCACGGGGTGAGCCCGGCGGCGGCGCTCACGTTCGCCACGTCGTTCGGGGCGGCCTTCGTCATCCTCGGCGTGTGGTGCTTCGGGCGGATCTGAACCCTCCTCGCCGATCTTCGAGAGATACGGGGCGGAATGAGGTGCTCCGCACTGGGAAGGAACCCGGAAAGGAGTCCGGGCGGCAGGAATGCCAGGACTCGGGTTACCGTTCGAGTGGCCGTTGCGGGCTTTCGCCGTTTGACACGGGGGCGGGTTGTACCGTCACACTCCGCAGCGTCAGCAGCGTCAGAGCAGTGTGTGTGCGGTGCGCCGGGCTTGCGCGGACTCCGCGCCGACACGGCGCCGGCGCCGCGCCGCACGTGCCACCGAGCGTCGACCGGAGAGAAGAGCGAAGTTGTCCCCGACCAGCGAGACCGCACAGGGCGGCCGCCGACTCGTCATCGTCGAGTCGCCTGCCAAGGCGAAGACGATCAAGGGCTACCTCGGCCCCGGCTACGTCGTCGAAGCGAGCGTCGGGCACATCCGCGACCTCCCGAACGGCGCCGCCGAAGTGCCCGAGAAGTACACCGGCGAGGTGCGCCGCCTCGGCGTGGACGTCGAACACGACTTCCAGCCGATCTATGTCGTCAACGCGGACAAGAAGGCCCAGGTCAGGAAGCTCAAGGAGCAGCTGGCCCAGTCCGACGAGCTCTTCCTCGCCACCGATGAGGACCGCGAGGGCGAGGCCATCGCCTGGCACCTCCTGGAGGTGCTCAAGCCCAAGGTCCCGGTCAAGCGGATGGTCTTCCACGAGATCACCAAGGCCGCGATCCAGGCGGCCGTCGCCAACCCGCGCGAGCTCAACCAGCGCATGGTCGACGCCCAGGAGACCCGCCGCATCCTCGACCGCCTGTACGGCTACGAGGTCTCGCCGGTCCTGTGGAAGAAGGTCATGCCACGGCTGTCGGCCGGCCGTGTGCAGTCCGTCGCCACCCGTCTCGTGGTCGAGCGGGAGCGGGAGCGCATCGCGTTCCGTTCCGCCGAGTACTGGGACCTGACCGGCACCTTCTCCACCGGTCGCACCGGTGACGCCTCCGACCCGTCGACCCTGGTCGCCCGTCTCGCCACCGTCGACGGCCGGCGCGTCGCGCAGGGCCGTGACTTCGGCTCGGACGGCCGGCTCAAGTCCGAGCAGGTGCTGCACCTGGACGAGGCGAACGCCCGCGCCCTGGCCGCCGCGCTCGCCGAGACGTCGTTCGCCGTCCGGTCGGTCGAGTCGAAGCCGTACCGCCGCTCGCCGTACGCGCCGTTCCGCACCACGACCCTCCAGCAGGAGGCCAGCCGGAAGCTGGGCTTCGGCGCGAAGGCGACGATGCAGGTCGCCCAGAAGCTGTACGAGAACGGCTTCATCACCTACATGCGTACGGACTCCACGACCCTGTCCGACACCGCTGTCGCGGCGGCCCGGGCGCAGGTCACGCAGTTGTACGGGGCCGACTACCTGCCCGACAAGCCGCGCACGTACGCCGGCAAGGTCAAGAACGCCCAGGAGGCGCACGAGGCGATCCGGCCTTCGGGTGATCGTTTCCGTACCCCCGCCGAGACCGGCCTCACCGGTGACCAGTTCAAGCTGTACGAGCTGATCTGGAAGCGGACCGTCGCTTCCCAGATGAAGGACGCGGTCGGCAACTCGGTCACCGTCAAGATCGGCGGCCGGACCGCCGACGGCCGGGACGCGGAGTTCAGCGCCTCGGGCAAGACGATCACCTTCCACGGCTTCATGAAGGCGTACGTGGAAGGGGCCGACGACCCCAACGCCGAGCTGGACGACCGTGAGCGGCGGTTGCCGCAGGTCGCCCAGGGCGACGCGCTGACCGCCGAGGAGATCACGGCGGACGGCCACGCGACCAAGCCGCCGGCCCGTTACACCGAGGCCTCGCTGGTCAAGGAGCTGGAAGAGCGCGAGATCGGCCGCCCGTCGACGTACGCCTCGATCATCGGCACCATCCTCGACCGCGGCTACGTCTTCAAGAAGGGCACCGCGCTCGTCCCGTCGTTCCTCTCCTTCGCCGTCGTGAACCTGCTGGAGAAGCACTTCGGTCGGCTCGTCGACTACGACTTCACCGCCAGGATGGAGGACGACCTCGACCGCATCGCGCGGGGCGAGGCGCAGGCCGTGCCGTGGCTGCGGCGCTTCTACTTCGGCGCGGGCGGCCCCGAGGGCCGTGCGGCCGACGCCGGAAACGGCGACGGCGACCACCTCGGTGGCCTCAAGGAGCTGGTCACGGACCTCGGTGCGATCGACGCGCGCGAGATCTCGTCGTTCCCGGTCGGCAACGGCATCGTGCTGCGCGTCGGCCGGTACGGCCCGTACGTCGAGCGCGGTGAGAAGGACCAGGACGGCCACCAGCGCGCCGACGTGCCCGAGGACCTGGCGCCCGACGAGCTCACCGTCGAGCTCGCGGAGGAGCTGCTGGCCAAGCCGAGCGGCGACTTCGACCTGGGCAAGGACCCGGCGACCGGGCACCAGATCGTCGCCAAGGACGGCCGGTACGGCCCGTACGTCACCGAGGTCCTCCCCGAGGGCACCCCGAAGACCGGCAAGAACGCGGTCAAGCCGCGCACGGCCTCCCTCTTCAAGTCCATGTCCCTGGACACGGTCACGCTGGATGACGCGCTGCGCCTGATGTCGCTGCCGCGCGTGGTCGGCACCGACCCGGAGGGCGTCGAGATCACGGCGCAGAACGGCCGGTACGGCCCGTACCTGAAGAAGGGCACGGACTCGCGGTCGCTGGAGAACGAGGAGCAGCTCTTCACCATCACCCTGGAGGAAGCCCTCGCGATCTACGCCCAGCCCAAGGCCCGGGGCCGGGCGGCGGCCAAGCCGCCGCTGAAGGAGCTCGGCACCGACCCGGTGAGCGAGCGCCCGGTGGTCGTGAAGGACGGCCGCTTCGGCCCGTACGTCACGGACGGCGAGACCAACGCCACCCTGCGCTCCGGCGACAGTGTGGAGACGATCACGCCGGAGCGGGGATACGAGCTGCTGGCGGAGAAGCGGGCCAAGGCCCCCGCGAAGAAGACCGCCAAGAAGGCCCCGGCGAAGAAGGCGACGGCCGCGAAGAAGACGGCCACGGCCAAGAAGACGGCGGCGAAGAAGACCACCACCGCCAAGAAGACCACCACCGCCAAGAAGGCCACGACGGCCAAGAAGACGGCGACGAAGAAGGCGACGGCCGCCTCCACGGCTACCGCTTCGGACGATTAGCCGGTGGCCGGTGGCCGGTGGCCGGTGGCCGGTCCGCTAGCCGGTAGCCGGTCCGGTGGCCGGTGGCCGGTGGCATGCGGCGGTCCGGCGCGAGGGCGGGCACCCACTCGGGGCCCGCCCTCGCGGCGTACCCGTCCGCCCCCTCTCACCGTGTGCGTTTGTTCGGACTGGCACGACTGACCTGCGGTCGCTCCGGATAGGCTGAGGGGATGACGCGAGCCGAGCAGCCAACGGTCTTGAGCAGCACCTCAGACTCCGACGCCGCACTTGCCGCGGACTCCCGCGAGCGCGCCGTGCGGGCCTTGTTGCGCACCCCACCGCTGCGGCGGTTGTGGAGCGCGCAGCTCGTCGGCGGGACCGGTGACGCCCTCGCCGTGCTCGTCCTGGTGCTGCTGGCCCTCCAGGCGGCCGTCACCGAGGGAACCTTCGGAGGCGGGTACCGCGGTGCGGCCTTCGCCGTCGCGGCCGTGTTCGGGGCCCGGGTGCTGGCCACGGTGCTCTTCGGGGCGGTCCTGCTGGGACCGCTGACCGCGCTGACGGCGCCCAGCGGGCCGCTCGACCGGCGCTGGACCATGATCGGCGCGGACGGAGTGCGCCTGGCGCTGCTGGTGGTCGCCCCGCTGTGGATCGACTGGACGCCCGACCTGGCACTGGTCTTCCTGCTGGGCACCGTCTTCCTGGCCGGCGCCGCCGAGCGCCTGTGGACGGTCGCCAAGGAGGGCGCCGCCCCCGCCCTGCTGCCCGCCCCGCCGCCGGAGGGCGCCGCCGTGCGGCCCCTGCCCGATCAGCTGGGCGCGCTGCGGCGGTTGTCGCTGCGTACCGGTTTCGCGGCCCTTCCCGCCGCGGCGGCCGTGCTCCTGGTCGTCACGCTCGTCGGGAACGTGCTGGCCACCGGCGTCGACTGGTTCTCGACCCACCAGGCGGCCCTCGGCTCGTACGTCGCGGCCGGGATGTTCGCCGCGTCCGTGTCCGTCCTGTACTTCCTCCAGCTGCCCGACGACCGGACCCCGCGCCCGCGCTCCCCGCTGGAGGGCCTGCGCCGCCCGTCCACCGGCAGCGGCGTCGACCGGGGCCGCACCGGGGCCATACCGCTGCTCGTGCTGGCCTGCGCCGCCGTCGCGGCGGCCGTCGCGTCCGCCGCCGCCGTCGCCGTACTGCACGCCTCCGACCTGGGGGGCGGCCCGGTCGCCTTCGCGCTGCTGGTCCTGGCGCTGGTCGGCGGTACCGGGCTGGGGATCCGTACCGCGCGGGCCGTCCTGCCCGCCCTGTCCCGCCGTCGGCTGCTGGCCCTCGCGGTCGCCGTCACGGGCGTCGCGCTGCTCGCGGTGGGCCTGGTGCCCGACACGGCCACCGTGCTGTTCATCGCGCTCGGCGCCGGTTACGCGGCCGGTGTCGCCGCGAACACCGGACACGCCCTGATCGACCAGGAGGCGGAGGAGTTCCGCCGGCCGAGGCTGACCGAACACCTCCAGGCGGTGGTGCGGGTCGCCATCGCGCTCGGTGCCATCGCCGCCCCGCTGCTGGCGGCCGCGATCGGCCCGCACCGCCTCGCCAACGGGGACTTCGTCTTCGCCCACGGCGGCGCCGCGTTCACGGTGATGCTCGCCGGCGCGCTGCTGCTGCCGGTGGCGGCCCTGGTCCTCGCCAGGACCGACGACCGCTCCGGAGTGCCGCTGCGCCGTGACCTGCGGGACGCGCTGCGCGGCGCGGACCCGGCGCAGGCGCCGTCGCCGACCGGTTTCTTCATCGCGCTGGAAGGCGGTGACGGGGCGGGCAAGTCCACCCAGGCGGAGGCGCTGGCCGAGTGGATCCGGGCCAAGGGCCACGAGGTGGTCGTCACCCGTGAGCCGGGCGCGACGCCCATCGGCAAGCGGCTGCGCTCGATCCTGCTGGATGTGTCGAGCGCCGGTCTGTCCAACCGCGCCGAGGCGCTGCTGTACGCCGCCGACCGCGCGGAGCACGTCGACTCGCTGGTCCGCCCGGCCCTGGAGCGGGGCGCGGTCGTCATCTCCGACCGGTACATCGACTCGTCCGTGGCCTACCAGGGCGCGGGCCGCGACCTCTCCCCGACCGAGATCGCCCGTATCTCGCGCTGGGCGACCGGTGGACTCGTACCCAACCTGACGGTGCTGCTCGACGTCTCGCCGGAGACCGCGCGGGAGCGGTTCACCGAGGCGCCCGACCGGCTGGAGTCCGAGCCCGCGGAGTTCCACCGGCGGGTCCGGGCTGGCTTCCTGACCCTCGCGGCGGCCGACCCCGGTCGCTACCTGGTGGTCGACGCGGGTCAGGAGCCGCAGGCGGTCACCACCGTCGTACGCCACCGGCTCGACCAGATGCTGCCGCTGTCCGAGGCGGAGGCCGAGGCGCTGGCGGCGGCCCGCAGGGCTGCCGAGGAGGCGGCCAGGCGCAAGGCCGAGGAGGAGGCCGCGCGCAAGGCCGAGGAGGAGCGCCTGGAGCGTGAGCGCCAGGAGCAGCTCGCCAAGCTGCGCGCCGAGGAGGAGGAGCGCAAGCGCCGCGAGGAGGAAGAGGCGCGGCGCCGGGAGGCCGAGCGGCAGGCCGAGGAGGCCAGGCGCCGGGCCGAGGAGGCGCGCCGGCTGGCGGAGGAGGAGCGCAAGCGCCGCGAGGCCGAGGAGAAGACCCGCCGCGAGGAGCAGGAGCGCCTGCGCAAAATGGCCGAGGAGCAGGCCAGGCTGCGCGCCGAGGCCGAGGAGCGGCGCAAGGAGAAGCAGCGCAAGGCCGAGGAGGCCCTGCTGCGTGCCGAGGAGGCCCGGCGGCTCGCCGAGGCGGCCGCCGCCGCGTCGGCCGCGGCGGCGGTGGCATCCGCGCCCCCGCCCCCGCCCGTGTCGCCGAACGAGGTGACCGTGCCCACCCCTGTCATCAGCCCGAACGAGGTGACGCAGGAGGTTCCGACACCCCGCGTCAACATGCGCAAGGACGACGACACGGCCGTTCTGCGGCCGGTGCGCGGGGACGACGCGGCACCGGTCCGGGACAGCGCCGGTGCGGCGGAGGAGACCGCCGTGCTGCCGCCGGTGCGGGACAGCGCCGGTGCGGCCGAGGAGACGGCGACCCTGCGGCCGGTGACGGACCGCTCGGCCGAGGAGACGGCGGTCCTGCGGCCGGTGCGGGACGAGCGCCCGGACGACCGGGTACCGCCCGGCTTCTTCCGGGACGAGGCCGAGCCGGCCGCCGCCCCCCAGCAGCCCGGTGGGAACGAGCGGACCCGCGAGCTCCCGCAGGTGGACGAGCAGGGCCGCCCGCGGCGCCGCTCGGACTGGGCGGAGGAGACCCCGCTGGACGACCTGCCGACCCTGGCCGACGAGCTGCTCGGCCCG
Organism: Streptomyces sp. NPDC050856; assembly: GCF_040653855.1. Lineage (NCBI taxonomy): Bacteria > Bacillati > Actinomycetota > Actinomycetes > Kitasatosporales > Streptomycetaceae > Streptomyces > Streptomyces sp. NPDC050856. The sequence goes on along the minus strand of NZ_JBFAGV010000014.1, from coordinate 9,259 downwards.
CGCGGCGACGCGACGGGCGGACGGGACGCGGCGCCCGGCGACGCCGACGCGGACGAGCGGCGCCGGGGCCGCCGCCGCTGAGGTGCGGGCGTTGTCGGACCCCTGCCCCACAATGGAAGCCACTCGTACGAAAGGGGGGTGAGGCACCCATGCCCGTATGGGACGACCTGGTCGGCCAGGACCGCGTCCAGGAACAGCTGGCCGCCGCCGCCCGGGACGCCGACGCGCTCGTCACCGCCGAGGCGAGCCGTGCAGTGCCGCCCGACGCGTCGAAGATGACGCACGCGTGGCTGTTCACCGGCCCGCCCGGCTCCGGGCGGGCCACCGCCGCCCGGGCCTTCGCGGCGGCGCTGCAGTGCGTCAGCCCGGACCGCGCCCTGGGCGGCGAGCCGGGCTGCGGCTTCTGCGACGGCTGCCACACCACGCTGGTGGGGACGCACTCGGATGTGGAGATCATCCGCACCGACCTCCTCTCCATCGGTGTGAAGGACACCCGTGAGCTGGTCCGGCGCGCCCAGCTCTCGCCGGCCGTCGGGCGCTGGCAGGTCATCGTGCTGGAGGACGCCGACCGCCTGACCGAGGGCGCGGGCAACGTCCTGCTGAAGGCCGTCGAGGAGCCCGCGCCCCGCACGGTCTGGCTGCTGTGCGCGCCCTCCGTCGAGGACGTGCTGCCCACCATCCGCTCCCGCTGCCGCCACCTCACCCTGCGCACGCCACCGGTGGAGGCGGTCGCCGACGTCCTGATCCGGCGGGACGGCATCGAGCCCGACGCGGCGTACGTCGCCGCCCGCGCCACCCAGGGCCACATCGACCACGCCCGCCGCCTGGCCACCGACGAGCGGGCCAGGGCCCGCCGGGCCGCCGTGCTCAAGCTGCCGCTGCGGGTGGCCGACATCGGGGGCTGTCTGCGGGCGGCACAGGAGCTGATCGACGCCGCGTCCGACGACGCCAAGGAGGTGGCCGAGGGGGTCGACGTCAAGGAGACCGAGGACCTCAAGGCGGCCCTGGGCGCGTCGCAGGGGGGCCGGATGCCCCGCGGCACGGCGGGCGCCATGAAGGAGCTGGAGGACCGGCAGAAGCGCCGCAAGACCCGTACCCAGCGCGACAGCCTGGACCTGGCCCTCAGCGACCTGACCGGGTTCTACCGCGATGTGCTGGCCCTCCAGCTCGGCGCGCGCAGCGAGCTGGCCAACCTCGACGTGCGCGACGCGCTGGAGCGCACGGCCCGTGACTCCACACCCGAACAGACCCTCCGCCGCATCGAGGCGGTCCTCGCCTGCCGGGAGGCCCTGGAGACCAACGTGGCACCGCTGCTGGCGGTGGAGGCCATGACGATGGCGCTGCGCGCCGGGTAATCCGTACGGGGCATGGCGGTGAACAATCCGTCACCGTCCCGATACGCTCCGGGAATGGACTTCAGCCGCCCACTCCGTACGTCCGCCCTGGCCGCCCTCGCGACCTTCGGGCTGCTCCTCTCCGGCTGCACCGGGACGGGTGCGGCGTCCTCCGCCTCCGCCACCGCCCCGGCCTCCGCCTCCGGACCGGCGCCGGGCGCCGTCACACCCGCCGAGCTCAAGGCGCTCAAGGGGTATTACGGGCAGCGCCTGACCTGGCGGAAGTGCGGCGTGCCGGGCTTCGAGTGCGCCACGCTCAAGGCCCCGCTCGACTACGCGAAACCGGCCGGCGACCAGGTGGACCTGGCCGTGTCCCGGGTCAGGGCCACCGGCCCGGGCAAGCGCCTGGGCTCCCTGCTGGTCAACCCGGGCGGACCGGGCGGCTCGGCGATCGGCTACCTCCAGGAGTACGCGGGCGTCGGCTACCCGGCCCAGGTCCGCGCCCGGTACGACATGGTCGCCGTCGACCCGCGCGGCGTGGCCCGCAGCGAGCCCGTCCGGTGCCTGGACGGCGAGCAGATGGACACGTACACGCAGGTCGACCTGACCCCCGACGACCGGCGCGAGACCGACCGGCTGACGGCGTCGTTCAAGGACTTCGCGGCCGGCTGCGAGAAGCGCTCGGGCCGGATCCTGTCCCATGTCTCGACCGTCGAGACGGCCCGCGACATGGACATCCTGCGCGCGGTGCTGGGCGACCGGAAGCTGGCGTACGTCGGCGCCTCGTACGGCACGTTCCTCGGCGCGACCTACGCCGAGCTGTTCCCCACCCGCACCGGCCGGCTGGTCCTCGACGGCGCGATGGACCCCTCCCTGCCGACGGCCGAGCTGAACCGCGACCAGACGGCCGGGTTCGAGGCCGCCTTCCGGTCCTTCGCCGCCGACTGCGTACGGCGGCCGGACTGCCCGCTGGGCACAGAGTCGCCCGCCGACGCGGCCACCCGGCTCAAGGCGTTCTTCACCCGGGTCGACGCCGAGCCGGTACCCACCGGTGAGCGCCGGGCGCTCGGCGAGTCCCTGGCGACCACCGGTGTGATCGCCGCCATGTACGACGAAGCCGCCTGGTCCCGGCTGCGCGAGGCCCTCACCCGTGCCATGGACGGCGAGGGCTCGGGCCTGCTCGCGCTGGCCGACACCTACTACGAGCGGGAGGAGGACGGCACGTACTCCAACCTGATGTACGCCAACGCGGCGGTGAACTGCCTGGACCAGCCGCCCGCCTTCACCACCCCCGGCCAGGCCGCCGCCGCCGTCCCGTCCTTCGAGAAGGCCTCCCCGGTTTTTGGCAAGGGCCTGGCCTGGGCCTCACTGAGCTGCGCGTACTGGCCCGTCAAGGCCACCGGCACCGCCCACCGCATCAAGGCCGAGGGCGCCGCCCCGATCCTCGTGGTCGGCACGACCCGCGACCCGGCCACCCCCTACAAGTGGGCGAAGGCCCTCGCCGCCCAGCTCGCCTCGGGCACCCTGCTCACCTACGACGGCGACGGCCACACCGCGTACGGCCGGGGCAGCACCTGCGTCGACACGGCGATCAACACCTACCTCCTGTCGGGCACGACTCCCCCCGAAGGCAAGCGCTGCTCCTGACCGACCCGCGCGCCTCCGGGCCCAGCCCGGGGGTGTGCGAGGCACCCCCGCGACCTGTGTAGACTTGGGCCCGCTGCTGCACCCGCACGCGGGACCGCACGGCATGCCGCCTTAGCTCAGTTGGCCAGAGCAACGCACTCGTAATGCGTAGGTCTCGGGTTCGAATCCCGAAGGCGGCTCTGTGGAAGCCTCAGGACTCACTCGCCGTGACCTGGGGCTTTTGCTTTTGCCGGACCGTGCCGAAAGGTGACGTGCGAGACAACCGGGAGGCGTGGTCAAGGTGCACGCCGGCCGCATGGCGGAACTCAACGGGGATCCGGTCGACCCGGCCCAGCTGCAGACCCTGGCCCTGACCAACTACGGCCACTTCACCTCCATGCGGGTGGACGGCGGGCGCGTACGCGGCCTGTCCCTGCACCTGGAGCGGCTTCGGCGCGACTGCCGGGCCCTCTTCGGGAGTGACCTCGAACCGGAGCGTGTCCGCGAACTCGTCCGCCGCGCTGTTCCGGTCACCGGATCCACGACGGTCCGCGTCACCGTCTTCGACCCCGACCTCGACCTGGGGCATCCGGGCAGGGCCGACGACCCGCACGTGCTGGTGACCTCCCGGCCGGCTGGCGCCCTCCCGCTCCCGCCGCTCAGGGTGCGGTCCACGACGTATGTACGCGACGTGCCGAGCGTCAAGAGCGTCGGACTCTTCGCGTCCCTGCACCACCGCCGTCAGGCACAGCTGACCGGCTTCGACGACGCCCTCTTCGTCGACCCGGAGGGCGTGATCTCGGAGGGAGGCACCTGGAACGTCGGATTCTTCGACGGCAGTCAGGTGATCTGGCCGAACGCCGACTGCCTCGTGGGCGTCACCATGGAGCTCTTGAAGGGCGCCCATGACCACGTCACGCGGACGGTCCGCCTGGACGACCTGACGAACGTGCGGGCGGCGTTCGCCACCAACGCGGCAATCGGAGTACGCGCCGTCAGCGCGATCGACGGGGTCGAGCTGCCTGAATCCCACCCGATCGTCGACGCGCTCCGCGAGGAGTACTCGGACATCGAAGGTGACTTGTTGTGACGCTCCGCGTTGGCTCCCACTGGCCAGGCTGACCGGGCCGGCCGGCACATCGCGGAGTACCGAGGGGTTCGCGACGCGCCTCGGTGTCAGTCCCGTTCCGGGTCCGGCCGCTGCGACGTCAAGGCCGGCGTCTGGAGCAGTCCTTTCACCCGCGCCGTCCCGGCCGTCTTCCACGACGCCTCCGCCGAGATGCTCGACGACGACACCGGGGTTCCGACGCGGCCCCTGCCACTGTCATCGAGGCGTTGCTGGGCGGCTGAGACATCAGGCGACGCCTGGTGGCCTCTTGTCCGAACACCGATCCCACCCCGACCGCACGGCCTGCGGGTGATGGCTCCGGCGGGCGGGGCGGTGACGCGGGAGGCGGCGTGGCCGAAGCGGGAGTGAGCCGGCGCGGGACGGCGGGTTCGACGAGGGCCCCGAGCCGGTGAGGGCCCGGATGTCCCCGGTACGGGCCGCCACGGGGCCGGCCGGTGGGCGGGACGGGGTGGGGCGGACGCGGTGCGGCGGGCGGGCTTTCCCCCGGCGGGGACAATTCGCCGCCGTGCGGGGTGGGATCGCCTGCTCTCGTAATAGGGTCTTGAGTTCCGGATATCGAACGCGGCGTCGCGTGAAGCCTTTTTGAATTACTCAATCAATCCTCAGGTATTCGCATTCCTTATTGCCCCATCGGGTATGCGAATCGAACAGCTATTGTCGCGGACATGCCATCTACGTAAAGTCTCTCCTGTAGCAGCTATTCGCCGGTGTCCCCGGCAAGGGGCACCTCGGGAGGGATCAGAATGAAGCGAATTCGCCGGAACCTTCGTGGCCGCAAGTCGCTGACGGCCGCCGCCGTCGCGGTCGCGATGGTCGGTGTGGGCGGTATCGCCACCGCCAGTCCCGCGCACGACCTGACCGCCGTCACCACCGCCGAGGGCAAGTTCCTCAAGGTCACGGACATCAAGGTGAAGAACGTGTCCGAGGTGGTCGAGCAGACCCTGATCATTCAGCCGGGTGGGGACACCGGCTGGCACGTGCATCCGGGGCTGGTGATCCTGACCGTGCAGAAGGGCACCATTGTGCGGAAGAACGCCGACTGCACCCAGGAAGTCTTCCGGCAGGGAACCTCATTCATCAAGCAGGGCAATCTTCCGCTCAATGGTGTGAATGAAGGCACGGAGCCCATCGAGCTGCACCTCACCTACATCAAGCCCAAGGGCACCCCGCTGCGTTACGAGCGTGAGGCTCCGCGCGGCTGCTGAGCCGGGAAAGCCGGGAAAGCCGGGAAATCCGGGAATACGGCCGGTGGGGCCCCGCCTTTTCAGGCGGGGCCCCTGCCGGGGGAAACCCGGTACCGCGGACGGCAAGGCGTGACCTCGGTGACGCGTCACGCGGCCGGCGTCGGGAGCAACTGCCGCTGCTGGAGTTCCTGGCGGTAGGCCGCGAGGCGGGAGACCCGCCCGACGGTCAGGGCCCCGACGAGCCGGCCCGCCCGGTGGTAGCTGACCTCCAGACGGCGGGCGCCGAGGTCGTACTCCAGGACGCGGGCCTCGTCGGCGGCGCCGGGCAGGCCCACCGACCGGATCTTCACACCGTGCAGGTCCGACCAGAAGGACGGCACCCCGGTGAAGGGTCGGGGAGCGTCCGGGTGGAGCAGGGTGTGCGCGGCGGTGGCCGCCTGTTCCACGGCGTTGGTCCAGTGGCCGAGGGCCAGGGGCTCGCCGTCCGCCAGTGCCTGCGGCGCCCGGGCGATGTCACCCGCGGTGACCACGCCCGGCACGGCCGTGCCGTCGGGGCGCAGGGCGCGCAGGCAGGGGTCGCAGCGCACCCCGCCGTCCACGGCGATGCCCGAGCCGGCCAGCCAGCCGGTCGCCGGGACGGCGCCGAGGGCCAGCACGGCCGCGGTGGCCCCGGCCTCGGTGCCGTCGGAGAGCCGGACCCCGGTCAGCCGGCCGTCGGCCGACGCGTGGAAGTCGGTGACGGTGGTGCCGGTCCGCAGGTCGATGCCCGCCTCGCGGTGCAGCGTGGCGACGAACGTGCCGGCCACCGCGCCGATGGCCCGCTCCAGCGGCTGGTTGCCCGTCTCGACCAGTGTGACGTCCAGGCCCCGCGCCCGGGCCGCGGCGGCGATCTCGCCCCCGAGGAAACCGGCGCCGACGACGACCAGCCGGCGTCCCGGGACGAGCTCGGCCCGCAGCGCCAGGGCGTCGTCCCAGCCGCGCAGGGTCATGACGCCGCGCGGGGGCGGTTGCTCGGCGGGCCAGCCGCGCGCGGCCGAGCCCGTGGCGATCAGCAGCCCGTCGTAGGGGAGCCGTGCCCCGTCCGCCAGCGTGACGGTCCGGGTGTCCGGGTCGAGGGCGACCGCCGCCTGGCCGAGCCGCCAGCGGATGTCGAGCCCGTCGGGCAGCGGCAGTTCGGTGCTCGCGGGGCGGTCCGTGGCGGTGAGGACCTGCTTGGACAGGGGCGGGCGGTCGTACGGGAGGCGGGGTTCGTCGCCCACGACCGTCAGGTTCCCGGTGAAGCCCTGGGCGCGCAGCGCCTCCGCGGCCCGCAGTCCGGCGAGCGAGGCGCCGACGATCACCAGCTCCCGCGGGCCCGCGCCCGTGGCCGTGCCGGTGGCCGTCACGGCGCGGCCGGCCCGACGGTGATGGCGCGAACCGGGCAGACCGCGGCCGCCTTCTCGGCCTTGTCGCGCAGGGCGTCGGACGGGGCGGCCTCGTACACGAGGTACTCCTCGTCGTCGAAGGAGAAGATCTCGGGTGCCGCGAAGACGCACTGCCCGTGGCTCTCACACAGGTTCATGTCCACGGTGATCCGCATGGCTGACTCCGTTACGGGGGTTCAGGGTTCGTTGGGAGAAGGGGAGAGGGGGCGCCGGTCAGGCCACCGGAGGGTTGAAGCGGGAGTAGCCGGGGGCCGACCAGCGCAGGGGAGAGGCCGCCGAGACCTCCCGCACCGCCTCCACGGAGAACTCCACCAGCCGCTGCGCCCCGGGCACCCGGGCGATCTCCTCGGCGTCCCAGACCGTGCGCGCGGTACCGCTCAGGTGCAGGGCGGTGCCCGTCTCCCAGTCCGGTACGACGATGCCCGCGGCGGGGTTGAGCAGCAGATTGCCCAGGGTCAGGAACATGGCGTTGCCGACGTAGTCCGGCCAGCGCAGCGAGGTGGGGGACAGCACCTGGACGAAACCGGGGTTGCCGCCCCGGTGCGAGGCGTCCGCGTCGCCGCGGTCGGACGTGGTGGCGATGAAGAACGTGTCCGCGCCCCGCACCATCCGCTGCTGCGCGTCGCTCAGTTCGGTCCCGTCGGTGACGGTGCGGGCCGTGGCCGCCTCGTCGTCCGCCGCGAGGATCCGGTAGTCGCGCTTCTGCAGGTACTTGGGGCAGTTGGCGATCACCTGGTCGAGATCGACGCGCAGTCCGTCGCCGTCCCGGAAGGCCCGGCCGTTGATCCGCATCCGGCGCCGGGTGGCCGGCTCGATGGCGATCATGCCGACGCGTACGGGTTCCCCGGGGGACCCGGCTCCCGCGAGGACGTCCCACAGCGGGTCCTCGGGGAGGGGGAGCGTGTCGATGGTGAGGGTGCGGGGGTCGGGCGCCCGGAGGAAACCGGGTGCCCCCGTCAACTGGGTGGCCCAGACGCGGCCCCCGCGGTCCGCGCCTCCGATGACGATCATCGGCTGTTCGGCAAGGAATGCCGCCGCGACGGCGGGGACGGTCTCGCCGATGCCGCCGAGGGAGAAGCTCGCCTGATCGGCGAGTTCCGCCCGCTCCTGCACCGCGATCTCACCGCTGTGATAGCTGGCCACGGCATTCCTTTCCGAAGTGACCGATCGGGGGGTGGGGCGCTTCCTAGAAGAAGCCGCAGGTGGGCGCACCGGAGGTGGGGGCGTCGGCCGGGTCGGCGCCGGTGGGGGCGTAGATCTCCAGCCGGATGCCGTCGGGGTCGGTGAAGAAGATGCCGCCGGACGCGCCGTTCTCGCCGTGCGGCACGACGCCCTGGTAGGTGAACTCGGCACCCAGGTTGCGCAGGACCTCTTCGGTGGCCTTGACCTCTTCGATGGTGTCCACCTGGAAGGACAGGTGGTGCAGGCCGGCCCGGTCCTTGGCGAACGCGCTGTCGCTCTGCTGCCAGAGGGTGACGAGCAGGCGGGAGTCACGGCCGAGGAAGGCCCAGCGCCGGTCGTCCTCCTTGCCCTCGGCCAGCACCTGGAAGTCGAAGACCTCGCGGTAGAAGGCGAGCGAGCGGTCCAGGTCCGTGACGTTCAGGCCGACGTGCCCGGTCTGGAGGTTGGTCGCCTTGCTCATCGTCAATCCCATGCCTTCGGTAGGGGTTACGAGGCGTTCCCGTAACCGTCAAAATCAAAGTTAGCGGTTAGGTTCGACAGGGTCAACCGCTGATCAAGGAATGACCGGTTAGTGTTGGTGGGAGCGTGTTCATCTGTCCGCCGCTAAGGAAGGACCCGACCCGTGCCGCCACCCATCGAGGCCGACCCCCGGCCGCTGACCGGTGAGCCCCTCTCCATCGACCTCCTCAACACGCGGTGGATCGACGCAGAGGGCGCTCATGACCTGCTGGAAACCCTCGACGGGCTGGAGGTGTGGCTGGCCGCCCCGGCCGTGCGCCGGAGCATCGGCGGGTACCGGGACCCCGGCGACGCCCCCGGCGGCGACCGTCCGGTTCCGGCCGACCGCGCCACCCTGGAGAACGTCCTGCGGGCGCGCGCCGTGCTGGACGAGCTCATCGCCGATCCCGACCGGCCGCCGCCGCACGCCGTGGACGCGCTCAACGACGTCCTGGCGCACGGCCGGGTCCGCCGCGTCCTGCGCCCCGACGGCCGGCCGGACACCGTGGTGGAGGTGGCGGAGCCGTCCTGGCTGCCGGCCTGGTCGGCGGCGGAGAACTGGCTCCGGCTGATGGCCGACCGCCCCGAGCGGGTCCGCTCCTGTGCCAACGACGACTGCGTCCTGCACTTCTACGACATCTCCAGGAACGGCACGCGGCGCTGGTGCTCGATGGCGGGCTGCGGCAACCGCGCGAAGGCCCAGCGGCACTACGCCCGCCACCACATCGGCTGACCGGGGCCGGGCGCCGAACACCGGGCGTCGCGGTGCCGGCGCCAGGACCGGCGCGGTCGGCGCCGCGGTACCGGCGCACGGAGGGCCCGGCCTCGTGACCACGAGGCCGGGCCCTCCGCCCGTCACCGGTGCCGGCGGCACGGCGCGCC